>NZ_QFRW01000052.1:0-21784 GCF_003265355.1 Glycomyces dulcitolivorans | reverse complement strand
CGTCCGGGCCCTTCGCCTTGCCCCGCAAGGCGGGTGACGGGCCCCGCGGCTGGAGGGCCGCGGGGCCCGCCGCTGTCCTCAGCTGCGCTCGGGTTCTCGGAAGCGGCGGCCGTGGCAGCGGTTCTCGGCGACGGCGAGGTCGCGGCGGCAGTCGCGGCCGGGGCGGTCCTCGTCGTCGGCGCCGACCGGGAGGGGCGCGATCTCCTCGGCGAAGAAGACGTTGTCCTGGAGGTCGTCGCGGTCGATCTCGGAGTTGTCGGCGATGAGCTCGGCCAGGGTGCCGGCGGGCCGGATCCGGTACTGGTCGGCGATGAAGTCCAGGGCGTCGTCGTTCTCGTAGAAGAACCGGTCGCCGTCGCGGAGCATCGCGAACTCGCCCGCCCACATGGCGTGCTGGAGCTCGCCGAACTCCGAGTCCGGCAGGTGCGGCTCGGCCATGAGGCCGGTGATCGCGTCGAGGGAGTCGGTGTCGCCGTAGATCGCCGCCAGGCGCGCGGCGAGCGTCGAGGCGCGGGTCGCGGTGACCGCGGCGCCGTCGCCGCGGGCCTCCTCCTCGGTGACCGCGTTCCCCTCGGCGTCGGCGAAGGCGGTGAACGCCATGGCCTCCGGGGAGTCGACGGTCATGCCCTCGGGGAGGTCCTGGGTGGCCTCGCCGGTGACGTCGGTGAAGTCGGCGGCCCGCTCCAGGCCGAAGGCCTCGCGCAGGTCGTTGTACCCGGGCAGGCCGTGGTCGCGGGCGCGGACCAGGTCGAGCGCGGGCAGGTCGGTGACCATCGTGAAGCAGTCGGCGGCGTCGAGGCAGTCCGTGGCGCCGTCCACCGGGACCTGGTTGAGGACCGAGCGGATCTGGTTGTCCACCATGGCGTCGTTGTTGTACTGGGTCTGCACCGACATGCCGTGGACGAAGGCCTCCAGGCCGACGTCGCGGAACAGGTCCGGGTTGAAGAACATCAGGCCCGCCGGGGCCTCGGCCTCCACTTCGGTGCCGGCCTCCACTTCGAGGCCGGCCGCCTCGAACGCCTCCAGCTCCTCGTCGGTGTAGTAGCCGCTGGCGACGGAGATGAGGAAGTCGCCGTGGATCATCGAGTGGGCCCGGAACGCGATCGTGGCGAACTCGTTCGAGACCTGGACCTGCACGTTCGGGTCGTAGCCTTCGTACTCGGGGAGTTCGACGCCCAGGGCGGGCAGGAACTCCTCGTACGTGATCCGCTGGATCTCGGCGACCACGATGCGGCGGGCGATCTCGAACTTCGCCTCGGCGGACAGGCGCCGCGGCAGCTCGTCGACGATCCGGTTGTGCTCGCGCGCGAAGAGGGTGGAGAGGGCCAGGAGCGAGGGGGACTGGTTGGCGCGGACGTCGCCGGTGACCATCGCGGCCTCGGGCGTGCCCATGAGGCGCCCGCTCGCGTCCATGTATGGGGCCGTGGCGGAGTCGCCGCGGAAGTCGGCGGTCGGGAGGTAGCCGCCGTCGAGCATGAACGTCGCGGCGTTGTCGGTCAGGTCGCCGTTCACCTCGCCGTCGAGCAGCCATTCCAGGCGGTCCTCGGTGCCGCCGTACACCTCGAAGCCGCCGAGGTAGGACGGGAGGAGGTCGACCTGTTCGCGCGCCGAGTCGACGCCGGTGCCCTCGGCGGGGGCCGAGCGGATGAACGGGAGGGTCCCGGTGTCGTTCGTGAACTCCTCCAAGGGGTCGTCGTTGTCGAAGGGGACGGTCACGGCCTCGGCGGCCGGGTCGCCGTGGGGGACCGTGGCGCGCAGGGCGATGTTGTGGACGACGAACTGGCCCCACGCCCAGTTCCACTGGGAGAGGCCGCGTTCGGAGAACAGGTTGACGTGGTCGTCGGCGAACACGCGGTTCGAGACGTACCGCGGGTCGGGGCCCTCCTGCATGGCGCCGATGCCGTCGGCGTAGTCGGGGTCGGCGAGGCGCTGGTACTCCGAACCCGCTGCGCCCCAGTCGGGGTGGTCCTCGTTGTTGCCGGCGCCGTCGAGCGCGGCGATGTCGTAGGGGAGGGCCCGGTCGAGGCCGATGGGCCGGGAGGGGCTCTGGCCGCGCCCGCGGGCCTCGGCCATCACGGCGAGGGTCGCGGCGAGGAGGAAGACGAGGGCGAATGCGGCGATCTTGAGGGAGTTGCGGCGTCTTGACCTGGCGCGCGGGGCGTCCGGTCGGGAGGGTCGGGTCATGGCGGGTCTCCAACGGGTCAGCGCGGCAGACCGCGGGCACGGGCGCCGGCTGCGCCCCGGCTCCGCCGAAGGGTCGGCGTTGCGATGGAGAACCCTGAGGCCGCGCCGGGCGGCCAGGCATCGCGGGGGTATGCGATTGAGGACCCGAATCTATGCCCGAAGGGGACGAAGGGCAATAACCCCTGCGTCATGGGTCCGTCGCAGGTCCGAACAGGTGGGTTGCGAGGGCCCGGGAGTGGCGGGAGTCCGGTCCGGGGCGGGTCCGGCGGACCGGGTGTGCGACGCGGGTCCGGGGACGCCGAGGGGCGGCGGGCCGATGCCCGCCGCCCCTGAGACGTCTTGCGCTACTTGGCGAACCAGACGGTCGCGCCGCCCGGCAGGTGCCCGTCGACGAGGTCGGCGCTCGCCAGGAGCACCTCGGTGCCGTACCCGGAGACCGGGACGGGCTCGTCGCCGAAGTTGACGACCGCGACCAGGGCGCCGTTGTCGAACGCGAACGCGTTGTCGCCGGGGTCGGCGAGCCAGGTCAGGCCGGTCGCCTTGCGGCCCTTGCGGATGGCGATGGCCTGGCGGTAGAACTCCAGGGTCGAGCCTGCGGCGCCGTCCTCGGCCTCGACCGACAGGTCGGCCCAGTCGGCGGGCTGGGGCAGCCACGGCTCGCCCGCGGGGCCGAAGCCGAGCGAGGCGCCCTCGCGCTTCCAGGGGAGCGGGACGCGGCAGCCGTCGCGGCCGATCTGCTCGCCGCCGGTGCGGTGGAACGACGGGTCCTCGCGGACCTCGTCGGGCAGGTCGAGGACCTCGTTGAGGCCCAGCTCCTCGCCCTGGTAGACGTACACGACGCCCGGGAGCGACAGCAGCAGCTGCGTCGCGGCCTTCGCGCGGGCGAGGCCGGCCTCGCCGCCGCCGTAGCGGGTGACGTGGCGCTGCACGTCGTGGTTGGAGAGCACCCAGGTGCAGGGGGCGCCGACGCCGGCGTTGTTGGCGATCTCGGAGTCGATGGCCTTGCGGAAGTCGGCGGCGCTGAACGGCGCGAGCACGAGGTCGAAGTTGAAGGCCTGGTGGAGCTCGTCGGGGCGCAGGTACAGCGAGCGGCGCTCGGCCGAGTCGGTCCACGCCTCGGCGACGAAGATCCGGTCGCCCTCGTACTCCTCGATGATCGGGCGCCACGTGCGGTAGATGTCGTGGACGCCGTCCTGGTCGAAGAACGGGGCCTGGGTGGTGCCGATCATCTCGATGGTGCCGTCGCCGCCGGTGTCAGGCAGGCCCGGGGCCTTGACCATGCCGTGGGCGACGTCGATGCGGAAGCCGTCGACGCCGCGGTCGAGCCAGAACCGCAGCACGGATTTGAACTCCTCGTGGACCTCCGGGTTGTCCCAGTTGAGGTCGGGCTGGGAGGAGTCGAACAGGTGCAGGTACCACTGCTTCCCGTCGTCGGTCTTCGTCCACGCGGGGCCGCCGAAGATCGACTGCCAGTTGTTCGGCGGCACTTCGGGGTCGGTGACGTCGCGGAAGTGGTAGCGCTCTCGCTCCGGCGAGCCGGGAGCCGCGGCGAGGGCGGCCTGGAACCACTCGTGCTCCGAGGAGGTGTGGTTGGGGACGAGGTCCACGATGAGGCGGATGCCGGCGGCGTGCGCGGTTTCGAGCATCCGATCGAAATCCGAGAGGTCGCCGAAGCGCGGGTCGATCGCCCGGTAGTCGGACACGTCGTAGCCGGCGTCCTTCTGCGGGGACGCGTAGAACGGCGACAGCCAGATGGCGTCGACGCCGAGCTGCGCGAGGTAGGGGATGCGGGAGCGGATGCCCTCCAGATCGCCCATGCCGTCGCCGTCCGCATCGGCGAACGAGCGCGGGTACACCTGGTAGATGACCGCGTCGCGCCACCAGTTTCCACTCATCGGTGAGTCAGCCTTTCAGTTTCGGGGGGCCGCACCGGTGGAACCGCGTACGACGAGTTCGGGTCGGAACAGGTATTCCGACGAGGGGGTGGGCTGCCCGGCGATCTCGTCGAGCAGGGCCCGCGCCGCGGCGGTGGCGATGTCGCGCACCGGCTGCCGCACGGTCGTGAGCGGGGGGTTGGTGTGGGCGATGAGCGGCGAGTCGTCGTAGCCCACGACTGAAAAGTCTTGCGGGACGTTGAGGCCGCGCTCCTCGGCGGCGCGGATCGCGCCGAGGGCCATCATGTCCGAGCCGCAGACGACGCTGGTCGCGCCGCGGTCGATGAGGCGCGACGCGGCGGCGTGGCCGCCCTGCTCGCCGAAGAGGGTCAGCTCGATGAGCTCGGGGCCGACGCCCTGCATGGCGGCCCGGTACCCGGAGATCTTGCGGCGCACCGGCCAGTAGCGGTCGGGGCCGGAGACGAGGCCGATCTTCTCGTGCCCGAGTCCGGCGAGGTGCTCCACGGCGATCCGGGCGGCGACGGTGTCGTCGCAGGAGAACGAGGCGGCCTCGACGCCCTCGGGGTGGCCGGTGACGAAGGCCACCGGGAGGCGCTTGTCCTTGAGCTCCTGGTAGCGTGCGGTGCTCGCGGTCGTGTCCGCGTGCAGCCCCGAGACGAAGATGATGCCGGCAACCGCTCTTTCGCGGAGCATCTCGACGAACTCGTCCTCGGAGACCCCGCCGGGGGTCTGGGTGCACAGCACCGGGGTGTAGCCCGAACCGGCCAGGACGTTCGAGATCGTCTGCGCGTACAGCGGGAAGATCGGATTCTCCAGCTCGGGCACCACGAGGCCGATCAGGCCGATAGCGTGCTTGCGGAGGGCCTGGGGGCGTTCATAGCCGAGCACGTCGAGGGCAGTGAGGACGGACTGTCGGGTCTGCTGACCGACGCCGGGCTTGTCGTTGAGCACCCGGGACACCGTTGCCTCACTGACCCCGGCCTGCCGGGCGATGTCAGAGAGTCGAAGCCGCATGATGACAGACTAGCCTATCTGAAACTTGGCAACAGTTTGGTTGCAAGGCTTTCCTGATTCTGAAACATCTTGCTAATGTTCTAGGAAGTCGGGACGCGAGTCCCGGACCAGCGGCCCCCGCCCCGGGGCCCCTCAATGAGGAGAAAAGAAGACATGCGCAGAAGGACCCTGGGTATCACCGCCGTCTCCGCCGCCGCCCTCGGCGCGGCCGCCGCCTGCGGCGACGACAGCGACAGCGGCACCGAAGAGACCTCCGAGTTCTCAGGTGAGCTGGTCATCTGGGCCGACGAGACCCGCACCCCCGTCCTCAAGGAGTTCGTCAAGGACTTCGAGACCTCCGTCGGCGTGAAGGTGACCGTCGAAGAGCACGTGGAGACCCTCCGCGAGGACTTCCTCACCGCCGCCGAGCAGGGCCAGGGTCCCGACATCATCGTCGGCGCGCACGACTGGTCCGGCCAGTTCGCCGCCGACGGCGTCATCTCCCCCATCACCCTCAGCGCCGACCAGCAGGCCGCCCTCAACGAGGCCGCCGTCAAGGCCTTCACCGTCGACGGCAACCTCTACGGCGTCGCCTACGCCGTCGAGAACCTGGCCCTCATCCGCAACACCGACCTCGCCCCCGACGCCCCCGCCACCTTCGAGGAGCTCATCACCGCCGGCCAGGCCGCGGGCACCGACGAGGTCCTCACCATGGAGGTCGGCGTCGACGGCAACGCCTACAGCGCCTACCCGCTGTTCGCGTCCTTCGGCGGCTACCTCTTCAAGGACGACGGCGCCGGCAACCTCGACCCGACCGACGTCGGCGTCGACTCCGCCGGCGGCATCGCCGCCTTCGACAAGTTCGCCGAGCTCGGCGCCGCGGGGATCCTCAAGACCACCATCGACGCCACGAACACCATCCCGTTCTTCGTCGACGGCAAGACCGCCTTCATGATCTCCGGCCCGTGGGCCCTCACCGACGTCCAGGGCGCCGGCCTCAACTACGAGGTCACCGCCATCCCCGGCTTCGAAGGCCAGGGCCCCGCCTCGCCGTTCCTCGGCGTCCAGGGCTTCTACGTCTCCGCGACCGCCGCGAACGCCGTCTTCGCCCAGGAGTTCGTCACCAACTACGTCCTCACCGAGGACCTCCAGGTCAAGCTCGCCGAGGCCGGAGGACGCCTCCCCGCGCTCACCGCCGCCGCCGAGACCTTCTCCGCCGGCAACGCCGACGTCCAGGGCTTCGCCGCCGCCGGCGAGAACGCCACTCCGATGCCGAACATCCCCGCCATGAACGCCGTCTGGGAGCCCTTCGGGCGCGCCGAGGCCGACGCGATCGACGGCGTCTCCACCGGCGAGGCCGCCGCCACCACCGCCGCGACGTCCATCCGCGACGCCGTCGCAGGCTAGAACCCGGCAGGACCCCGACGAGCGAAGGATCGGACTGTGCTCGACCAACGTGCCCAAGGCTCAGTGAACGCCGCGGGCCTGATCATCAAGATCGCGGTACTCGCGGTGGTCGCCGCGCTGGCCGTCTGGGCGGCGCTGCCGCTCATCGCCGCCGGGGCCTGGTGGGGCCTGGCGCTGGAGGCGGCCGTCGTGGCCGTCGTCTTCTACGTGTACCTCCAGCGCCGGGCGATCCAGCTGAAATACCTGGTCCCCGGCACGCTGCTGCTCATCGCCTTCCAGATCCTCCCGGTCGTGCTCACCATCGGCACCTCCTTCTCCAACTACGGGGACGGGCACCGGGTCGACAAGGAGTCGGCGACCGAGGCGATCATCGCCGCGGGCGTGCAGCAGACCCCCGACGGGGCGACGTACCTGCTCGCCGTCGGCGAGTCCGCCTCCGGCGAGCTCACCCTCCTGCTCACCGACCAGGCCGACGGATCGACCTGGGCCGGAACGGAAGAGGGCCTCACCGAACTCGACGGCGCGACCGTCGACGCCACGGGGCGCGTCACCGCCGCCCCCGGCTACACGGTGTGGACCCTCGCCGACCTCAACGAGCGCCAGGGCGAACTCGCCGAGCTCGCCGTCCCGACCGGGCCCGAGACCGGCATCAAGGTGCAGGGGCTCTCGGCCTTCGAGGGGCGGTCGACGCGCTCCTACGACGAGGCGTGCGACTGCATCACCGACACCGCCACGAACACGGTCTGGTACGCCGACAACGAGACCGGGACCTTCCTCACCGAGGACGGCCAGGCCGCGCTCGTCGGCTGGCGCGTCAACATCGGCGCCGGCAACTACCTCGACGTCATCACCGACCCCGAGATCCGCGGCCCGTTCCTCGGCGTCTTCGCCTGGAACGTCATGTTCGCGGCCGGCTCGGTCCTGTTCACCTTCGCGATCGGCCTCGGCACCGCCATGGCCCTCAACCGGCCCGGCATGCGGGGCACGAAGGTCTACCGGGCCTTCATGATCCTGCCGTACGCCATGCCGTCGTTCGCGATGCTCCTGGTGTGGGCGCAGATGTTCAACCGCGACTTCGGCCTGATCAACGAGCTGTTCAACCTGAACGTCAACTGGTACGGCGGCACCTGGTCGGCGCGCGCGATGGTCCTCATCGCCAACACCTGGCTCGGCTGGCCGTACATGTTCCTGATCTCGCTGGGCGCGCTCCAGGCGCTGCCGTCGGACTCGCTGGAGGCGGCGAAGATCGACGGGGCCACCGGCGTCACGGCGTTCCGCAAGATCACGCTGCCGCTGCTGCTCATCGCGCTCACCCCGCTGCTGATCTCCTCGTTCGCGTTCAACTTCAACAACTTCAACGCGATCGAGCTGCTCTCGGGCGGCAACCCGTTCATGGCCGGCGACGCCGTCGGCGGCACCGACCTGCTCATCACGTACGCGTTCCGCCAGGCCTTCGGCTCCTCCAGCGCCGACTACGGCTTCGCCAGCGCCATCAGCGTGTTCATCTTCCTGATCGTCGCCACGATCTCGGCGGTCATGTTCCGCTTCACCCGCAACCAGGAGGACGTGTACTCATGACCCCCGTGAAGCGCAAGGGCCGCAACCCGTTCGTCAAGTGGGCCGGCGACACCGGCTGGCGCCACCTCGTTGCCTGGGCCGCGCTGATCTTCGGCCTGGTGCCGATCGTCTACGTCGTCTCGGCGGCGTTCAACCCGAACGGGACGCTGTCCTCGACGAGCCTGCTGCCGACCTCGTTCTCGCTGAACAACTTCGAGAAGCTGTTCACCGACGACAACGTGCCGTTCGCGTCGTGGTTCGCGAACTCGCTGATGATCGCGGTCCCGGCGGCGTTCATCTCGATCTTCATCTCGTCGCTGGCGGCGTACGCGTTCAGCCGGTTCCGGTTCAAGGGGCGGCGGCCGATGCTGCTGTTCCTGCTGCTGATCCAGATGTTCCCGGCGTTCCTCGCCGTCGTGGCGCTGTACCTGATCTTCGGGTCGATCGGCGAGTTCTATCCCGTAGCGGGCCTGAACACGAAGCTCGGCCTGATGCTCGTGTACATGGGCGGGGCGCTGGGCGTCTCGACCTGGCTGATGAAGGGCTTCTTCGACACGATCCCGAAGGAGCTCGACGAGGCCGCGACGATCGACGGGGCCTCCCACGCGCAGATCTTCTTCGGCATGATCCTGCCGCTCGCGGCGCCGATCATCGCGATCTCGGGGATCCTGGCGTTCGTGGGGACGATGAACGACTTCATCCTGGCCTCGCTGTTCCTCACCGACCGGCCCGAGATGACCCTCGCGGTGGGCCTGAAGACCCTGACGGCGGAGAACTCCCCGGCCTCCTACTTCGGCATCTTCGCCGCGGGCACGCTCCTCACGTCGATCCTCACGGTCGCCGTGTTCATGAGCCTCCAGCGCTACATCGTCTCCGGTCTCACCGGCGGGGCAGTGAAGGGTTAAGACACAAGACCACTGCTCGACACGCGCGCCCCTCATGGGGCGCAACGCAGGGCCCGAACCAGGGGGAGCCTCCCTCCCCACGGTCCGGGCCCTGTGCGTTGCCGCGGTGTCAGCGCTGCTCGCACCATTCCCGGGAAACGGGGTGCCTGAACAGGGCGATCGAGACGAAGATCGGGAGAACCCAGACCGCACACCAGGCAAAGAAGTACAGAAGGATCGGCCACATGTATATGCCCGAGATGAACAGGCCCCCAAGGTGGAACACGATGATGAACTTGCGTGCGGCGTTGCTGCCGTTACACACCGCGATCGCAGGACAGAGGGCGACCAGGATCGCGAACACGGCCACGAGGACGAACGCCCCGATCGGGGCTTGGAACCCCGCACACTCCGGTTCTGCATCCGGTCCGCACCGCGTCAAGATGTACACACCGGCAATCGTGATCGGCCAAGGGATCTGGAGCAGCACGGCCGCGAACATCACTCTCCACGGTGGATGGCCCCGGCTCACAGTAGGTCTTCGTAGGATCCAGGCGCTTCGAAGGGGACGAGCGCGCCGACCGCCTGGGCGTTCGCGAACGGATCGATCGCGGCGGCCTGGTCGGTGGGGATGCCGTCGGGGAAGTACTCCTCGACGAGGTCGTTCTCGCTGCCGGGTTCGATGCCGCCGGTCGGGGGGATGTACTCGATCTCGCCGTGGTCGCTGACGGGGACGCAGCCGGACTGGATGGTCAGGGACACGATGCCGACCACTCGGTACCAGAGCACGATGCCGTCTTCGCGCTGCACGACGAGTCCGCGGTCGACGCGGTCGCCTCGCTCGGTCTCGTACTCATCGGTGATCTCGTATCCCAGCGAGGTCCAGTAGTCCCGCAGGGCATCGGTATACGCCTCGCGGACCAGGTCGCTTCCAGAGTTTTCCAGCGAGAACTCGTAGTCGATCTCAATGCTCGTGTAATCGGAGTCGTCGATGCCGTTGTGCGAGCACGGCAGCTCCGCCCAGATCCTTCGCTCGAACCCCGGGAAGTCCGGCAGCGCCAGAACGGCGTCGGCCGCCGCGGCCTCCATCGGTGCGTATGCCTCGGCCTGCGTGTATTCACTCTCGGGCGGGTGATTCACTTCTTCTCCAGAGGGGGAACAGGCGGACAGGCTCATCGCGGTCACGGCCGCCACCGCAGCGAAGCCGGCGCGTCCGAGGCGTGTCACGGGAATCGATCGAGGAAGGCGTTTCGGCGAAGTCATCCCGCGACCCCTGTGATCACACCGGCCATGGCATCGCGTCCCGTCTGGTTGCTCTCGTTCCAATAGGTGCTGTGGTTGTTCTCGGAGACTCCCCCGGGGGCGCTTTCAATCTCGGTCGCTCCGAACGCCTCTCGGGTGGGGTCTGCGCCGTGGACCGATCCCCAGCCGATCGGATCCAGGTCGTTCGTCGTCGCGTACACGCTCTCGACACCGAGCGCGTCGGCCGTGTCGACCGTGACTCCTGGAGAGGCGACGAGAATGAGGTTGTCGGCATCGACCCCTTCGCTTGAAGCGGCGAGCCCGATCACGGTGGTGCCGTACGAGTGACCGGTCAGAGTCATGTTCGACGGCTCTTCTCCCCCGGTGGCGCGGATGCCCTGGGTGAACGATTCGAGATCCTCCGCGGCGCCCTCGGCCCATTCCTCCTGCATCGCTTCGGGGGCAACTGAATCCGGCGCATCGTATCCAAGCCAGAGGATGGTCGCGGTCTCGTTGCCCGGATCCAGCTTGTACGCGTCGCGCGCCATGGTCTCGGTGCGGCCCATCAGTCCACCGGAGGCGTCGCCGAGGTCCGCCTTGGTACCCGGGACATAGGCGTTGACATTGGCGGCCGTGTCGGGATTTCCGATGGACACGATGGCCTGGCCGCTGCCTTCCGTGCCGAAACCGAGCAGGTAGTAGGACTGCCCGGTCTTGTCGTATGTGGCCGGGTTTCCTTCGTCGTCGGTGATCTGGTCCTGAAGCGAGGCGAGGTCGTCGCGGTCTTGTCGGAGCGCTGCGAGTTCCGCTTGGAGCGCGTCGTAGTCGACCGACCCGCCTTCGTCGTATCCTCGTGCGCCTGCGAGCTGCGCCTCGATGGAGGCGATCTGGTCGTCGAGGCTGTCGATCTCGTTGTCGAGGAGCACTCGGTTGGCCGTGTCCCTGGCCGTTGTCGGGATGCCGTCGGTGGGGCCGACCCATTCGGGGTGCGCGGCGATCAGCGCTTCGCGCTCGGCGTCGCTGAGGTCCTCCCACCACTGGTTGACCTGTTCGGGGGACATGTCGGTGTCGCCGTTGGCGATCGCCTCCATCTCGGCGGCGACCTCCTCGGTCAGGGCGGTCTTGTAGTCGTCGATGAGGTCGTCGTAGGTCGCGCCGAACTGCGGGGGGAGTTCCGGCGGGTTCTCCTTCATGGCCGACAGCGCGGCCGCGGCGTCGTCGTCGGCGTCGTGGGCGCGGGACATGATGGCGCGCAGCCAGTCCTGGTACTGGCCGCAGAGTTCTTTCGCGGAGTCGTACACGGGCTTGATGTGGACGAGGGCATCGGCCTGCGAGGCGAGGTCGTACCAGGCGGAGGCCCTGTCGATGCCGACCCGGTCGCAGAGCCACTCCGGGGGCTTCAGGTCCCAGATCGCCCGGTGGAGGGCCGCGCTGGGGTTCACTTCGTACTCGTGGAGATCGCCTTCGATCTCGAAGTCGTGGTCTTCGATCAAGCCCACCAGCTCGCGGAGTTCGAGCTGCTCGGCTTCCAGTGCGTCGGCGGTCTCCAGCATGGTGGTGGACACGCGGATGGTCGCGTAGTCCGAGAGGTCGTCCTCGAACCGGTCGCCGATGAGTCCGATCTGCTCGCGGACCGTGTCGGCGGTGTCGGACTCGTAGTTGTCGATGCTGAGGTGGCCGTCCACGACGTCGGTGCGCAGCCGTTCGGTCTGCTCGACCATCGCGGTCGCGTAGGTCTTCCAGCTTTCGCCGACCCATCGGAGGTTGGCGCACTCCAGGTCGCGGAGGTCCTTCCATGACATGTCGCTCATGCTCGGGCGCTCCTACCAGTCGGGGCGGGCCGAGGCGTTCTCGTTGGCCCGGCCCGGGTAGCGGTCGTGGTCGGCGAGGGAGGCGAAGTCGCCGGCGGTGTAGTCGTCGACCTCGACGGCGTCTTCAGCGCATACGGCGAGGTATTCACCGGTGTTGCCGCACAGGCTGGTGAAGCCTCCGGCGCGGTCGGCGTTCCACCATTCGGCCGCTTCGGCGAGCGCGGCGCCGATCGCCATGTCGGAGTCGGCGAGCGTCTGGGCGGTCTCGGTGGTGGCTTGGACGAGCTCGGTGGTCTGCCGGTTGACTTCGGCTTCGACGTCGAAGAGGATCTCGACGGATCTGTGGACCTCGTCGGGTTCCATGGCGAAGACGTCAGCGCCGGACATGCGCTGGCTCCGGGGTGCCGGGAGTATCGGGCATCTGCGGGGATCCGTTCTGGCCGCGGGGTTCGGTCAGTGACAGGCTACTCGCCCTGTGCTAATTCGTGGGTACATGTCCCTCTTGTCACGACCGGGCCCGAGGCCGGAGCGTGCGTTTTGAAGCAGGGCACGGAATCAGCGCGGGCGGGCGCGACCCCCGCCCGGTGGAAGCCCGGGTTCCGCGGGTCAGGACTCGATGAGTTCGCGGAGGAGGCCTATGGGCTCCTTGAGGTCGGCGTATTCCTCGAGTTCGGTGACGCGGTGCTGGAGCTGTTCGATGCCGAAGGCGACGACGGCGACGCGGTCCTCGGTGGGGGATTCGAGGAGGTCGATGGCGCGGTCCATGAGGCGGAGGGCGTCGTCGAGGGTCTGGAGGTCCTCGGCGTTCTGGAGGCGGGCGTCGACGTCGGCGGGGCGGTGGGCCTTCGCGAGGCGGTCCCAGTTGGCGCGGCGCTCCTCCTGGAAGCGGGAGATGCCGGCGCGCAGGAGGATGGAGCGCGCGATCAGTTCGATGCGCTCGTCGGGCGGGAATGCGTCTGCCATCGCGGTACCGCCTTAAGACCAGTGCGGGGGGCGCTCGGCGAGGAGGTCGAGGTCTCGGGAGGAGAGCTCGCGCCGGGTGCGGCGGGGGGCGGGGGCCTCGCCCCAGCCCTGGTCGGTGTCGTCGGAGGTCTGGTCCGGGAGCACCGAGAAGTCCTCGTCGAGCTCGACGGAACGGTCGTCATCGGAGACTGCCATGCCTCGACTTTACGTCAGGGGGTCCCGGCGGGCGCAACGGCGAGGCCCTGAACACCGGGTGAACCGGTGTTCAGGGCCTCCATGTTCGTCTTACGCGACACCGACGAGTTCGTAGCCGGCCTCGTCGACCGCTTCGCGGACCTGGTCCTCGGTGAGGGCGGTCTCGCTCTTGACGGTGACCTTGCCGGTGTCGAGGGCGACGTCGACGTTCTCGACGCCGGGGAGCGCGGAGAGCTCCTGGGTGACGCTGCCGGCGCAGTGGCCGCAGGTCATGCCCTTGACGACGTACACGGTTTCCATGGTGGCTCCATTTCAGGTTCTGAGCAGGCGGGCCACCGCGTCCGAGGCTTCCTTCACCTTGGCTTCGGCGGCGGTCGGGTCACCGGAGGTCTGCGCCTCGGCGACGCAGTGGGCCAGGTGGCCTTCGAGGAGGTTGAGCGCGACGGCCTGGAGGCCCTTGGTGGAGGCGGAGATCTGGGTCAGGATGTCGATGCAGTACTGGTCGTCGTCGACCATCCGCTGGATGCCGCGGATCTGGCCTTCAATGCGCTTGAGGCGGCGCGTGATGGCCGCCTTGTCGCCGTGGTACCAGTAGTGGTCGTGACCGCCGTCGCCGCCGTCAGGGCTCGGCGCGTGCGAGCCGTCCGGGGTCTCTTCGCTTGCCATGTCGCTTCCCTCCAGTCGTCATACTATACCCCTGCGGGGTATGACGGCAACTGCTCGTCATGCACGTGCAGCGGGCCGTAGTATTCCGTGCCATTGTGCGAGAAATTCTCCCCCTGCCCTTGTCACCGTAGGGAACGCCCTCTAACGTGAAGCCGTCGCGTCGGAAACTTGCGATACACCCCGTATCCACCGTGCGACACCGTCGAGTCGGTGAAGCGCCCCAGCTTCGCCGAGCCGGGGAACCAGCAGTCGGCCGCTCAAGCACGGCCGGCGGGGTGAATCGCGCGATGCGCGTAGGGCGACCCTTCCTTCCGCCCGAACCCGACAGCTAACCCGGTAGGCGGCCAAAGGAAGGAGCGCATCCCTTGGTGCGTACCCGGCGTATCGCGGCCGGCATCACGGCCGCGGCCCTGCTCCCCCTAGCGGGAGCGCTGTTCACGTCCTCGCAGGCGTCCGCGCAGACCAGCGAGGAGATCCAGGCCGAGATCGACGAGCAGCACTCCGAGCTCGAGAAGGTCATCGAGGACTACAACGCCAAGCGCGAGGAGCTCGACGACGCCAACCAGCTGATCGCCGACATCGAGGCGCAGCTGCCGGAGCTGGAGGCCGCGGGCCTGGCCGCGCAGGACCGCATGGGAGAGATCGCGGCGACCGCCTACACCGGCGGCGACTTCGCGATGGTCAACTCGGTCCTCGCCGGGGACCCCTCGGACTTCGCCGACCGCCTCATGTACCTCTCGACGCTCTCCGACGGGGAGAGCGCGGCCCTCCAGGACGCCCTCACGCAGATCGAGGAGCTGGAGACCCGCCAGGCCGAACTCCAGGCCCTCCAGGCCAGCGCCGACGAGATCCTCGCCGAGATCGAGTCCCAGCAGGACGAGATCGAGGACCAGATCGACTCGCTCGAAGCGGAGTACGACGACGCGGTCCAGGAGGAGTACCAGGAGGAGTGGGGCGACTACACCGGCGACTCCGCGGTCGTGGCGTTCGCGTACGACCAGCTCGGCGACGACTACGTGTACGGCGCCGACGGCCCCGACGAGTGGGACTGCTCGGGCCTGACGCAGGGCGCGTGGGGCGCGGCCGGGGTGTCCCTGTCGCACAACACGGACATGCAGTGGAACGAGACGGCGCGGATCTCCCGCGACGAGCTCCAGCCCGGCGACCTCGTGTTCTACAACGACTTGAGCCACGTGGCGATCTACATCGGCAACGGCGAGATCATCCACGCCCCCAACTCGACGACCGTGGTCAAGATCGCGGACCTCGACGTGATGAGCATCGACGGGTACGGCCGGCCGTAGCCGATGGCCGCGAGACGTCCTCCGGGCCTTCGGGTCCGGAGTGCGAAGACTCCCCGGCGGCGGCGCGGGTGCTCCCATTGCTGACCCTGCTGCTGACCCCGCAATAGCCCGTACCGCCGCCGGGGACCTCTATCGTAAAGAAGCCCTTGCGATCCGCTCCGGCGGGCCGCAAGGGCTTCTCAAGTTTCAGTTACCGGCGGGTCATTCCGGCTGGTGCTCCTCGAACGTCCAGTTGTAGCGGGCCCGGCGGCCGGTGCCGCCGCGCTGCCAGCGCTCGGGGCCGGTGAGCGGCCGGTAGTCGATGCCCATGGCGTGCAGGCGCTCCAGGTGGTCGGGGAGCCGGTCCCGGACGGGGTTCGCCTCGCGCACGTCGAGGTTCGTCCAGCCGACCTCGGCGAGGACGGACAGGCGCGGGAACGCCGAGTACTCGACGTCGCGGGGGGTCGGCAGGTACTCCGACCAGAGCTGGCACTGGATGCCGAGGACCTGCTCGGGGTCGACGCCGGACGGGACGGGGTCCCAGCCGGCGACCTTGTCGACGGTGGTGAGGCCGTGGATGCGCAGGGGCTCTTCGGGGTCGTCGCTCTCGTAGTGGTCGTAGTAGGCGTAGGGCTCGGGGGAGGCGACGACCTGGTGGCCGGCGGCGACGGCCTTCTTGATGTAGGCCTCGTTGCGCCACACGTGGACGACGGCCTCGGCGGGGGCGCCGCCGTCGAGGATCTCGTCCCAGCCGATGACGCGCTTGCCCATGGCGGTGAGGCGGTCGCAGAACGCCTTGGTGAACCAGGCCTGGACGCCGCGGACGTCCTCGATGCCCTCGCGCTCCATGAGCTCGCGGGCGACCGGGGAGGTCTCCCACTGGGTCATGGGGACCTCGTCGCCGCCGATGTGGACGAACGGGCCCTCGAAGACCTCGGCGACGGCCGTGTAGGCCTCCAGTGCGAAGTCGAGGGCCTCGGGGGTGGGTTCGAGGACCTCCTCGAAGACGCCGAAGGTCGGGGAGACGGGCTTTCCTTCGCCCGCACCGAGTTCGGGGTAGGCGGCGAGGACGGCGCGGGCGTGCCCGGGGAGGTTGACCTCGGGGACGATGAGGACGTGGCGCTCGCGCGCGTAGGAGGCGATCTCGCGCAGGTCGGAGACGGAGAAGAACCCGCCGTGGGGGGTGCTCTCGTAGCCGGAGGCCTCGTCGCGGGCGTGGCCGATCTTGGTCTCGGTGCGCCAGGAGGCGACGTCGGCGATCCTGGGGCGCGAGGGGATCTCGAAGCGCCAGCCCTGGTCGTCGGTGAGGTGGAGGTGGACGACGTTGAGGCGGTGGAGCCAGGCCCGGTCGATCATCTTGAGGACGAAGTCCTTGGGCTGGAAGTGCCGGGCGACGTCGAGCATGACCCCCCGCCAGCGCAGGCGCGGCTCGTCGGTGATCGACACGTGCGGGAGGACCGGCGCGGCGGCGGGGGCCTCGCGGAGGGCGTCGGCGGGGAGGAGCTGGCGGAGGGTGGCGATGCCGCGGGCGATGCCGGCGGGGTGGGCGGCGGCGAGGTCGACGCCGCCTTCGGTGACGTCGAGGCGGTAGGCCTCGGCGGCGGTCGTCAGGTCCGCGGGCCGGTCGCCTTCGAGGCGCAGGCGCAGGACGCGGCCCTCGGAGGGGCCGGTCACCGTGAGTCGCAGGCCGGTGCCCCGGTTGAGGAGGTCGGACAGGAGCCAGGCGAGGGGGTGCAGCTCGGGGTCGGCGGCGATGGCGTCGAGGGTGCTCAGGTCGAGGTCGCCGTCGGCGGCCGTGAGCTGCTGCGGCTGGGGGATCAGCGAGATGCGGCGCTGCATAGTGCGGGGGCTCCTGTGGTCAGTGGTGCAGTTGTCCGGCTCGCGGCGGAGGCCGCGCGGCAGAGCCGGTTCGAAGGGTCCCGGCCCCGGGCTGGGGCGCGACGCTCCCACGAATTAGTTCAGTTTATTTATAATATAGGGCCGCGCCGCGGTCGGCCAGTGCGTAGAGCGGATTGCTCGGCAGCGGCGACCACGGCGCGTGGCGGTGGAGCGGTTCTAGTGCACCTTCGGCAGGTGCTGGGTGGCGTCCAGGTCCTCGGGCGACTCCCGCTGCCGGTTGATCGGCAGCGGCGCCGACTCCGACTCGAACACCCCGCTGGACGACGGCGAGTCGTAGCCCGAACCCGTTGCGGGCGAGTCGAAGGAGCTCGACAGGCTGGAGGAGACCGTCTTCTCCTCCTCCCCCGAGACCAGGCCCAGCTGGCGGCGCAGGTCGGTGAGGTTGGAGCCGGCGCTGTCCCGCTGGCGCTCCAGGGCCGCGACCTCCTCGGCGAGGGGCTGGACGCGCTCGGCGGCCCGCTCCTCGGCGCTGCGGCGCAGCCGCGCCGCCTCGGTGGCGGACTCCGACTTGATGGACTTGACCTGCTCGGCGGCGCGGCCCACGGCGTCCTTCGCCTGCTGGTCGGCCTCCTCGCGGCGCTCGACCGCCCGGTTCTCGGACGAGCGGGCCCGCTCCTCGGCGAGCGCGAGCCGGTCCTCGGCCTCGGAGACGATGCGCTGCGCGGTCGCGATGGCCTGCTGGTGCCGGTCGGCCTCCTCCTTCTGGGCCCGCTCGCGCCGGTCGGCCTCGGCGAGCGTGAGCTCCTGGGTCTTCTTCTTGCGGAACTCGGCGGCCTCGGCCAGGAGCTGGTGGGCGGCGTTGCGCTGCTGGTCGGATTCGCGGGCGGCGATCGACTTGAGCTCGGTCATCTCGCGCTCGGACGTCGCGCGCATGACCGCGATCTCCCGCTCGGCCTGTGAGCGGGTCTTCTCGGCCCCGGCGCGGGACTGGCTCTGCGCGGTCTGGGCCTCCCGGTGGGCGTCGGCGACGGCGAGGTCGTGGTTGCGGCGGGCGTTCTCGCGCAGCTCGGTGGTCTCGTTGACCGCGCGGGAGCGGATCTCGGTGACGTCCTGGTCGGTGGTCGCGGTGATCTCGGCGGCCTCGGCGTGGGCGGCGCGCATCATCGCGTCGGCCTCGGTGCGCGCCTCGGTGATCAGGGCGGTGGCCTGGCGCTTCGCGTCGGCCTTCTGGACGCCGGCGTCCTGCTCCGCGGCGCGGAGGATCTTCTCGACGCGGGCGCCGAGCCCGGCGAGGGTCGGCTGCTCGGCCTCGGCGATCTGGGTGGCGCGCTCGGACACGCGCCGCTCCAGGGCGCCGATGCGCTCCTCGGCCCGGCGCAGCTGCTGCTCCGCGGCCTCCAATGCCCGCGCCGCCTCGTCGCGGTGCTGCTCGTGGGTCTTGATGTTCTGATACAGCCGGGAGGTGAACTCGTCGACCTGGTGGCGGTCGTAGCCGCGCATGGAGACGGCGAATTCGGGCCCGGTTTCCTCGAAGAATTTCGACATGGTCTTCCAGAGTCACAGGAAACGGTTGATGAATCATGATCACGCCTGAAGGGCCCGAAACGCGCGACGAACACGCCCGGCGCGCGTGTCGCGCCGAAAACGTCCAGTGGCGAACGAGAAGGGCCCCAGCCGAAGCCGAGGCCCTCTCTGGTATCCGGTGGCTAATGCGGTCTTGTCGGTCTCGTCGTAGAAGTCGCCCATGATCTCTTCGAGGAGGTCCTCCATGGCGACCAGGCCGGTGACCTCGCGGTCCGCGCCGGGCTTTTGGGAGGCGACGACGAGGGCCAGCTGGGACCGCTGGCGGCGCATGAGCGTGACGGCGCCGGCGACGGTGGTGTCGGCGGCGACGAGCAGCGGGGCCGCGGCGAGGTCGGCGACCGAGGCGTCCGGTTCGGCCTGGACGGCCTCGCGGACGTGGACGAGGCCGACGGGGCGCTCGTCGGCGTCGACGACGACCAGGCGCGAGCGCCCGGTGGCGCGGCTGCGCTCCTCGGCGGCGACGGCGGTCGCGGCGGCGGGGATGGTGACGACCTCGGCCCAGGGGATCTGCACGGTCCTGACGCGGCGGCGCTGCACCTCGATGGCGTGGGAGAGCATCTGGTGCTCCTCCTCGCCGAGGACGCCCGCGGCGGCCGAGGACCGCAGCAGGTAGCGCAGCTCCTCGGGGGAGTGCGCCTGCGCCTTCTCGTCGGCGGGCTCCACTTTGAACAGGCGGAGCATGGCGTTCGCGCCGTGGTTGAGGCCCAGCAGGATCGGCTTGGTCACCCACACGTAGCCGGTGAACGGCCAGATGAGCGCCATCGCCGAGGACTCGGGGTGGGTGATCGCCCAGGACTTCGGCATCATCTCGCCGACGACCATGTGGAGGAACACCACGATGACGAGCGCGATCGCGAACGCGATCGGGTGCGCCGCCGCTTCGAGCCCGATGCGCTCCAAGGGGATCTCGATGGTGTGCGCGAGGGCCGGCTCGGCGAGCGCGCCGAGGCCGACGGTGCACGCGGTGATGCCCAACTGGGCGCCCGCGAGCATGAGCGACAGGTTCCTGGTGCCGCGCAGGGCGGCCCGGGCCGCGGCGGAGCCGTCCTGTTCGAGCCGGTGCTGGCGCGAGGCCACGAGCGCGAACTCGGCGGCCACGAAGAACGCGTTGGCGCCCAGGAGGATCGCGGAGACGAGGAGGGCCGAACCGGTGCTCACTTCGCCTCCTGGCGGTCGGCCGGGCGCAGCTCGATCGCCTGCGGCACGTGGCGGGCGGAGGAGACCACGACGAGCTTGACGCTGCGCGGGACCGGGTCGGCCTCGCCGTCGCCGTCCTCGTCGTAGAAGTCGCTCGCCGCGGCGGTGGCCACTTCGACGGTGTCGCCGGGGTGGGCGACGCGGCCGAGCTCGGACATGACGAGCCCGGCGATGGTCTCGTAGTGCTCCCCTTCGGGGAGCTGGATGCCGGTGGCGTCGGCGACCTCGTCGACGCGCCAGCGCCCGGGGATGAGCCAGCCGCCGCCGGCGAGGGCGACGGGGACGGCCTCGAAGCGGTCCTGCTCGTCGCGGATCTCCCCCACCAGCTCCTCGGCGAGGTCTTCGAGGGTGACGATCCCGGCGAAGCCGCCGAACTCGTCGACGACGCACGCGAGCTGGCGGTGGCGCCCGCGCATCTCTTCGAGCAGCTGCGGGAGCGGGAGCGAGGCGGGGACGAGCATCGCGGGGTCGGCGATCTCGACCACGGTCACGGCCGATCGCGCTTCGCGCGGGACGGCGATGATCTGGCCGATGCCGACGACGCCGCGCAGGTCGTCCACGTCGTCGCCGACGACCGGGAAGCGCGAGTGCCCGTCGGCGAGCGCGGCGACCGCGTCGGCGACGGTGGCGTCGGCGGGGAGGGTCTGGACGCCGACGCGCGGGGTCATGGCCTGCTCGGCGACGGTGTCGGAGAAGTCGAGGCCGCGGTCGAGGAGGATCGACAGCTCCTCGTCGAGGGCGCCCTCGTCGCGGGAGACGTCGATGATCCGGTGGAGGTCCTCGGCGGTCGCGTTCTGCTCCAGCTCCTCCACGGGCTGGATGCCGAGGAGGTTGAGGAACTTCGTGGAGGCGGCGTCGAAGAAGCGGATGATCGGCCCGCACACCGTCAGGTACGCGTGGGTGGGGGCCGCGAGGACGAGCGCGAGGGCCTCGGTGCGGGCGATCGCGAGGTTCTTGGGGCCGAGCTCGCCGAGGATCATCTGCACGACGTTGGCGATGACGAACGCGACGACGGTGCCCGCGGTGACCGAGACGGCGGCGGGGACGCCCGCGACGCCGAGGAGCTGCGCGAGCCCCTCACCGAGGTAGGGCTCGGCGAAGAAGCCGACGAACAGGGCGGTGACGGTGATGCCGAGCTGCGCGCCCGAGAGGGCGAACGACAGCCGGCCGCAGATCTTGAGGGCGCGGCGCGCCCGGGAGGCCCGCTTGGCGTCGGGCCCGGCGGCGAGGTCCTCCAGTTTGGACCGGTCGACCGCGGTGTAGGCGAATTCGAGTGCCACGAAGAAACCCGTGGCGGCGGTGACGGCCAGGATGATGACCAGCCCGATCGCTATGAGCACCGCTCACTCCCCCTGGGAGGCTCCGATGCTAGAAGGCCGCCGCGGGGCCGCGGACTTCGATATCGTCGTCGTTTGCGTCGCATGGGCCCGATCTTAACGGGACCGAAAGGACGGGCAAGCGCGCATCATTGTTCGCCCCGCCACAGGACGATGTCGGTGGAGCGGCCGAACGGGCCGGCGAGGGCGCGCAGCTCGGCGAGCTGGCGGCGGGCCCGCTGGAGCTCCTCGACGACGGCCTGGGCCTCGGCGCGGATCGCCTGGACCTCGCGTTCGAGGTCCATGATCCGCTTGATGCCGGCGAGGTTCACGCCCTCGTCCTGGCTCAGGCGTTGGATCTCGCGCAGGCGCGACACGTCGCGGGCCGAGTAGCGGCGGCCGCCGCCGGGCGTGCGGCCGGCCTCGACGAGGCCGAGCCGGTCGTACTGGCGGAGGGTCTGCGGGTGCATCCCGGCGAGCTCGGCGGCCGCGGAGATCGCCAGGATCTTCGCGTCGAAGTCGATCTCCTCGTCGAGTCCGCCGCGGCCGTACGTGATCTCGACGCGCACCTGGCGGTGCGCGGTCATGTCGGCGGGCCGGTCAGGCGAACCGGTGCGGTCCGAGGCGGTCACGGTTCCCTCCCTTGTTCGGTGTCCCCTTGCTCGTCATCGGTGTGCAGCGCGCCGCTCCACATCACCCGCCGCCACAGGGCGGCGCGTGCGCGGGCCCGCATCGAGGACGCGGCCGCGGCGATCGCGCGCCGGCCGG
>NZ_QFRW01000051.1 GCF_003265355.1 Glycomyces dulcitolivorans | reverse complement strand
GCCGCTATGCGGCGGCCCTCGGGCGGGGCCGTTCCCTTACGAGGAGCGGGGAGATCAATCTGCCAGAACGGCCCTAAGGAAGTCCTGAGTGCGCGCTTCTTGCGGCTCGGAGAACATCGCCTCGGGCGGTCCCTGCTCGACGATCCGGCCGCCGTCGAACATCATCACGCGGTCGGAGACGTCGCGCGCGAAGCCCATCTCGTGGGTCACGCACAGCATCGTGATGCTGGTGGTGTCGGCGACGTCGCGCAGGACCGCGAGCACGTCGGCGACGAGCTCGGGGTCGAGGGCGCTGGTGACCTCGTCGAGCAGGAGGATGTCCGGGTCCATCGCCAGCGCGCGGGCGATCGCCACGCGCTGCTGCTGGCCGCCGGACAGGTGCGAGGGGAACTCGCCGGTCTTGTCGGCCAGGCCGACGAGGTCGAGCAGGTCCAGGGCCTTCGCCTCGGCCTCCTCCTTGGAGCGGCCGGCGACGTGGACCTGGGCCTCGGTGACGTTGCGCAGGACCCGCATGTTCGGGAACAGGTTGAACTGCTGGAAGACCATGCCGACCTTGGTGCGCCGCTGCCGCAGCCACTTCTCGCTCGCGGGGACGAGGCGGCCCTTCTTCTCCATGTGGGAGTAGGGCTTCCCCTCGACCCAGACGACGCCGCCGTCCCGTTCGGGGTCGGCTTTCGGCGTCACCTTCTCCAGGGTCATGAGCAGCCGCAGGATCGTGGTCTTGCCCGAACCGGAGGGCCCGATGAGCGTCACGCGCTCGCCGGGGTCGACGCGGAAGCTCAGCTCGTCGAGGACCGTCAGGTCGCCGAACGTCTTGCGCACGCGGTCGAACTCGATGATGGGCTCAGTAATTGGACTTGGCAAGGCGGTTCTCCAATCTGCGCATCGCGACCGCGACCGGGTACGAGGCGGCGAGGAACAGCAGCCCGGCGAGGGTGTAGCCCTCGACCGCGCCGGTGTAGTGCTGGCCCTGGAAGGCCCTGGCCTGGGCGATCATCTCCATGACGCCGATGACGAACAGGGTCGGGACCTCTTTGAACATGGCGATGATCCAGTTGCCGACGGCCGCGGCCGAGCGGCGGAACATCTGGGGGAGGACGATCGCGCTCCAGACCCGGTGGGACGGGAGGTTGAGCGCGGTCGCGGCCTCCCACTGGCCCTTGGGGACCGCTTCGATCCCGGCTCGGTAGGACTCCGAGGTGTAGGACGCGTAGTGGACGCCCAGCACCGCCGAGCCGACGGCGAAGGCGCTCCAGTCGGGGTTGATGTAGAGGCTCGTCGCCGTCCAGACGATGAGCACCTGCACCAGCAGGGGGGTGTTGCGGATGAACTGGAAGACCAGGCCCAGGGGCCGGCGCATCCACACCGGGCCGCCCCGCTCGCCGACCGCGACGAGCAGGCCCAGGACGACTGCGACGACCCCGGCCACGAGGGTGACCTGGAGGACTGTCAGGAAGCCGTCCCACACGGCCGGGAAGATCTCCCGGAGGGTCTCGTTGCTCCAACCGGTCTGCATCAGCGGACACCTCCAGTGGCCACGTCGGGGGCCAGCCGGCCCGCCGCGGGCTTCGCGTCGATCCCGAGGCCGCGCTTGGCCCGGCGTTCAAGGGCGCGCATGCCGGTCCAGATGAGCCAGGCGAGGACGAAGTAGATCACCAGGACGACCGCGTAGTGCAGCAGCCGGTCCTGCCCCGGCTGCTTGCCGAGGAGCCCGGCCAGCCAGGTGATGTCGAGGATGCCGATGACCGACACCAGGGCCGAGGCCTTGAGCAGCATGATCGCGAACGCGCACAGCGAGGGGATCATCTCGGGCCACGCCTGGGGGAGCACCACGAAGCGCATCTTCTGGAGCGGGGTGAGGTTCAGAGCGGTCGCGGCCTCCAGCTGCCCCTTCGGGACGGCCGCGATCGCGCCGCGCACGACCTCCGAGGAGTACGCGCCGTAGTTGCAGCCGAGGGCGATGATCCCGGCGACGATGAGGTAGTCGAACTGGACGCCCAGCACCACCGGCATCGCGAACGCGAACCAGAACAGCTGCACCACCACCGAGGAGCCGCGGAAGAACTCCACGAACACCCGGGCCGGGGTGCGCACGGCCAGGAGCCGCGAGCCCGTCATGAGCCCCAGCGCGAACGCCAGGACGAGCGCCAGCGCCGCCGAGGCGACGGTGACCCCGATCGTGACCAGGAGCGGTTCGCCGTATCGGGGGAGTGATTCGATGACCGCCTGCAAGTCCATGCCGGCCTCCTACCGGTAGGTGTCCGGGCAGAGGTCCTCGGCCGTGAGGCCGTCGGGGAGGTTCTCCTCCACGGTGAACCCGTACGGGCCCGTCAGCTCCTCCCACGTCGCGGTGTCGGCGAGCAGCTTGTCGAGCTCCCCGTTGAGCGCGTCGCGGAAGTCGGTGTCGCCGGGCTGGAACACGGCCGCGCCGGCGCCGATGATGTCCTCGCCGGTGTCGGGGTCGACCAGCCAGAACCCGTCGGTGACCTCGACTTCGGGGTCGGCGTCGGCCGCGAGGCGCAGGTTCGCGCTGGTGAGCGCGATCGCGTCGCAGCGCCCGGCCTTGAGTTCGAGGATGAGCGAGTCGAGGTTGGCCTGCACGTTGATGCGGTCCTCCCCGTAGATCCGGTCGGCGATCTCGTGCTCGCTGGTGCCGTTCATGACGCCGACGACCGCGTCGGTCTCGGCCATCGTGTTGAAGTCGGTGTACCCGCCGGGGTTGCCGGCGAGGGTCATGAGCGCGTCGGGCATGACGTAGTCGGGGTTCGCGAAGGCCACGGCCTCGCAGCGCTCGGGCGTGACGTACATGCCCGCGACGACCATGTCGTGGTTGGTGCCCAGGCCGGTGATGAGCGAGTCCCACTCGGTGAGCTTCCACTCGATCTGGTCGGCCTTGACGCCGAGCTGTTCGAGCAGGTGGACCTGGGTGTCCACCGACTGGCCGGTGACGGCGCCGTCGTCGCCGGTGTAGGCGTAGGGGGCCTCGTCGGCGTAGGCGACGCGGATCGTGCCGCCGTCCCGGGCCTCCTTGAGCAGGCCCCCGCCACCGCCGCCGTCGGTCCGCGAGCAGGCTCCGAGCGCGAGGGCCGCGGCCCCCGCTGAGCCGCCGAGGAGCAGATGGCGGCGGTTGAGATGCAGTTCGTTCGACACGTTGGTCGCCTCCTGAGTCGGGCTCGGGTGTCTTGCCGACCCTAACGTTCTATTGTAAGTTTGTCGACAATCAGATTATCGACGTTCGGTAACGATAGCGCAAGCCGCCCGGACCGCTCCGCGAGAGCGCCCGTCCCCGGGCGCAACCGGGTCCCGACATCGAACGTGATGTACGGGTCGGCAGTAAGATGCTGCCCAGAAGCGACAGAGGGAGAACGGGACGACGTGGCGACTCGCAGCAGCGGACTGAGCGGGCTCGAAGGCAACCGCCAAGTGGGGCGACTCGCCCCCGTGCGCCGCGCCTCGACGGTGGACCTCATCGCCGAGCGCCTCCGCGAAGCGGTCGTCGACGGCTCGCTCCCGCCCGGCACCGTCCTCGGCGAGGCCGAACTCGCCTACCAGCTCGGCGTCAGCCGCGGCCCCCTCCGCGAGGCCATGCAGCGCCTCACCGCGGAGGGCCTCCTCGTCATCCCGCGCCGCCGCGGCCTCGCCGTGCGGACAATGACCATTGAGGACGTCCGCGACATCCACTGGCTCCGCGCCCGCATCGAACCCGAGCTCGGCCGCCGCATCCTCACCCTGCCCCCCGCCGAGCGCCGCACCGTCCTCGCCGAACTCGGCGCCGAGGTCAAGCGCATGCAGCGCGCCCTCAAGAAGGACGACGCCCGCGCCCTCGGCGACGCCTACCTCGACTTCCACCGCGTCCTCGCCGTCTGGGGCGGGTCCCTGCGCCTCGCCCGCATGCTCGGCACCCTCCTCATCGAGACCCGCCTGTGCACCTTCTCGATGTTCGAGCACTTCGAGGTCCACCGCGACCTCGTCCCCGAGCACGTCGCGTTCGTCGAGGCGCTGGCCGCCGAGGACGGCGAGCGCTTCGACCTGCTCGTCCAGGCCCACCTCGAAGCCGAGGTCCGGCGGCTCCTGGCCGAACCCGAGGACTCCAAAGAGGATGAATCAGACCGGCTGCACGCCGAGACCCCCGACGAGCCGCAGCCGCTGGACCGCCTCGATCTGCCCGAGGGGCTCTGAAAACCCCTGCCGCCCAGGGACTATAGACCGGCGTAAATTTTCTGACTTGGCACATTCCGTTGGTGGACTGCGCGTTGTGCAACCGTTATAAATAAGGCTCCCGAGTCCGGACAAAATTCGAGACGGAGCCCAAAATGTCCTACCCCCGGAGAATCTCCACAATGGCGGCGGCGCTCACCGCCGCCGTCGTGTCGGTCCTCGCGCTGACCAGCGGTGCCGCCCAAGCCCAGACCATCGAGTACGTCGCCCTCGGCGACTCCTACGCCTCCGGGGTCGGCACCCGCGCGTACATCGACGACGGCAGCGGATGCTCCCGCTCCGAGGCCGCCTACCCGTCACTGATCGCCGACGAGCTCGGCGCCGACCTCGAATTCGCCGCCTGCTCGGGCGCGAAGACCGGCGACGTGCTGAACAACCAGCTCGGCGCGCTCTCGGCGTCCACCGACCTGGTGACGATCACCGTGGGCGGCAACGACACCGGCTGGGCCGGGGTCGTGCAGCGGTGCGCCTACCCGTACCCGTGGACCTGCGACGCGCAGATCGACGCGGCCGAGGCGTACATCAAGAACCAGCTGCCCGCCAAGCTCCACGCCGTCTACGACGCCATCGAGTCGGCCGCGCCCAACGCCGAGGTGATCGTCCTGGGCTACCCGCGGCTGTTCAACGGCGAGCAGTGCAACGCCATCGCCCGCATCAGCCCCGGCGAGCAGTCCCAGCTCAACGCCGCCGCCGACCTCCTCGCCACCACCATCGGCCAGGCCGCCGCCGGCCACGGCTTCGAGTACGTCGACGTGCGCGACGCCTTCGACGACCACGCGGTCTGCGACGACACCGAGTGGGTCAACGGCGTCTCCTACCCGATCGGGGAGTCCTACCACCCCAACACCGCCGGCCAGCGCGACGGCTACTTCCCCCTGCTGAACGCGCTCGTCTGACCCGGACACGGAGCAGGGCCCCGGCGGTCTCCGCCGGGGCCCTTGACGTTTCAGGTCTAGAAGAGGCCGCCGCCGCAGATCTTCCAGACGCCGTCCTCCTTGACGAGCTCCACGGTCAGCTCCTGGTCCATCGGGACCGACTCGCCGCCCATGGTGGCGCTGCCACTGATCGTCGCCGGGACCGTGGCGGTGTCGCCGTCGATGGTCTCCTCGCCGGTGGTGTACGAGACGTCGAACGAGGCGCCCTCGAACATCTCCTGGTACTCGGCCATGTCGCCCGAGGTGGTGTCCTGGATGCCCTCGTCGATGTCGTCCTGGTACTCCTTGCACATGTACGGACGGATGTCCGAGACCATGCCCTCCAGGTCGGTGAAGCCGCCCGAGTTCAGCGAGTCGATCGTGGTGCCCATGTAGCCGTCCACGACCTGCTTCGGGGAGTCCCCGGCGCCCGGCCCGCCGCCCCACGGCTGGAGCACGAGCAGGACGATCGCGATGACCAGAACGACCACGCCGCCGCCGATGCCGAGGATCAGCGGGGTCTTCGACTTCGGGGCCGGCGGCAGGGCGCCGGGCGCGCCGTAGCCGGGCTGGGCCCCGTACCCGGGATGCTGGCCGAAGCCCGGCTGCTGCCCGTACCCGGGCTGCTGGGGCTGGGCGCCGTAACCCGGCTGCTGCGGCTGGGCCCCGTATCCGGGTTGCTGGCCGTACCCGGGCTGCTGCCCGTAGCCGGGCTGTTGAGGCTGCTGGCCGTAACCCGGCTGCTGCCCGTAGGGCGGTTGCTGATTGGGGTCGAACCCCGGCTGCTGCGGCGGGTAGGCCATGACGCTTCCTCGTTTTGTCGGGTGTGTGTCGCGCCAGGCTAACACGGGTGCACCATCCCTGAATCCCCAGAAAACGCCAAAGCCGCCGGGGACTGGGAAGTCCCCGGCGGCCTCAGGCGTCACTGAACGTCAGCCCCCGGCCTCGGCCGAGGACTCCTCCGTCTCGAACACCGGTGCGTCGTCGGCGTCGATGAACATCTGCTTCCGGGCCTCGCTCGGATCGAGCGAGTTGCCCGGCGGGATGAGCCCGATCATCTCATCGGGCACCGAGATCGGCTTGACGTCGGCGTACCCGAGCAGCTGCTGGGTCGAGTCGGTGATGCCCACGTCGACCAGGCCGTGCCGCACGCCCTGGTCGCTGATCAGGTACGTGAAGCCCTCGATCGTCGCTCCCTGGGCGCTGCGGGAGTCGGCGAGCGCGGCAGTGCCCTCCGGCAGGACCGTCTGCGCCGAGATGTCGTGGTTGGAGAAGATCTCGCCCCCCTCGGTGAACTCCACCGCCGCCGCCGCGTCGGTGAGGTCCTTCGGGGCCGCCTCGTACATCGCGATCTGGAGCTGGGTCTCTTCGGTGCCCTGGTCGTCGGGGTCGTAGACCGCGCACACGGCCGGCTGGCTGGAGTCGACCGACCAGACCTCGCCGCTCAGGTTGGCGTCGGGGTAGTCCTTCGGGAGGTAGGTCGCGTCCGAGCCGATCTCGCTGCGCACGGTCGGGTCGACGACGGCGGTCGCCCCGTACTTGGCCGACAGCAGCAGCTCCATGGTCGGCGAGATCTGCGCGAACTCGTCCCCGCCGGGGGTCTTGAGCAGCGTGTACAGGCTGTTCCCGGACTTGACGGGCTGGCCGTAGGCGATGGGGTTGTTCTCGTCGTCCAGCACGGTCGAGGGCTCGCCGAAGCCCTCCTGGGGGACCGGGTCGATGTCCGCGCCCGGGGTGATCGTCTGGAGCATGCTGTCGTTGAGGGCCATGGCGTCGTCCAGGTTCAGCTCCAGGTCGTTGATGAGGCCCCGGGCCGATTCCTGGTCCGTCCCGATCTTGTACTTCTTGCCGTTCCACAGCAGGTAGTAATCGGGGATCTCGCCCTCGTCCTCCTTGACCGCGGTCTTGGCGAGCAGCCAGTGGTCGTCGCCGAGCCACACGTCGGGCTCGGCCATGTCCTTGAGGATCAGCTGCGTCAGCATGAAGCTCGCGGTGCCGCCGGCGGTGCGCGGCATCGAGCAGGTGTTCCAGTTCTCGTGCTGGAGCAGCTCCTTGGGGTCCGGCGGCTGCGTCGGGACGTCCTGGATACCGATGGTGAAGGGCCCGCGGGGGATGCCCGCGATCGAGGACGGCTTCAGGTCCTGCACCGGCGCCGTGCCCTCCGAACCGGGCTTGACCAGCAGCAGCGCCGACGTGTAGTTCGCGACCGGCCACAGCTTCAGCGGGTCCTCCGGGGTCGGCTCGCCGCCGCTCTTCGTGGTGTACACGTAGACCGAGTTCGAGCCCTTGATGGTGATGATGTTGCCGGGCTCGGGCAGCGCGTTGCCCTTGTTGAACAGCGTCGCGATGGCGAAGCCGCCGAACACCAGCGCCAGCACCATCACCGACACGAAGATCGACAGGCCGATGCGCCGCAGCGGCCGCTCGATCGAGTCGGGGTTGGCCAGCACCAGCGCCTGGTTCATCCGCGAGGTGATGAACTTGTGGGCGTCCACCTGCTCGCGGCGGGAACGCATCTGGGGCATCGGAATTCGCCTCTCGGATCGAAGGGGGAGTCGGGGCTAGCCCCGCAGCGACAATGCGATGTCGTACAGGTTGCAGACCCAGCCGACCAGCGGGAGGATCGACACGATGAGCAGCGCCTCGATGATGTCGAGGGAGCGGCCCCAGGTGGGGGCGATCTTCTTGCCCGCCACGGCCAGACCGTAGACCATCGCGATGAGCGTCAGCAGGGTCAGCGCGCCCAGGATCACCGTGAGGCGCACCAGGATGTTTCCTTCGCTCGCCACGAAGATCGCGGCCAGCGTCGCCGTCAGGCCGCCCATGCCGCCGGTGAGCATCACGATGCGCGCCGGGCGGTCCTCGATCGTGCGGGCGCGGCTGAGCAGCACCAGCGACAGGATCGTCGCCAGGATCAGGCCCGGGACCGTGCCCGAGAACGCCAGCGCGATCGCCGACACCAGCCCGGTGACGGCCGCGAACGAGTACAGCGCCTCCAGGTAGTTCCCGGCGTGCTCGGAGAGCTTCAGGATCCGCTTGCCGTCGATGGCCTCGGTGTCGCCCTCCTTCAGCTCCTCGGTGGTCGTGGGGAGCGTCGGGGTCGGCACCATCGCCATCGTCAGCGACAGGCGCGGCGCGGCCGGGAGGATCACCAGCGCCAGCGGCGCGGCTATCCCTGCGGCCGTGGCCGCGGACCCGCCCGGGATGATCTCGGCCAGCGCGGTCGAGATCCCGAGGACCACCGAGCCGAGGATCGTCACGATGAACACCGGGGCCGAGGCCATGTCGCCCACGGCCACCATCGCGAGGACGCTGAACAGCAGGATTGCGGCGGACGCGATGAGGACGTGCGGCCCGGCCAGCTCGAACAGGCTGCGGTCGCCCGCGGCGATGAGCAGGCCGCCCACGCCGGCGTACAGGACGGCGGTGACGCCGAAGTACGTGGCGGCCCGGGAGTCGCCCACGGCCCGCGACAGCAGCGCCGAGGCGCCCACGAGAATGGCCGCGACCGACAGGCCGACGATCGCGCTCGCGAGGTGGCCGGTCAGGAGGATCGCGATGGCGCCGACGCCGAGGGCGGCGGTGCCGACCCCGACGCTGAAGCGCTTGGTCGCGATGTGGTCCCAGCGGTTGCCGCGCTGCTCGGTGGCCGTGGCGACGGCGTCGATGACGTCGTCGAACACGATCTCGGGCTTGGCCGCGTCCGCCGGGTTGAGGTACAGCATCTCGCCGTCGGTGATCGCCAGCTGCGAGCACGAGTGGCCGGTGTCGAGGGGGGCGTCGCCGAGCCGGGCGAGGATCCAGCCGCCGTTGTCTCCCGCCTCGTCGATGTAGTACTCGCCGGCCTGGTGCAGGATCGTCGGCAGCAGGTCGGAGAGGGGGATGTCTGAGGGCAGTGCGAGGTCGATCCTGGTGCGTGGACTGACGATCGTCACCCTGGAGAGAGTGGCCGACTTGGTGCTCACCGCGCGAACCTCCGGGTCGGGTCGGAATCGGGGGGACTGTAAAAGGATAAATCCCGCATGCCACGACCGGTGTACCGGCCGAGTGGCGATGCGGTTCTACCCTGTTAGTGCGATACTCGACAGAGCGCACTTATATCTTTTATACGGCAGCGCTCAAGTTACGGCTAACCAGCGTCGCCGTGGTAGGCGCATCCCCCGGTGAGTACAAGGACCCTCTGTGACGACCAAACTCTTCCGCAGGCCGCCCCGCAAGCGCGGACCGCAGGCACCCCGCGGCGACATCCTCCTGGAGTCGCCGCCGGACATGCCTGACCCGCAGCCGAAGAACATCTCGCAGTATCTGATGATCCTGCCGATGCTCGCCGGCGCCGCCGCCATGGCGATGATGATGATGACCCGCGTCGGCACCGGCGCCAACCAGAACGCCGGGTCGAGCACCATGCGCATCGCCATGGGCGCCATGATGGGCATCTCCATGGTCGGCATGATGGCCACCAACCTGGGCGGCAACCGGGCCCAGAAGAAGGCCGAGTTCAACGCCGACCGGCGCGACTACATGCGCTACCTCAACCAGGTGCGGCGCCGCGCCCGCAAGGGCGCCGAGCGCCAGTGGCGCGCGGCCCGGTGGCGCCACCCCGACCCGAAGGCCCTGTGGTCCCTGGTCGGCTCCCGCCGCATGTGGGAGCGCCGCGCGAAGGACGACGACTCGCTCGACGTGCGCGTGGGCATCGGCAAGCAGCGCATGACGATGAAGCTGGTGCCGCCGGAGACCAAGCCGGTCGAGGACCTGGAGCCGATGACGTCGATGGCGCTGCGCCGCTTCGTCGCCGCCCACTCCAACGTCATCGACATCCCCCGGTCGATGAAGTACACCGAGGCCGCGCGGCTGGTGCTGCGCGGCGACCGGTCCACGGTCATGGACAACATCCGCGCCCAGCTGACGCAGCTCGCGGTCCTCCACTCGCCCGACGACGTGATGATCGCGGTCGTCGCGGACAACGAGCGGATGCCCGAGTGGCACTGGATGAAGTGGCTGCCGCACCTCCAGCACCCGTCCGCCGAGGACGGGGCCGGGCCGGTCCGGATGTTCTACAGCACCACCACCCAGCTGGAGAACTCGCTGCGCGAGCAGCTGTCGAGCCGCGGCGCGTGGTCGCCCGGCGCGACGGTCGGCGACGGCCAGGCGCACCTGGTCGTCGTCCTCGACGGCGGCGAGGTCGACCCGACCGGCATCATCGCCGCCGACGGCATGGCCGGCGTGACCGTGTTCGACTTCTCCGGCTACCTGCCGCGCAAGCCCGGACCGCAGATCAAGCTCTACGACGTCACCGCCGAGGAGATCTACACCGACCAGGCCGGCCGGCGCCGCGTGCTCGGCAAGCCCGACGCGCTGTCGTACAACCAGGCCGAGGGCATCGCGCGCTCGCTGGCGCCGTGGCGGCTGACGCTCAAGGGCGCCTCGGGCGCGACGGAGTCCGGCGACGAGGACGCCTCGCCGATGGCCGCCCCGTCGAGCCTGGCCGAGATGCTCGGCTTCAACGACTCCGCGGCGCTCGACCCGGCCGTGCACTGGCGCGAGAAGCCCGTCAAGGACTACCTGAAGGTCCCGATCGGGCCCGGCCCGGACGGCGCCATCGTCGACATCGACTTCAAGGAGTCCGCGGTCGGCGGCATGGGCCCGCACGGGCTGCTCATCGGCGCCACCGGCTCCGGCAAGTCCGAGGTGCTCCGCACCATCATCGGCTCGCTGATCGCCACGCACTCCTCGGAGGAACTCAACTTCATCCTCGTCGACTTCAAGGGCGGCGCGACCTTCGCGGCCCTCGACGACCTGCCGCACGTCTCCGCGGTCATCACCAACCTCGCCGACGAGATCGAGCTGGTCGACCGCATGGCCGACGCGCTCGAAGGCGAGCTGGTGCGCCGCCAGGAGGTCCTGCGCGCCACCGGCAACTACACGAACCGGTGGGAGTACGAGAAGGCCCGCAAGGCCGGGCAGCCGATGGACCCCATGCCGACGCTGCTCATCATCGCCGACGAGTTCTCCGAGATGCTCGTCGCGAAGCCCGAGTTCATCAACCTGTTCCTCCAGATCGGCCGCATCGGCCGCTCGATCGGCGTGCACATGCTGCTCGCCTCGCAGCGGCTCGAAGAGGGCAAGCTGAAGGGCCTGGACACGTTCCTGTCGTACCGGGTCGCGCTGCGCACGTTCTCGGCGCAGGAGTCGCGCACCGTCATCGGTTCGGGCGCCGCCTACGAGCTGCCGCAGGCCCCCGGCCACGGCTACCTCCAGGTCGGCACCCAGGACCTGGTGCGCTTCCGCGCGGCCTACGTCGGCGGGACCTACAAGCCGCCGAAGCGGGTCGCCTCGCGCGCCGAGCGCATCGCGGCCGTCCAGCACAAGGTCCAGCGGTTCCTGCCCGGCTTCGTCGAGCTCCCCCCGGAGCCCGAGGTCGAGGAGGAGCCCGAGGAAGAGGTGATCGAGCCCGAGGTCGCGGACGAGAACGAGAGCCTCTCCGACCTCGAGGTCATGGTGAACAACTGCCTCGGGATGGGCCGCCCGGCCCACCAGGTGTGGCTGCCGCCGCTCCTGGAGCCGCCGACGCTCGACCAGCTGCTCCCGCCGCTGGAGGCCGACCCGGTCCGGGGCCTGTCCCCGAAGGGCTTCTCACTCAACGGGAAGCTCCACGCCGTCCTCGGCGAGGAGGACCGGCCGTTCGAGCAGCGGCGCAGCCCGTTCATCGTCGACCTCTCCGGCGCCCAGGGCACCGCGGCGATCGCCGGCGGGGCCCAGTCGGGCAAGTCGACGATGCTGCGGTCCATGATCGGCTCGCTGTCGCTGCTGCACACGCCGCGCGAGGTGCAGTTCTTCTGCCTCGACTTCGGCGGCGGCACCCTGCGCGGCCTCGAAGGCCTCCCGCACGTCGCGGGCGTCTTCGGCCGGCAGGAGGAGGAGGGCGTGCGGCGCACGATCCAGGAGGTCAGCACCATCCTGGACGAGCGCGAGGCGTTCTTCACCGTCAACAAGATCGACGGCATGGGCTCGTACCGGCGCATGAAGGAGCAGGGCCGGTTCCAGGAGGACCCCTACGGGGACGTGTTCCTGGTGATCGACAACTGGATGACGCTGCGCGAGGACTTCGAGCCGTTCGTGGACCAGGTCCGCGCCATCGGCAACCGCGGCCTCGCGTACGGCGTCCACGTCCTGGTGACCTGCACCCGCTGGGGCGACATCCGCATGAACATGCGCGACATGTTCGGCCTGAAGCTGGAGCTGAAGCTCTCGGACAACATGGAGTCCGAGATCGACCGCAAGGCGGCGGCGAACGTGCCGAAGAACCGCCCCGGCCGCGGGCTCTCGCTCTCGAAGCTGCACATCCTCGCCGCGGTGCCGCGCGTCGACTCGGTCCGGGACGGGGACGACCTCCAGCCCGGCGTCGAGGACTTCGTCAAGAAGGTCAGGCAGGCGTGGCGCGGCCAGCCGTGCCCGCCGGTGCGCCTGCTGCCCAAGCAGCTGCACGTGGCCGACTTCCTCAAGGCGGTCGACCGCACCAAGCCGGGCATCCCGATCGGCCTCAACGAGGCCGGCCTCAAGCCGGTGTACCTCGACTTCCAGAACGAGCCGCACCTGCTGGTGTTCGGCGACTCGGAGTCGGGCAAGACGAACCTGCTGCGGCACATCGCGCGGCAGATCCAGGCGACGTACACCGCCGACCAGGCGAAGATCATCATGGCCGACTACCGGCGCGGCATGCTGGAGGAGATCCAGAAGCCGACGCTGCTGGACTACGCCATGTCCGGCAAGCACTTCGAGGGCTCGGTGAAGAACCTGAAGGGCCCGATCGAGAAGCGGCTGCCCGGGGACGACGTCACGCCCGCGCAGCTGCGCGACCGGTCGTGGTGGACGGGCCCGGACCTGTACCTGATCGTCGACGACTACGAGATGGTCGCCCAGCGCGTGAACCCGCTGACGGCCATCCAGGAGCTGATCCCGGTCGGGCGCGACATCGGCTTCCACGTCATCATCGCCCGCCGCGCCACCGGTGCGGCCCGGTCGCTGATGGACCCGATCGTGGGCCAGATCAAGTCGCTCGAATCCCCCGGCCTGCTCATGAGCGGCAAGCGGGAGGAAGGCGCGATCTTCGGGAAGCTCCGCCCCAGCCCGCAGCCCCCGGGCCGCGGCACCCTGGTGCGCCGCAAGGACGGCGAGCAGCTCATCCAGACGACGCTGCTCCCCCCGAACGGCACCCCGAGCGCCTAGGAAGCACCACCTGCCCGCAGGGCCGCCCTCCAGATGCAACTGGAGGGCGGCCCTGCGGCGTACTACGCTCGTACCGGCGCGAAACACCCTCGCGCTCACTGCACCTCAAGGGCCCGAATGTGAACCCACTGCTCACGCCCCCCGGCACCGCCCCCGCACCGCTCGCGGCCCGGGGCCGCCCGGCGTGGCCGCCGCCCGGCGTGCTCGCCCTCCAGGCGCTCCTGCTCGCCGAGGCCATCGCGGTCGTCGCCGTCTGGCTGTGGTCCTGGCGCGGCGTCCAGGCGTACGCGTGGCCCGGCGTCGACAACGGCCTGGCCGAGCGCGGCATCGCCTACCTGCTGGTGCTCGCCCCGTCGGTCCCGGTGAACGTCCTCGCCGCGATCTGGCTCGGCCGAGGCGGCCGCCGCGCCCGCCTCTACCTCGCCGCCGCCGCCTCGCTCGCCCTCGTCCAGGTCGTGATCCTCTTGACGCCCGCGGCGATGCCGGTGCGCGAGGCCATGACCGACGGGGCCGCGAACGTCGGCCTCCGCCTTCTCACCGCCACGGCCCCGATCCTGTTCATCGGCGCCGTCCTCGCCGTCACCGCGAAGGCCCGCGGCTGGCTCGGCGCCGAACCGGACCGCCCGCGCAGCCGCATCGCCGGCGTTGAGACCGCCGTGTGGTCCCTCGCGCTGCTCCTGGCCGTCGCCGCCGGAACCGAAGTGCGCCAGTGGTCCCTGGCCGCCGCCGAACCGGGCGAGCCGCGCGGCGAGTACACCGAGGCCGGCACCTGGCAGCGCCTCGAAGACGCCGCCGCCGACACCACCGGGGCGCTCCCGGCGTTCTCGGGGTTCGCGGCCCGCACCGTCGAGGTCGCCGAATGCGGCTACCGCACCCCCGCCGGGCTCGCGACCTACCGGTACACGCTCACGTACGAGCTGCGCGCCGCAGACTTCCCCGCCTACGAGGCCGCCGTCCAGACCCGCTGGGCCGAAGGCGACTACGAGCTGACCTACGACGGCGCGACCCTCGAAGGGGTCCGCCGCATCACCGCCGAGCGGTCCGACGAGATCGCCCTCGCCTACACCGGCGGCGACGCCCCGGCCCTGACCCTTGCCAGCGGCTGCGTCGAACGCGTCGACGGCGAGCCCGCATGCGTCGCCCCGCAGGGCGGCCCCACCACCGACACCGTCCTCGGCATCGCCTGCCGGGACTGACTCACAGGCCCGAGTAGTCCGCCTCGCCGGCCTCGAACCCGGCCCTGGGAATCCCCTCGGGGAAGTACCCGCCGACCAGGTCGCCCGGCCCGCCCGGCGCGATCCCGCCGGTCGGCGGCACGTACTCGATCTCGTCCTTCTCGCTGCGCCGCACGCACCCCGACTGCACGACCAGCCCGACGACACCGGAGACCCGGTACCAGAGGTTGAAGCCATCGGGAGTCAGCGCCTCGACGTTCCGGTCGGTCCGGCCGCTCGCCAGGACGACGGCGTCGTCGCGGTGCACGTCGAGGCCGTCTGCCTCCCACCGCCCGCGCAGTGCCTCCGCGTACGTCTCGCGCACCAGCGGGTCGCCCCACAGCGGCTCGGCGAACATGTACGAGACCTCCACGCCCACATGGTCGGGCTCGTCGGCGTGTTCGCACGGCACCTCGTGCCAGGTGCGGGACGCGAAGCCGGGGAAGTCCGGCAGCGCCGCGACCGCCCCGGCCGCGGCGGCCTCCATCGGGGCGTACACCTCGGCCTGCGTGCGCAGCGCCGGTTCGGGTTCGGTCATGGAGCATCCTGCGAGCAGTAGGGGGATCGCGAGCGCGGCACCGGGCCTCACCGGACGCCGCTGGTCTGACCGGTGACGATATAGGCCATGTTGTCGCGGGCGGCGTTGCGGGGATGGCCGTTGTCGCCGTCCCAGTAGGAGGAGTGGTTGTCGGCGTTGTCCTTCCACAGCTCGTCGAGCCCGTCGGCGTCGCGCGTGGCGTCCGACTTGAAGGTGCGGCCGCCGAACGCGTCCGAGACCGGGTCGGTGCCGTGGACCAGGTCGTCGTGGTCGGAGGTGAAGTACCCGACCGCGCCGCCGATGAGCCCCCCGACCGGCCCGCCGAGCAGGCCGCCCGCGCCGCCGCCGACGATCGAGCCGATCGTGTCCTCCCGGGCCCAGCCGATGATGTCCTCCTCGTTCCTGGTGGCCCACACCCGGTCCGGGTCGATCCCCAGGTCCGACGCCGAGTCCACGCCGACCCCGGGGGAGCCGACGAACACCATGTCGTCCACGTCCAGCCCGGCGTCGCGCGCCGCGATGCCCACGGTCGTCGACCCGTAGGAGTGGCCCGTCACCGTCAAGTGCGACTCCCCGTCCTCGTCGACCGCCCGCAGGCCCGCTGCGAACGAGCTGAGGTCCTGCGCCGCGTCCTCGGCGTACTGCTTGTCCATGGCGTGCGGCACCACCTCGTCGGGGGCGTCGTACCCGAGCCACAGCACCGACGCGGTCGACGCGTTCGGATCGGCCCAGTACGCGTCCCCGGCCATGAGAGCGGCCCGGTCCACGCTCCCGCCGACGTTCCCCAGGTCGGCCCCGGTCCCCGGCACCAGCACCGAGACGTTGTCGGCGGTGTCGGGGTTCCCGATCGCGACGATCGCCCGCCCGTCCTCCGCCGAGGAGTACCCGAGCAGGTAGTGGTCGAGCGCGGGCCCGCCCGCGCCGACCTGGTACGGCTCGCTGACCGTGTCCCGCAACCGGGTCAGGTCCTCCTGGGTCCCGCGCAGACCTTCGAGCCGCTTCTGCAAATCCTGATTTCCCGGATCGACGGCAAGCCGATCCTCGACGTTCTCGATCTCGCTCTCGCGCCGGTGCAGCTCCCCGTCGAGCAGGGTCCGGTTCGCGGAGTCCCTGACCCCCGAGGGGATCCCGTCGACCTGCGCGAGCAGCTCGGGCCGCGACTCCAGCAGCCCCTGCTGCTCGAACGGCGACAGGCCGTCCCACCACGCGTTCACCGCCGCCGGGCTCGACCCGCGGTCGAGCATGTCCTGGAAGTCGTCGGCCAGCGCCACCCCGGCCGCCAGCTCCGCGCGTTCGCCGGCATCGGCGGTCCCCGCGATCGCCGCCACCGCCGCGTGCAGCGTCTCGTCCGCCTCGCCGACCGCTTCGAGGATCCCCTCGATCCGCGACTCGAACGCCGCCACGTCCGCGGCCTCGCCGGTCACCACCCCGTCGGCGTCGACCGACAAGCCCTCCGGCAGCGACGCGAGCAGCTCCAGCAGCTCCTCCTGCCGGTCCTTGAAGACCTCGACGGCGTCCTCGATCGCCGCCGCGATCCGGCGGCACTCCCCGGCCCGCTCCACGGTGTCGTCGCCGATGAGCTTCACCCGCGACCGCACCTCCTCGGCCACCGTCCCGGTCCACTGGGCCTCGCCGATCTGCCTGCGCCGCAGGTCGTCCAGCTCCGACTCCCGCTCTTCGAGCCGGCCCGCCTGGGCCCGCCACTGCTCCCCGACGGCGGCAAGGGGCCCGAAGTCGGCGTCGCGCAACGCGCTGTACGTGACGCTCACGGCAGCTCCGGCGCCGGCGTCGTGCGCGAACCCGGCTCGACCGGGAACACCTCGGGGTCGGCGTACTGCGTGAACATCTCCGCGGTCATCGCGTCCAGGTCCACGTGCTGCACCGCGTACACCGCCAGGAACGCCCCCAGCTCCTCCACCCGGCCCCGCAGCCCGGGCACGATCGCGCCCTCCCACCGCTCGACCGCCTGGGCCACCTCGCCCACCCCGCTGAAGGCCCCGGTGTCCACCGAACCCGCCAGCGCGCCGCCCTCACTGGCGACCTGCTTGAAGTCCTCGTACAGCCCGTCGGAGGCCGCGAACATGGAGACGCCGCCCTGCTTGAGCTCTTCGGGATCGAGCGAAAGATCAGTCATGCTGCGCCCCAAGGGAACAGCGGCGGGCAGGGCGGTTCGAGACCGGTGGGGCGCTCACGGGGGGTCCAATCTCTCGTGTGCCGATCAACACACAGCGTACAAATCCCAGGCAAACGGCCGATAGTGGCGACGCACGGAACGTCCCGTCCGTGATCGAATTGTTATCTTCCCGCGGCGATCGTCCGTGGCTCGCAGGGCGGAAACAGGTCCGGTATGTTGTGGGGCAGAGCGGACAGCGCTGTAACGACCGGCACACGGAAGGGGTCCAAACCCTATGGCCATACCTCTCACGCCAACCCCCGCCGAACCCCGATCCCCACGCCGAGCCCTCCGCACCGCGATGGGCGCGGGCCTTTCCACTCTGGCGGCCGCGGCGGCGGTCGTGGCACTCCCGGGCACGGCGCTGGCTCAGGACACGACCTTTTATGACGAGAACGCTTGGGTCACGGAGCTCATCGGCGCCCCTGCGGCTTGGGAGACCTCGCGGGGCGAGGGAGTCACCGTCGCTGTCATGGACACCGGGGTCGCCGACCATCCCGCCTTCGAGGGCAAGGACATCCTCCCTGGATTCTCGCTCCTGCAAGGTGAGGCCGATGGGAGAGCAGACGCCGATGGGCATGGAACCGCCGTTGCGGCAGGCGTTCTTCTAGCCGCCCCCGAAGCCACGATTCTTCCTGTCCGCTTGGAAGGCGGCGGCACGAACTTCGGTGGCGCGCTTGGAGATGCCGAATACGGGGCGTTTCGACGCGCAGTGGATGAGGGCGCTGATGTCCTCGTCGTTCCCTGGCACATCACGGGTGAAGCCTTTGAAGAGGACCTTGCGGCCTTCCAGTACGTGATCGACAAGGGCGCCATCATCGTCGCCTCGGCTGGCAACGAACCGGGGGAGCAGATCGGCTTTCCCGCCGCTGTCCCTGGCGTCGTTGCGGTTACGGGTGCCGACGAGAACGGTGACTTCCTATCCGCGACCAGTACTACCGGGCCCGAGGTCGTGCTGTCGGCTCCGGCGGATGAGATGACCGTGCCGGTGCCGTCGACGGGAAGCCTCGGCGGGGACTCCGATGAATACAGCCTGGTCACGGGCGGCACATCTATGGGTGCCGGTGTCACCGGCGGCGTTGCCGCGCTGACCTGGTCCGCCCATCCTGATCTCGATGCCAGCAATGTCATTCAGCGGCTCATTCAGACCGCCGGGGACGGCAGCGGCACCCGGGGCGGTGACACGGGCTTCGGTCTGGTCAACGCCGAGCAGGCGGTCAACTCCGGTGATGTCGAGGCGGTGGAGGAGAACCCGCTCGGATACCCGATGGGCGAGGCGGGCGCCAGCGGCGCCACTCCCGACGACCCCTCCTCTGAAGCGGCCGAAGGGGAAGAACCGGGTGCGGCATCAGGAGGCCCCTCGACCTCCGCTGAAGGCAACAAGGAGTCGAACCTCTCGGCCATCATCGTGGTGGCCGCTGCGGTCGTGCTCCTCGGCGCTGGTATCGCGGTCTGGCTGGTGCTCCGCGGACGGGGCCGCAAGGCCGCGCAGACGCAGCAGACCGGGTTCAACCCGGGCCAGGACCCTTCTCAAGGTGGTTACCAGCAGCAGGCCCCCCAGCAGCAGTACGTGCCGCCGATGGGCGGCGGCCAGGGCTACGGCGGACCGCCTCCGGGACCGCAGGGCTTCAGCAGCCCGCCCCAGGGGTACAACAACCCGCCCGGAAACCCGTCAGAACCGAGCCCGTGGCGTCCGGGAGACCCGAACCAGCGTTAGACATCGAAGGGCCGCAGCCATTCGGCTGCGGCCCTTCGTTTTCGTTCCCGGACACGAGAGAGGGGCGATCGGTCGAGCCGATCGCCCCACATCGCGTAGCTAGAGCAGTCCGTCAGTCCTCGTCGAGTTCCTCTTCGCGGACGCGGTTGCGGCTCCAGTCGACGTCGTCCTCCCGCAGCCAGGTCTCCCTGGTGTAGGTGTCCTCGTCGTCATCGTCGTTGTAGCCCGATCGGGTGCCGCCGCGCCCGCCGCTGCCGCTCCGGCTGCCGCCGGGGCGGTTGCCGTTGCCGCTGTTCAGGCCGCCGCGTCCGCCGGTGCCCGAGCCGGATCGGCCCGTGCCAGAGGAAGCGCCGGCGCGAGCGGGGCTGGAGCTGCCGGTGCCGCGGGGCGTGCCGCCGGGTCCGCGGCCAGGGGTGTTCCCCGCGCCGCCGACCGGAGTGGCGCCGCGTGCGGGCCCGAAGAGGCCTGCGCCGCCCGCGATGGTGCCGCCACCTGCGCCGCCACCGCCACCCATGGTGGGCGCGTAGCCGCCGCCACCGGTTGGGACTCCGCTGCCTCCGGCGAGACCACCGGCGAGCTGGCCGTCGGTGTCCTCGTACGAGCCGGGGTCCCAGCCGCCGTCCACGGGTTCGAGGTCGTCATCAGTACCGACGCCGCCGTCTTCACCGGCGGTGTCGAGGCCCGTGGAGTCGGTGGGGGCATCGCGAACGTCGTCGGAGTTCGAGAGCGCGGCGTCGGCGAACACGCCGCCGGTCGGCTTCTCGTACGTGCTGTTGCCGGGCATGTCGCTCGGGGGCGGGGGCGGGGGCTCGCTGAAGTCCTTTTCCTTCGCCAACGCGTAGTGCTCGCCGAGGTCCGCCACGATCTTCGCCATCGCCTCATGGCGCCCGTCGACGTACTCCTCGTACTGCCGCTCGTACTGGGTCTTCTTGGCCTCGTACTCCGGCTTGGTCTTGTCGATGTTGTTGCTCTCGAGCCAGTCGTCGTAGGTCTCGGTCGAGCTCGGGTAGAGGTCGGCGCCCTGCGCATCGGTCTGAGCGGTCTTGAGGTGCTGCGCAAGCCGGGGAATCCTCAGCTCGGCCATCGACTTCATGCCCTCTTCAGAGGCGATGCTGTAGTCCTCGACCACGCTCATGCGGTACTCGAACTCGTCGGCTGCGCTCCCGGTCCACTGCGTGCGGAGCGACTGCACGTGGACGACCATCTCCTCCCGGGCGGCCTTCATGCCGCTTGCGGCGGAGCTCCACACCGAGCCGCCTTGCTCGACGGCCCAGTCGTCACCTTCGTTGAGCATGTCCCACAACTGCTCGTGGGTGTAAGTGCTCTTGTAGAAGTCCTTGCCCTTGCCGGCCATTCTCAGCTCCTTCCTAGGGGTTCGTCAGTGATCTCGACTGGACTCAGAGCAACTCGGGCGGTCCGTCGTCGCCAGCGGGTTCATCCCCGACCGGCGGCGTGTCGGTCTCGTTGTTGTTGTCGTTGCGCGCATCGGTCACGTCGGACTCGGTGATACCGCCCCCGCGCGAGTCGAACTCGGATCCGATGCTCGTGACACTCGCGGTGACGTTGCCGTCGGACTGGAGGTAGCCGGTCTTGATGTCTTCGCTGATGACCTTGCCAGTGTTGAGGCCGTGGGAGACGCGGTCGATCTGCTCCGCCCGGGACGGGTAGAAGACCGTCTTGTAGGCCACTGCAAGTTCTTTGGCGTCGTCGAAGCCGCCGAACGGAAGGTTCACCGTGTCGACGTCGCGCAAGGTGCCGGAGTTCATGTACTCGGGGTTGGCGCCCTCGCGCACGCGCACCACGCTGCCGCCCATGACCTGGCTGCGGTAGAACTCTAGGTCGCTGACCGTCAGACCCATCTCGGAGATGAAGTCGTCGAACGACTCCTCGGTCATCTGGAAGCGGGTGCCGCTGGAGTCGGTCACTGTGTAGGTGCCGTCGGTGTTCTGGACCGCACCGCCACCCATGTCCTCGGGAAGCAACGTCATCACCTCGATGGGTTGAGATTCGTCAGGGGGTATGGTCGGGGCCCTCGCGAGACGTCACGCCGTTCGGTGGGCACGCGACTGCTCCGATCTGTGCTCGTTCCAGCATACCGATGCACCGCAATCCGGACGCCGTTGGCGGCACGGCATGGCACGAACGGGGGAGATCGGGACACAAGGGAGCGGCCCCGGACGGCCCGACCTGTGGTGAGACCCCGCAACCCCGGCCCCGCCGACCGCAACGCGCTGCCCCTTTCGCCCCGACTACCCCAGGGGTCGCCCTGGTTGCCCCGTACGCCCGAGGTGGCACTAAGTGGGGATACACGGGCTTGGTCACTACTAGTAAACTCGGAGACGCACCGCCAGCCCGGTGAGCTTGCACGGACGGGTTATGGTGACTGCGGAATCGATGAAGAACTCACTGGGATACCCCTGACGGCCTAGGTCCTAGAGCCGCAGCCCCCGGTTCAAGTATCAGGAGGTGTATCGATGGCTGAAATGGATGCCGACACAGTCCACCAAGCAGCGGTGGACACGTTCAGCACCAAGAACGACGTTGACGGAATCCTCGGCGGCCTCAAGTCGCTGGTGGAGAGCCTCATCGAGTCGTGGCGGGGCGCCGGCTCCACCGCATTCGGTGGCGTCATGGACGTCTGGAACCAGGAGTCCGCCGACCTCATGGAAGCCCTTCAGGGCATCGGCGAAATGCTGGACTCCAGCGGTACCGCCGCCACCGAGACCGACGAGGCCGACGCCGGCTCGTTCGCCGGTCTCCTCTAACTACCCCCGATACCCAAGGAAAGAGGTGAACCAGACGTGATCAGGCTTAATTACGCGGAAATGGAAGAGGCCAGCCAGCGCATCATCGCCGACTCCCAGGCGATCAACGACGCGCTGACCGACCTCGGCAACAAGCTCGACCTCCTCGAGTGGGATGACGAAGCGGCCGAGGCCTACCAGAACAAGCGAGCGGAGTGGACCCAGTCCCTCCAGAAGCTGAACGAGATCCTGGAAGCCGTCGGTGGTGCCGTCAACACCGCCAAGGAGAACTACCGCGACACCGAGCTTGCCAACAAGGCCAAGTTCGCCTAGTCGAGCGGAGTCTTCCATTGACTCGTGAGGACCCGGGACGATCCCCGATCGCCCGGGTCCTTCGCCGTTCCCCGAGGTGAAACCTCGCGGAAGAACGGATGAACGAAGAGCGGGGTGCGGGCCCATCGGCCCGCACCC
>NZ_QFRW01000050.1 GCF_003265355.1 Glycomyces dulcitolivorans | reverse complement strand
CCGGACGGGCGCCCGTCCGGCCGCTGCGCGTCCGGCGACTCACGCCGCCCGCGGGCTCGTCACCAGTTGACCTTGGCGTCGAAGGCCTCCAGCGTGCCGACCTTCACGTAGGTGTCGTCGTCCGGATCCAGGAAGTAGATCGAGGCGGAGTCCTCCAGCGCGTACTTCTGGTGCGTCGGCGGGAACTCCTCCGGGTACGGGATCGGTTCAAGGAGGATCGGGTCGGTGACCAGCGAGATCGGGTCGCCACCGCTCTCGACGTCGAGGCCGCCGGGGAGCTTGCGGACCTGGAAGTCCACGCCCTGCGGGAACTCGATCTGCGGGGCCCGGCCGTGGTCGCCCTCGATCGGCACGCCGGGGCCGATGAGCACGTCGACGTGCCCGAAGTCGCCGCCGCCGCCCTTCATGCGGTGCAGGAAGACGCTGTCGGCGATCGAGTTCGACATGTTCGTGGGCGGGAGGAGGTTCAGGTCGCCCTTGAGCTTGCCGGTCTCGTAGACGACCTGGTCGCCGGTGATGTCGAGGGTGATCTGGGCGCCCTTGCTGTAGACGTCGACCGGGACGGGTTCGGCCTCCGGTGCGGCACTCGCCGCCGTGGCGGTGAGCAGGACCGCGAGCGGTGCGGCGGCCGCTCCTGCGGCCAGGCGGCGGAATGCGGTTCGTCGGTTCGAGGCGGTCATGGTGCTCCCTTGCATGCGGCGGCGCCGGCCCGGAAGCGGGTCGGCGCCGATCGGTTTCCGCACCGGACTCTATGCATTCCCGAAGCCGTCCAAGGAGTTTCGACGGAATACCGCCGCACCCGGCGGGGACGCGGTATGGGCCGGGGCCCGATGTCGGACCTGCGCGGATACTTACGGAATGCGTGCTGGCCGCCTGGTGTCGATGATGCTCCTGCTCCAACAGCGCGGGCGGATGACCGCCGACGCGCTCGCGGCGGAACTGGGCGTGTCCGTGCGCACCGTCTACCGGGACGCGGAAGCGCTTGCGGGCGCGGGAATTCCGATCTACGGGGAGTCCGGGCGCGAGGGCGGGTACCGGCTCGTCGAGGGCTACCGGACGCGGCTGACGGGGGTCACCGAGGGCGAGGCGGAGGCGCTCGCGCTGACGGGGGTGCCGCAGGCGGCCACGGACCTCGGGCTCCAGACCGAGCTCGCGGCCCTCGAACTCAAGCTGTCGGCGGCGCTGTCGCCGCAGCAGCGGGACCGGGCCGAGCGGGCGCGGCAGCTGTTCCACCTCGACGTCGTCGCATGGTTCCAGCGGTCCGAGCCGGTGCCGCTGCTGGCGCTGGTCGCGAACGCGGCGTGGGAGCGGCGCGCGATCCGGGTCCGGTACTGGCGCTGGAAGGAGCCGCGCGAGGTCGAGCGGGAGCTGCGCCCGCTGGGGCTGGTCCTCAAGGGCGGGCGCTGGTACCTGGCGGCCGCGCAGGGGACGGGGCCGGTGCTGCCGTACAAGGTCGCGAACCTGCTGGCGGCGGCCAAGACCGAGGAGGAGTTCGAGCGGCCCGCGGGCTTCGACCTGGCGGCCTGGTGGGCCGAGAACCTCGACGCGTTCGACGCGCGCCGGTACCGCGGCGAGGCGGTGGTCCGCTTCTCCCCCGAGGCGGTCGATCGCGCCCCCGACCACCTCGACGCCGACGTGGTGGCCGCCATCGCGAAGGCCGACCGCGACGAGCACGGGTGGGCCGTGGCGACCGTCCCGATCGAGACCGAGTGGGTCGCCTCCGGGGACCTGATGAAACTGGCGGGCGTGGAGGTCCTCGAACCGGCGTCGCTGCGGGCGATGATGCGCGAGCGCGCGCGGGCGGTCCTCGACCTCCACGCGTGAGCGCCGCGACGCCCCTCACATATCTTTCCATTGACAAGATCTTCTCCAGGCGAGTATCTTGACAGTGTCTACATCTTGGAGGAGACCCGTATGGAACCCCTGATCGCGTTCGTCGCCACCACGCTCGTCCTGCGCCTGGCCGGCCGCCTGAAGTTCGACCACTTCGACGCCTGGCGCCCCGCGCTGCGCGGCGGGCTCACCGCCCTGTTCCTCACCACCGGCGTCGTGCACTTCGTGCCGGGCTTCCGCGAGAGCATGATCGCGATGGTCCCGCCGGGACTGCCGTGGCCCGAGGCGCTCGTGTTCGTCACCGGCGTCCTGGAGATCGCGGGCGCGATCGGGCTGTGGGTGCGCCCGTTCAAGCGCACCGCCGCGGTCTGCCTGGTGCTGCTCATGCTCGCGATGTTCCCCGCGAACATCTACGCCGCGCTCAACGGCGTCGAGTTCAACGGCGCCGCCGCCGACCCGCTCCTCCAGCGCACCCTCATCGAGGTGCTGTGGCTCGGCGCCGCGGTCGCCGTCGCCACCGAGCCGGCCCGGGCGAAGCGGCCCGAGCCGGTCGCGGTCTAGAGCGCTTTCACCTTGCCGCGCAGGCTGAACGCGACCGCCGCGGTGGCGAGGACGCAGAAGGCGCCCAGGACGTAGAAGCCGTAGCGGATGTGGGTGGCGTCGGCGACGGCGGCGACCGCCACGGTCATCGCCGCACTCAACCCCAGCCCGGCGGCGTTGACTGCGCCGAACAGCCGCCCGGCCCGGCGCTCGGGCACCGAGCGCAGCAGGATCGAGCGCATGCCGACCCGCGACAGGCCCACCATGAACGCCGCGGGCGGGACCGCGAGCAGCAGCACCGCCAGGTGCAGCGGCAGCACGAACGACATGAGCGCGCACCCGATCCCGCCGGCCACGGCCGTGCGGAACTCCCCGAAGCGGGCGGAGATGCGCGGGTACAGGGCCGCCGCGACGCAGAACCCCAGGCCCGCAAGGGCGTCCACGATCCCGTACACGCCCGCGCCGCGGTCGAAGGCGTCGTAGACCAGGACGATCAGGGTCGTGTTGCTGACCATGATCATCGTCTGGCCGCACGCGTACAGCAGGCCCAGGCGCACCAGCGGCGCGCCGCTCACGCCGCCGGCGTCGGCCTCGTGGTCGGCGGTCTCGGTCCGGGCGGGGGCGGTGCGCATGGCCCACAGGGCGACCGCGGAGGCGAGGAACGTGACGCCGTTGAACAGGAACAGCGGCGTGGTGCCGACGTAGTGGATGAGGATGCCGCCGACCGCGGCCGACAGGAGCAGCCCCAGCTGCATGGCCATCTCGTAGTGGGCGCTGAAGCGGGCCGTGCGGGCCGGGTGCACGCGCTCCTTGATGAGGGCGTTGCTGGCGGGCATGAACATCGCTGACAGGAGCGAGAGCGCGAACGCCGTCCCGTACGCAACCGGCCCGGGGTCGCCGCCGGTGAGGATCCACACCGGCAGGAACGCGGCCGCGCCGGCGCTGACGAGGTCGGCGATCAGGCACAGCGTGCGCCGGTCGAAGCGGTCGGCGATCGTCCCGAACCACAGCGACAGCAGCGCGGGCGGGACCGAGACGAGGATGTACAGCCAGCCGACGGCGAGCGCGCTCTGCCCGGTGGTGAAGACCAGGACGGCGGCGGCGACGAGCTGGATGCCGTTGCCGAGGCTGGTGATGAACGTGGCGGGCAGGAGCAGGCGCTCGGCCCGGTTGCGGGGCGGCAGGACCGCGGGGGTCGGGCGGGCGGCCTGGGCGATGGTCGTCATGGGGAGGATCATGCGCCGGGTTCACTGACAAAACGCGTCAGTGAATGACGGTCAGGTACGTCACACGAAAACGGGGCGGGCCGCGATGCGGCCCGCCCCGTGAAGTCGGGCGGTCAGTCGGCGGCGAGCTTCGCGAGGCGTTCGGGCGTGGGCCACTTGACGTCGGTGGCCCAGCCGGCCTGCTCGATGAGCCGGATGACCCTCGCGGAGGTGTCGATCTGGCCGCGCTTGACGCCGTGGCGGGCGCAGGTCTGGTCGGCGTGGTGGGAGTTGTGCCAGGACTCGCCGCCCGACAGCAGCGCGAGCGGCCAGAAGTTCGCGGCCTTGTCGCGGCTCTTGAAGGGCCGCTCGCCCATCATGTGGCAGATCGAGTTCGTCGACCACGTCGCGTGGTGCAGGGCCGAGATCCGGACCAGGCCGGCCCAGAAGAACGCGGTGAGCGCGCCCTGCCAGGACATCGTGATCAGGCCGCCGAGGACGGCCGGGAGCAGGAGCGTCGCGAGCGTCCACAGCGGGAACAGCCGGTCGACCATGACCAGGTCGCGGTCGCGGCGCAGGTCCGGGGCGAAACGCTCCTCGTTGGTGGTGTTGCGCGGCTGGAACATCCAGCCCATGTGGGCGTGCCAGAAACCCCTGCTCAGGGCCCAGGCGGACGTGCCGTACAGCCACGGCGAGTGCGGGTCGCCTTCGCGGTCGGAGAACGCGTGGTGGCGCCGGTGGTCGGCCACCCAGGTGATGAGCGGGCCCTGCACCGACATGGAGCCGAGGATCGCCAGCGTGATCTTCACCGGCCGGTTCGGCTTGAACGAGCCGTGCGTGAACAGCCGGTGGAAGCCGACCGTGACGCCGTGGAGGGTCAGCAGGTAGAAGCCGACCGCCAGGGCGATGTCGGTCCACGAGAGCAGCCCGGTGGACCAGGCGATCGGGACGGCGGCGGCGAGCGCCGCCATGGGGACGAGGAGGAACAGGTAGATCAGGGACTGCGCGCCCGCGTCCCGCTTGTCGCCGTGGATGGGCCTGGCCTTGGGGGCGGCCGGGCGGGTCTGGGTCAGTGTCGCCATGTCGGAACCTCGCTTCCGCTTCGTCCGATATGGCAATCGTCGCCGCGCGGGCGGGGGTCCGCAGTGGGGCCAATGGTGTTTTTCGGTCCGCGGGCACCCCGGCGAGCAGGGGGTGTAGCCCCCGGCGGGGTGCCCGCGGACCTCGGGCTCAGGCGCCCGTGTAGTCGGCGAGGTGCTTGCCGGTCAAGGTCTTGCGGTGCTTGACCAGGTCGGCGGGGGTGCCTTCGAAGACGATCTTGCCGCCGTCGTGGCCGGCGCCGGGGCCGAGGTCGATGATCCAGTCGGCGTGGGCCATGACCGCCTGGTGGTGCTCGATGACGATCACGGACTTGCCGGATTCGACGAGGCGGTCGAGGAGCCCGAGGAGGTTCTCGACGTCGGCGAGGTGCAGGCCGGTGGTCGGCTCGTCGAGGACGTACACGCCGCCCTTCTCCCCCAGGTGGGTGGCGAGCTTGAGGCGCTGGCGCTCGCCGCCGGAGAGGGTGGTGAGCGGCTGGCCGATCTTGATGTAGCCCAGGCCGACGTCGTGGAGGCGCTGGACGATCTTGTGCGCGGCCGGGACCTTCGCGTCGCCGTCGGCGAAGAACGCCTCGGCCTCGGCCACGGACATCCCGAGGACTTCGCTGATGTTCTTGCCGCCCAGGTGGTATTCGAGGACCGCGGCCTGGAACCGCTTCCCCTCGCAGTCCTCGCAGGTGGTCGACACCGAGGCCATGATGCCCAGGTCCATGTAGACGACGCCGGCGCCGTTACAGGTCGGGCAGGCGCCCTCGGAGTTGGCGCTGAACAGGGCGGGCTTGACGCCGTTGGCCTTCGCGAAGGCCTTGCGGATCGGCTCCAGCAAGCCCGTGTACGTGGCGGGGTTGGACCGGCGCGAGCCCTTGATGGCGCCCTGGTCGATCGCGACCACGCCCTCCTGGCCCGAGACCGACCCGTGGATGAGGGAGGACTTCCCGGACCCGGCGACGCCGGTGACGACGGTGAGGACCCCGAGCGGGATGTCCACGTCGACGTCCTGGAGGTTGTTCTCGTTCGCGCCGCGCACGGCGAGCTTCCTGGTGGGCTGGCGCAGTTCGTCCTTCAGCTTGGCGCGGTCGTCGAGGTGGCGGCCGGTGAGGGTGCCGGAGGCGCGCAGGCCCTCGACGGTGCCCTCGAACTGGACGGTGCCGCCGTCGGTGCCCGCGCCGGGGCCGAGGTCGACGACGTGGTCGGCGATGGCGATGGCCTCGGGCTTGTGCTCGACGACCAGGACGGTGTTGCCCTTGTCGCGGAGCTGGAGCAGGAGGTTGTTCATGCGCTCGATGTCGTGCGGGTGGAGGCCCACGGTGGGCTCGTCGAACACGTACGTGACGTCGGTGAGCGAGGACCCGAGGTGGCGGATCATCTTGGTGCGCTGGGCCTCGCCGCCCGAGAGCGTGCCCGAGGGCCGGTCGAGCGAGAGGTAGCCGAGGCCGATCTCCACGAACGACCCGAGGAGGTCGCGCAGCGACTTCAGCAGCGGCTCCACGGAGGCGTCCTCGATGCCGGCGACCCAGTCGGCGAGGTCGGAGATCTGCATCTTGCACGCGTCGGCGATCGAGGCGCCGTTGATCTTGGAGGACCGGGCCTCGGGGCCCAGGCGGGTGCCCTCGCACTCGGGGCAGGTCTGGAAGGTGACGGCCCGCTCCACGAACGCGCGGATGTGCGGCTGCATCGCCTCGACGTCCTTGGAGAGCATGGACTTCTGCATCTTGGTGATCAGGCCCTCGAAGGTGACGTTGATGCCCTCGACCTTGATCTTGGTGGGCTCCTTGTACAGCAGGTCGTGGAGCTCGCGCTTGTTGTACTTCTTGATCGGCTTGTCGGGGTCGAAGAAGCCGCTGCCGCGGTAGATCCGCCCGTACCAGCCGTCCATGGTGTACCCGGGGATGATGATCGCGCCCTCGTTGAGGGACTTGTCGCCGTCGTAGAGGGCGGTGAGGTCGAAGTCGTTGACCGAGCCGACGCCCTCGCAGCGGGCGCACATGCCGCCGAGCCGGTTGAACGAGGCCTTCTCGGCGATGGTCTTGCCGCCGCGCTCGACGGTGATCGCGCCGGAGGCCGAGACCGAGGGGACGTTGAAGGAGAACGCGCCGGGCCCGCCGATGTGCGGGTCGCCCAGGCGGCTGAAGAGGATGCGCAGGAGCGCGTTCGCGTCGGTGACGGTGCCGACGGTGGAGCGGATGTTCGCGCCCATGCGCTCCTGGTCGACGATGATCGCCGTGGTCAGGCCGTCGAGGACGTCGACCTCGGGGCGGGCCAGGGTCGGCATGAAGCCCTGCACGAACGCCGAGTAGGTCTCGTTGATGAGCCGCTGCGACTCGGCCGCGATCGTGGCGAACACGAGTGAGCTCTTGCCCGAGCCGGACACGCCGGTGAAGGCGGTGAGGCGGCGCTTGGGCAGGTCGACGCTGACGTCCTTGAGGTTGTTCTCGCGCGCGCCCTGCACGCGGATCAGGTCGTGGGCGTCGGCCGGGTTGGGTGTGTTCTTGCTGGTGGCCATGGTGGTTCGGTCTCCATCTGTCTGCGGGGCCGGGGCGGCCCGCCGCCGAGACTACCGGCGGCGGGCGACAGCCCCGCGAGGCTTACGAGTCGGGTCGCGTCTACTTACGAGGCTGGTTGAAGCGCAGCATGTTGCCGGCCGGGTCGCGGAACGCGCAGTCGCGCACCCCGTACGGCTGGTCCATCGGCTCCTGGAGGACGTCGGCGCCCGCCGACGAGATCTTCTCGAAGGTCGCGTCCACGTCGTCGGTCTCGAAGATGACGCCGCGCAGCAGGCCCTTGGCGAGCAGCTCGCTCATGGCCTGGCGGTCCGACTCCGAGGCGTTCGGGTCGGCCAGCGGCGGCTCCAGGACGATGTTCACGTCCGGCTGGTCGGGGGAGCCGACGGTCACCCACCGCATCCCCTCGAAGCCGACGTCGTTGCGGACCTCCATGCCCAGGACGTCCCGGTAGAACTCGATCGCCTTGTCGTGGTCGTCGACGGCGATGAAACACTGCGAAAGATTGATGCTCATGGGCCAAACCTACGGGGACCCGGATGGCTTCGCTTCTCGATTCCTGACCGGTCTGGTGTACGCCTTCGCGATGCACGCCGGGATCGAGGCCCCGTCGTCGTGGTTGCGGGCCCGGTACGCGCTCGGGGACTCCCCCACCAGCTCGGTGAACCGCGTCGAGAACGTCCCCAGCGAGGTGCACCCGACCGCGAAGCACACCTCGGTCACCGACAGGTCCCCGCGCCTGAGCAGGGCCTTCGCCCGCTCGATGCGGCGCGTCATGAGATAGGAGTACGGGGTCTCGCCGTAGGCGGCCCGGAAGCTCCGCGAGAAGTGCCCCGACGACATGAACGCGACCTTCGCCAGCGCCATCACGTCGAGGGGCTGGGCGTAGTCGCGGTCCATCATGTCGCGGGCCCGGCGCAGCCGGACGAGGTCCTCCAGTTCCACGCCCCAACGATCGCACAGGCAACCGGTGGCGCGCCAGGCGCAGGGCCTGTCCGGGGGATCCCGGCGAGTCGGTATCCGAGTCCGTTCGTTCGCTCGCAAGGCGGAGGGTCCTCCGAATACCGGTGTTGTATTCGGAGGGCCCGACAACGCAGCGAGCGGGCGAACGGGCCGGATAACGGCCGCCCGGATCCCCCGGACAGGCCCTAGTTGCCTTCGAGGTAGGCGAGGACCGCGAGGACGCGACGGTTGTCGTCCTCGGACTGGCCCAGGCCGAGCTTGCGGAACACGTTCGCCGAGTGTTTGCCGACGGCCTTCTCCGTGATGAACAGCGACGCCGCGATGGCGGCGTTGGTGCGGCCCTCGGCCATGAGCCCGAGGACCTCCAGCTCGCGGGGGGTGAGCGCGTCGAGGCGGTTCTGCTGCTTGCCGAGGAGGCGGGCGACGACCTCGGGGTCCATGGCGGTGCCGCCGGCGGCGACGCGGCGCAGGGCCTCGATGAACTCGCCGACGTTGGAGATGCGGTCCTTCAGCATGTAGCCGACGCCGCCGCGGCGGTCGCCGAGGAGCTCGCGGGCGTACAGCTGCTCGACGTACTGGGAGAGCACGAGGATCGGCAGGGCCGGGATGTGGCGGCGGGCCTCGATGGCGGCCCTCAGCCCCTCGTCCTTGAACGTGGGCGGCAGGCGGATGTCGACGACGGCGACGTCCGGGCGGTGCTTGAGGAGCGCGGCGGTCAGCGCGGGCCCGTTGTCGACGGCCTCCACGACGGTGAAGTCGTGCGCTTCGAGCATCCGGGTGAGGCCGTCGCGCAGGAGCGAGTGGTCTTCGGCGAGGACGACGTCCATCGTGGCTCCTTGCAATCCGGTGGCCGGGCTCAGCGGCCGGCCGCACGTCCATTGTCGGCCCCGTTGGCGCCGACCGGGAAGGCGGGGATGGTCAGGGTGACCGTGGTGGGGCCCCCTTCGGGGCTCACCAGTTCGAGGGTCCCGTCGAACGCGGCGAGGCGGCGGCTCACGCCGTCGAGGCCGCCGCCGGGGGCGACCTGCGCGCCGCCGACCCCGTCGTCGCGGATCTCGACGCGCACGACGCCGTCCTCGTGGGTGACGACGATCTGCACCTGGGAGGCCTCGGCGTGCTTGGTGATGTTGGTGAGTACCTCGTTCGTCGCGAAGTACACCGCCGCTTCGAGCGGCGCGGGCAGTTTCTCGCCGAGCCGGTCGACGACCGAGACCGGCAGCGGGTGGTCGAGGGCCATGGCCTGGAGCGCGCCGGTGAGCCCGCGGTCGGCCAGGACCGGCGGGTGGATGCCGCGCACGAGCTGGCGGATCTCCTCCAGCACGTCAGAGCAGGTCTGGCGGGCCTCGGCGACCAGGCCCACGGCCTGCTCGGGCCGGTCCTGGTGGAGCAGTTCCTCGGCCATGCCGAGGGTGAGGCTCAGGGCGGCGATGCGGGCCTGGGCGCCGTCGTGCAGATCGCGTTCTATGCGCCGCAGCTCGGCGGCGGCGTGGTCCACGGTCTGGTCGCGGGCCTGCCGCAGCTCCGAGACGCGGGCGGTGAGCAGGGCCTTCGCGGTCGGGCCGAGGAGCAGGACGCCGAGGTGGGAGTACCAGCGCAGGAACAGCTCGCCCCAGCGCCACCACGCGACCCCCGCGCCGAGCGCGAGCGGCACGAGCATGAGGGTCTTCGCGGGCGTGTCGAAGTCGTAGAACCCGAAGTCGTTGACGACCGGGTTCGGCGCGGTGTGGAACAGCGTCACCAGCAGCAGCGGCTGCACCAGGTAGTAGACGGCGACGGCGAACACGCCGAGGTAGACGAGGTTGACGACGAACCCCAGGGTCGCGTCGATCGCCAGCCACGCGAAGTCCCGCCAGGTCGCGGCCTCGCGCACCAGCAGCAGCGCCTGGTGGTCGATGCGGGCCCGCTTGGGGCGCTCGCGGTACGGGACGGGGATGTCGACGCCCAGCTGCTCGCCGATGACGCGCCGCTGCGCGTTCGCCCAGACGCGGATCGCGAGGAACACCGCGACGGCCACGGGGATGCCGATCCAGAACACCACGAGAATCCCGGTGGCTACGGCCGCGACCAGCAGGGCGGCGGCGACGAGCGTCAGGCTGAAGCGCAGGACCGACCAGCCCGGAAGGGCCAGTCGCCGCGTGATCGGATTGGCCGGCATCGACATGGTGCGGCAAGCCTACCCGCGCCGGGGCCGCGACCTGCGGCGCTACCGCCGCTAGGCTGTAATCGGAGAAGTGTAAGGGAGCCGGAATGGGATCGTGGGCACTCGTCACGGGTGCGTCGTCGGGGATCGGCGCGGCCTTCGCGCGGCGCCTCGCCGAGCGGGGCATGGACGTGGCCGTCGTGGCGCGCTCGGGCGCGAAGCTCGAAGCGCTCGCCGCCGAGATCCGCGAACGGCACGGCGTCGCGGCGCTGGTGATCGTGCAGGACCTGGCCGAACCGGACGCGGCCGAACGCGTCGGCGAAGCCGTCGACGAGGCGGGGATCGCGGTCGAGGTCCTGGTGAACAACGCCGGGATCGGCACGTTCGGACGCGACGTGTCCATCGGCGCCGACTACAGCCGCGACACCGCCATGGTGAACATGGTCGCCGTGACCGGCCTGATCAAGCGGTTCCTGCCCGCGATGTGCGAGCGCGGCAGCGGCGCGGTCGTCAACGTCGCCTCGATGGCCGGGTTCCAGGCGCAGCCGTACATGGCGCTGTACGCGGCCACGAAGGCGTTCGTCGTCAACTACAGCCTCGGCCTGTGGGTCGAGACGCGCGGGACGGGCGTCAAGGTCCTCGCGGTCTGCCCCGGGCCCGTGGACACGGGCTTCCCGATCGCCAACGGCATCAAGTACGACGAGCGGCGCCTCGGCTGGCTGCTGGCCGACCCGGACAAGATCGTGCGGCAGTCGCTGCGGGCCCTGGACCGCGACAGGGGCTACGTCGTCCCCGACGCGCGCAACTGGCCCGAGGCGCACCTGCTGCCCAGGCGCCCCCGCAAGCTCATGACGCGCCTGATCGGCCTGGTGCTCAAGCGGTTCGCCGACTACCAGGAGCGGTGAGGGCTTAAGGCCCGGGGTGTGGGTCCAGCCGGCCTGAATCCGGCCCGTTTGCCCGCTCGCTGCGTTGTCGGCCTCCCAGATACAACCCCGGTATCTGGGAGGCCTTCCGCCTTGCGAGCGAACAAACGGACTCGGATTCAGCCTCGCCCGGACCCACACCCCGGGCCTTTACCGCAGCGGGACCCTCAGAGCACTACTCAGCGCGGATGTCGTCGAAGTACACCGTGCCGGTCGCCTGCGACCCGCCGTACCCGAGGTACAGGTAGAACGCCGAGACCTCCGCGAGGTGCGCGGCGTCGAGGAGCTCCCCGGCGTGCCCGGTGTCCCACGGCGCGGGCCGGAAGTCCGCGAACGGCGCGACGACCTCGCGGGCCGTCGTGTCGCCGAGGCCCGTGTTGTACTCGAAGTAGGCGCCCTTGGCGACGATCTGGAACGTCGCGCCGTTGGTCGAGCCGTCGCCTTGCATCCAGGTCTTGAAGTCGGTGAACGCGGTCCAGTCGGCGCCCACGTTCTTGCCGATGCCGGTGTACCCGGCGCTGGAGAAGTCGTAGGAGTACGCGAGCCCGTAGTTCCCGCCGCTCTTGTGGTCGGTCGAGTGGGCGGTGGTGTTGGCGTTGATGTGGCTGTACGCCTCGCTCAGCGACGGGTCGTCCCCGGCGTAGGACTCGAAGTCGTCGACCCACCCGGCCGGCAGCGGCACGACCTCGCCGAGGAGCACGTCCGCCGAGTCGGTGTACGTGACGCCGTCCACTTTGGCGCTCACCGAGACGGTGACCTTGCGGTTGTCGAGCCAGGACGGGTCGATGTTCCACGTCCCGGAGTGGTACCCGGCGGCGTCGAGGCGCAGCGTGACCGGGGCACCGCCCGCGATCGAGTACGTGACCTTCCGGGAGGTCCCGGCGGTGAGGCGCACCCGGACGGTGGTCTGGGTGGCGGTGATGCGCTGGCGGTCGGTGGGGGTGGCGAGGTGGAGGAAGGGCGCGTTGGGGACCGCGGAGGTGCGCGCGTCGTAGACGCCGTCGAGGTCGGAGGCGAACAGGGAGTACGGGTCCTCGTGGTAGGCGACGAAGTCCGGTTCCATGGCGTGCCCGGGGAAGGGCACGTAGGCGCGGTTGGTGCCGCCGAAGTTCGCCCAGGTGAGCATGTGCGAGACGCGGCTCGCGGCGGGGTCGGCCTTGAGGGCGGCGAGGAGGTCGGTGAACCAGGTGAGGTCGCGTCCCTCCTCTCCGGACTCGCCGAACTCGGTGAACGCGGGGATCTTGCCGCGCTCTTCGGCGAGATTGACGACCATCGCGAGGTCGGTGACGGTGGCGGCGAGCCATTCCGCGGAGCCCGCGGAGTTGTCGTAGGCGTCGTAGCCGAGCATGTCGACGAACTCGTCGCCGGGATAGGTCTTCATGTAGTTCGTCGGGTCGCCGCCGAAGCTGGAGTTCGGCGAGTACGAGTACAGGAGGTTGCGCACGCACTTGACGTCGCGCAGGTACTCGACGGTGTAGCGGAAGACCTCGATGAACTCGGCCGAGGTGCAGTGCCCGGCGCCCCACCAGAACCAGCCGCCGGTGTTCTCGTGGAAGGGCCGGAAGACGACCGGGATGAGGGTCCCGTCGGCGCGCTTGGCGCCCTTGACGCCAGCGGCGATGCGGTCGAGGAACTCGTTGAAGTCGGCGTGCTTCGCACCGCCGGGGAGGATCTGGCTGACCACGCGCCCGTTGGTGTCCCAGAAGTTCCCGCCGGTCACGAAGTTGTACATGTGCGCCGAGAGGACGTTGATCCCGCCGCGCGCGTCGCTCTCCTTGAGCGCGTAGGAGAGGGCCGCGACGTTCTCCGCGGTGGTGCCGCCGTAGACGCCGGGCTTCTGGAAGCCGTTGAGGATAAGGGTGTCCCAGCCGAACACGGCCGGGTAGTCGCCGGTCACGGCCTCCACGTCGGAGGCGTACCCGTCCATCTGGGTGAAGGTGAAGCCGTCGGAGAGGGAGTGCTCGTGGCCGAACATGATCCCTTGCCCCTGCGTCTGGCGCAGGTAGTGGAACAGGGCGCGGGTCTCGCGGGTGGCCTTGTCGTCGACGAGGTCGACCGTCGGGGGCCGGCCGGCGGCGGATGCCGGGACCGGCAGGCCGGCCACGGCGGCCGCGGCGGCTCCCATGGCGATCACCGCGCGCCTCGGCGCACGGGGGGAGGAATGAGGCACTTGCGTCTCCTTTGACACGCTGAGCCCTCGCAGGAGGGACTGGACATGGTTCAACGGACAAAACAGGCACTGAATCGGTTAAGCAACGCCAATCATAGACATTGGAATACATCGATGTCAACGTGCGGCGATGAGGGTACGGTGCGAGTCCTTGCCGCTGAATCGGTTCGGATCGTCCGATGCGGACGGAACCCCAGGCCGGGCACGGCGAAGGGGCGGCGGGAGCACCCGCCGCCCCTCCATTGAACGGTCTATTCGAGGACGCGCGCGATCGAGAGCCCGTCGTAGCCCTTGACGCCGACCGTCTGGATCACGGTGCCCTCCAGCCTCGGGTTCGCGGCCACCTGCTCCAGGTAGGACCGCACGCCCTGCACGTTCGGGTCGCGGCTGAGCCCGTCGGCGACGGCCCCGCCGCGCACGACGTTGTCGGCGATGATGAGGCTCCCCGGCCGGGTCAGCTTGAGCGACCAGTCGAGGTAGCCGGGGTAGCCGCCCTTGTCGGCGTCGATGAACACCAGGTCGAACGGCCCGGCGCCCTCGGCCGCGAGCTTCGGCAGCGTCTCGGCGGCCGCGCCCACCCGGATCTCCACGGTCCCCACCAGGCCGGCGCGCGCGACGTTGCCGCTGGCGACCTCGGCGTGCCGGGCGCTGTACTCCAGGCTGACGAGGTGCCCGTCCGCGGGCAGCGCCCGCGCCATCCAGATCGCGCTGTAGCCGCCGAGCGTCCCGACTTCGAGGATGCGCTTGGCGCCCAGGGTCTTCGCGAGGAGGTAGAGGAGTTTGCCCTGCGCGGGCGAGACGGAGATCGGCGGCAGCCCGGCCTTCTGGGCGGCGGCCGTGGCGCCCGCGAGGACCTCGTCCTCGCCGACGAGCAGCGATCCGAGGAACGCGTCGACTTCGGTCCATTGCCCCTGGCCCATTGTTCGCCCCTTCCGCGGGTCCGAGATTTCCGTTGAAACGCTATCACCGACGCCCCACGAGACTCCTCCCGTTAAATTCGGACTTTCCAGACCAAAGGCGCGAACGCGCTATCCGCCGGGCCCGCGCGGAGGGCCGGGAATGGTACCGCGAATGGGTGAAGCCTGTTGTTGTAATTACGACATTGACGGAGGATTAACGGTGGTCTTTTGTCGGTTTTTGCCCCTGAATCAGCGGAACGCGCCGGGCTCGGTCTTGCCGATCGTCGTACGGTGCAACGGCTTGAATGATAGACCTGAATCACGACTTGTTCGCGGCCGCGGAACCCGGTGATCCGGTGCGGCGGCGGGTTGGAATGACGGCCGGCTTCGGGGGAGCCGGCCGCACACTGGGGGGTAACGCTATGAGCATGGCACGATCGGCGACAGTCGATATCGGGACCACCATGCGGCTCGTCGCGCCCGATTTCGCGACGGTGAGTGTGCGCGCGAGTCTGCGATACGACCCGGACGACCCTTACGCGGTCTGCGTGATGTTCCATCCGGACGGGACGGACGCCGACCAGGTGGCCTGGTCCTTCTCCCGGGAACTGCTCGCGAAGGGCCTGGAGGAGCCCACCGGCATCGGCGACGTGCGCGTGTGGCCCTGGACGACCCCGCGGGGCGAATCGGTCGCCCTCGCGCTCTCGTCCCCGGACGGCAACGCCCTCTTCGAGATCAACCGCGGCGTCGTGCAGCGCTTCCTCCGCCGGGCCTACAGCCTGGTCCCGCGCGGCCGCGAATCAGGCTATGTGGACATGGACACGACCCTCACCAAGCTCCTGGCCGGCGGTGTCTTACCGCCAGGACATGCGAAGGGCGGACCGGGATTCCCCGGTCCGCCCTTCGCATGTCCTTGGTCAGCTGCGCAGGAGCGCGGCCGTCTGCGAGGCGATCTCGCCTTCCTCATTGGTGGGAACGACCATCACCGTGATCGGCGAGTCGGGCGTGGAGATGACCGGCCCGCCCGCGGTGTTCGCGGCCTCGTCCAGGTCCACCCCGAGGGCCACGAGCGAGGACAGCGCCTGCGCCCGCACCTCGGCGCTGTTCTCGCCGATCCCGGCGGTGAACGCGATCGCGTCCGCCCCGCCGAGCGCGGCGATGTACGAGCCGATGTACTTGCGGATCCGGTAGCAGTAGATCTCCAGGGCCGTCTGCGCGGCCTTGTCCCCCGCCGCCGCGGCCTTCTCGATCTCCCGGTTGTCCACGTGCCCGCTGAGCGCGAGCATCCCCGACCGCTTGTTCAGGGCCGCATCCAGATCCGCGAACGACGCGCCCGTCCGCCGGTGCATGTGGAAGACGATCGCCGGGTCGATGTCGCCCGACCGCGTCCCCATCACGAGCCCTTCGAGCGGCGTCAGGCCCATCGACGTGTCGATCGACCGGCCCCGCTCCACCGCGGTCACCGAAGCCCCGTTGCCGAGGTGGGCGACGATCACGTTGACCTCCTTGGGGCTCTTGCCGAGCATCTCGGCGGCCTTGCGGGAGACGTACGCGTGCGAGGTCCCGTGGAAGCCGTACCGGCGCACCCCGTGGTCCTCGCGCCACTCGCTCGGCACGGCGTACAGGTGGGCCCGCTCGGGCACCGTCGCGTGGAACGCGGTGTCGAACACGGCCACCTGCGGCAGCTTCGGGAAGAGCTTGCGCGCGGTCCGGATCCCTTCGAGGTTCGCCGGATTGTGCAGCGGCGCGAGCGCCGACAGCTCGTCGATGGCGCGCTCCACCTCGTCGTCGACGATCACCGGCTGCACGAACCGCTCGCCGCCGTGGACGACGCGGTGCGCGACCGCGATCAGCCCGGCCTCCGCCAGTGGCGTGCCGTGGTCCTCGAAGGCCGCGACCATCGCCTCCAGCCCGGCGGCGTAGTCGGCGAAGCGGTCCTCCCGCACGGTCTTGTCACCCGCGTGCCGGTGGGTGAGGACCGAATCGGACTGTCCGATCCGCTCGATGAGCCCTGAGGTCGACGCCTCCATGGTCTCGCCGTCGACCAGCTGGTACTTGATCGACGAGGAACCGGAGTTGATCACCAGGACCGGTGCGCTCATGGCACTTCCCCTCTAGAGCGCCCGCCCGCTCAGGCGGTCTGGCTCGCTTGGATCGCGGTGAGCGCGACCGTGTTGACGATGTCCGGCACCGTGGCGCCCCGCGACAGGTCGTTGACCGGCTTGCGCAGGCCCTGGAGCACCGGGCCGACCGCGACCGCGTTCGCCGAGCGCTGCACGGCCTTGTACAGGTTGTTGCCGGTGTTCAGGTCGGGCACGATGAAGACCGTGGCCTTCCCGGCGACCTGCGAGTCCGGGAGCTTCGTGCCCGCGACGCCGGCGTCGGCGGCGGCGTCGTACTGGATCGGTCCCTCCACCGGAAGGTCGGGTCTGCGGGCTCGGACGATCTCGGTCGCCGCCCGGACCTTGTCCACGGCCTCGCCGTGGCCGGAGGTGCCGGTCGAATAGGAGAGCATCGCCACGCGCGGTTCCACGCCGAACTCGGCGGCGGTGCCTGCCGAGGATAGCGCGATGTCGGCCAGCTGCTCGGCATCGGGGTTCGGGTTGACCGCGCAGTCGCCGTAGACGAGGACGCGGTCTTCGAGGCACATGAAGAACACCGAGGAGACCACGGCGACCTCGGACTTGGTCTTGATGATCTCGAACGAGGGACGGATGGTGTGCGCGGTGGTGTGGACCGCGCCGGAGACCATCCCGTCGGCCATCCCGGTGTGGACCATCATGGTGCCGAAGTAGGACACGTCGGCGACCTGGTCGTACGCGGCCTCGACGGTGACGCCCTTGTGGGCCCGCAGCCGCGCGTACTCCTTCGCGAAGCGCTCGCGGATCTCGTGGTCGCCGGGGTTGAGGATCGCGGCCCCGCCGATGTCGACGCCCAGCTGCGCGGCCTGCGACCGGATCTCGGCCTCGGAGCCGAGGAGCGTCAGGCGCGCCACGTCGCGGCGCATGAGAATCTCGGCGGCCTTGAGGATGCGCGGCTCGGCTCCTTCGGGGAGGACGATGTGCTTGTCGAGGGCCTTGGCGCGCCCGAGCATCGAGTGCTCGAACATGATCGGGGTGACCACGGTCGGCTTGGAGAGCGCGAGCCGGTCGAGCAGGTCGTCCCCGTCGACACCCTTGGCGAAGTCTTCGAGGGCGCGGGTGATCTTGCGCTGGCCGCCGGCGGCGAGGGAGCCGGTGACGTCGCCGACGAGGTTCGCCATGTCGAACGTGTCGTGCTGGACGAGCGCGATCGGCAGGCGCGAGTCGAGGCCCGCGACGATGTCGAGGATCTGCGGCTCGGGCCGGATGCCGCCGGTGAGGAACACCGCCGAGAGGCTCGGGGTGCCTTCGGCGAGGTGGGCGGCGATGAGGCCGAGGAGGACCTCGGAGCGGTCGCCGGGGAGGATCACGGCCTTGTCGTCGGCGAGGCGCGTGAGGAGGTTGGGGAGGGTCATGGCCGCGACGACGACGTCGCCGACGGTGCGGGTGAAGACGTCCGGGTCGCCGGAGATGAGGGTCGCGTCGGCGGCCTCGATGAGCTCGCCCACCGTGGGGGCCACCAGTTCGGGGTCCTCGACGACGACGCCGGCGCCCGGGTGGGCGTCCTGGACGAGGCCGGCGTCGGCCGCGTCGACGCGGTTGACGATGGTGCCGAGGACGGTCGCGTGGTCGGCCTCGGCCTGCGCGGTGCCGAAGCGGAGCGCGGCGGCGATGTCGGCCGGGGTCTTGCGGTGGCCGGTGACGATGAGGAGCATCGGCGAGGCGAGGTTGACCGCGACGCGCGTGTTGTAGGCGAACTCGACCGGGGAGGAGACGTCGGAGAAGTCGGAGCCGACGACGAGCACGACCTCATGCTTGTCGGCGAGTTCGTGGTAGCGCTCGACGATCTGGGTGAGCGCGGCGTCCGCGTCGGCGCGGACGTCCGAATAGGTCACGCCGACCGACGACGCGTAGGTCGCGGGGAGGCGGTACTGGTCGCGGAGGAGGGTGATGATCGGGTCGCCGGAGACCGTGTGGTCGTCGCGGACGATGGGGCGGAAGACGGCGACGGAGCCGGCGCGCCTGGTGAGCAGGTCCATGACGCCGACCGCCACCGTCGATTTGCCGCTGCCGGGGTCCAGGCTGGCGAGGTAGAGACTTTGAGCCACGGCTCCAACGCTATCCACCCCGTGCGCGCCCCGCAGGCGATCTGTCCCCCGGCTCACCTGTGAGCTTCGGCGTGATCGCCCGCGGGCGCGGAACCGTCTAGGCGGCGAAGCCGTCCTCGGGGACCGGGACGGGCGGCGGGGTGCCGACGTAGCGGGCCCGGGGGCGGATGATCTTGGAGTCGCGGGCCTGTTCGAGGATGTTCGCGCTCCAGCCGACGACGCGGCTGGTCGTGAACGTGGGCGTGAACATCGGGCGCGGCACGCCCGCGAGCTCCATGACCACGCCCGCGTAGAACTCGACGTTCGTGTAGAGCTTGCGGCCGGGCTTGACCTCGGCGAGGATCTCGACCACGCGGCGCTCGACGGTCTTGGCGAAGTCGACGATCTCGCCGCCGAACTCGTCGGCGACTGAGCGCAGGTGGAGCGAGCGCGGGTCGTCGGTCTTGTAGACGGCGTGGCCGAAGCCCATGATGCGCCGCCCGGCCTCCAGCTCGCCGCGGATCCACGAGTCGATGTTGCCGGGGCCGCCGATGGCGTCGAGCGCGTCGAGGGCCCGGGCGGGTGCGCCGCCGTGGAGCGGGCCCGAGAGCGCGCCGATGGCGCCGACGAGGGCCGCGCCGAGGTCGGCGCCGGTGGAGGCGATGACGCGGGCGGTGAACGTGGAGGCGTTGAAGCCGTGGTCGATCGTGAGGATCAGGTAGTGCTCGACGGCCCTCGCGGCCTCGGCCGAGGGCACCTCGCCGGTCATCATGTACAGGTAGTTCGCGGCGTAGCCGAGGTCGGCGCGCGGGTCGAGCGGTTCCTGGCCCTGGCCGAGGCGCCACATGGCGGTGAGGATCGCGGGGGTGACGGCGCAGGCGAACAGGGCGTCGTCGGCGCGGGCGGCCTCGTCGATGTCGAGGACGGCCTTCATAGGCCGGGCCGCGCACGCGGCCGACAGCGCGGTGCGCAGGCCGTCGAGCGGGGAGGCCGCGGCCAGGTGCGGGAGCAGTTCGCGCAGCTGCGGTGTGAGGGTGCGGTAGGGCGCGACCTGGGCTTTGAACGAGTCGAGCTGCGCGCGGGTGGGCAGCTCGGCGTGGGTCATGAGGTACCAGACCTGCTCGAAGGAGCAGTGCTGCGCGAGTTCGACGGCGTTGTACTGCCGGTAGTGGTAGAAGCCCTCCTCGCCGCGGACGTCGCCTATCTCGGTGTCCGCGACGATGACGCGGTCGAGGCCCTTGGGGACTTCGATGAATTCGGGCATTGGGTCCTCCTCCGCTCGGTTCGCTTGACAGCCTACGGGATTTCGCTCGGAACGGGCCCGAACGGCGACCCGGGGAACCGCGGCGGGCGCGCGGCGGTCACACTGGTTCCGAACTCATTTCTAGAGCGGCCCTCGGCTCCGTATCCGGCTCCAGGGCTTCGCAGGACGCTCCGAACGAGGTTTGCACACGTGGATTCCGGGACTCTCCTCTCCGGCCGCTACCGGCTGGACCGGCCCATCGACTCCGGCGCCATGGGCGCGGTCTGGGCCGCGCTCGACGAGCGGCTGAAACGCGAGGTGGCCGTCAAGATCCTCCTGCCGGGCCTCGACGGCGCCGGCGAGCGGTTCCAGCGCGAGGCCGAGACCCTCGCGAGCCTCAAGGGCCCGAACTACGTCGAGGTCTACGACTTCGGCGAGGAGCTCGACGGGGACCGCGAGGTCAAGTTCCTGGTCATGGAGCTGGTCGAGGGCACCTCGCTGGCGCGGCTGCTCGCGCGCGAGGACCACCTCGACCCGGAGCGGACGATGCGGATCGTCGCCGAGGCCGCCGACGCGCTCGGCGCGGCCCACCGCAGGCAGATCGTCCACCGCGACGTCAAGCCCGCGAACCTCCTCATCGACGCCGACGACCGGGTCCGCCTGGTGGACTTCGGGATCTCGCTGCTGGTCGACCAGTCGCGCCTGACCGACAGCAAAGAAGTCCTCGGCACCATCCCCTACGTCTCCCCCGAGCGGCTGCGGAACCAGGACGTCACCGGCAAGTCCGACCTCTACTCGCTCGGCGCGGTCGCGTACGAGTGCCTGACCGGCACCCCGCCGTTCCCCGGCCGCGACGCCATGGCGGTCATCCACAGCCACCTCTACGAGGAGCCGCCCCCGCTCCCGGACTCGATCCCGCCGCAGGTCGCCTCGGTGGTGTCCCGGCTGCTGCGCAAGGCCCCGGAGGAGCGCTGGGAGTCGGGCGAGGCCCTCGCTGAGGCGTGCCGTTTGGCGACGACCGGCGAGATCGTGGTGCCGCCTCCTCCGCCGCAGCCGCCGGTCGAGGACCGACCGAACCGGCGGAAGCGCTTGGCGCTCTTGACGACCGCCGTCGCGGTGGTGATCGCGGTGATCGCGGTCGTGCTGTGGGGCAACTGGACGGGCGACTCGCCGTTCGGCCCTTCGGGCGACGCGGAGGAGTCCACGGTGGAGGCCGCCGGCGACGCGGGCGGGGACCCGGCGACGGACGGGGCGACCGACCCGGCGGCCTCGGACTCCGCATCGGAGTCCCCGGCGGCCGAGGAGACCGAGGAGGAGACGGGCGGCGGCACGGAGGAAGGCGGCTCGGGCGAGACCGGCGACGACGAGGCCACCCGGGACCCGAACATCTCCTCCGACGGCAGCGAACCGGTCCCGTCGGTGACCGGCATGGACACGTTCAGCGCCAAGGACGCCCTGGAGGCGGAGGGGTTCACCAACGTGGTCGCCGAGGTCGGCTACTACTGGTACACGCCCGAACCCGAGCACTGCACGGTCATCCAGCAGTTCCCCTCCGCCGGCGAGGAGACGAACTACACCGACCAGATCACGCTGTCCTATCACGAGCGCACGGCCGAAGGCACCTCGTGCGAGTGGTGAAGCGGGCGGTACGGGTTGACCGTCCGGGCCCCGGTCTGGATGATGGAACGGGCGACCGGTACAACAGTCCCTGCACGGTCACCTTCTGAAGCGATTGGTCTGAAGATGGAAGATAATCTGGGCGCCGCCCCCGGCGTGGTCGTCGGGGTCCTGCTCATCATCGCGGCGGTCATGTGGTTCTCCCCCGGCGCGCGCCACAAGTTCCGCAAGGCGACCCTGTGGCTGGTGATCATCGCGGTCGCGATGATCATCATCTTCGGCTACCTGAACGCCGGCCAGGAGGCCTAGCTCCCGAACTCCCGCAGCTCACGGATGCTGCGGGATTTTTTCCGCCCGCCTATTGGAACAGATCATTCCGGTCTGCTATAGTGGAATCAAACGTTCCGTTCCACTGAATTCGGATCAGCCGGAGGCTACCGTGACCGTCATCCTCGACACCCCCGCCGACGAAGCGCAAACCGCCGCAGCGCCGCAAACGGCCGAGCCGCGGACCTTCCCGCACCGCTGGCTGGGACTCGTCGCGATCCTCTCCGCGACGCTCCTGAACCTCCTCGACGCCTCGATCGTCAACGTCGCCGCCCCGGCGATCCGCTCGGAGCTGGGCGGGACCGCCGCGACGCTCCAGTGGCTCTCGGCGGGCTACACCCTCGCCCTCGCGATCGGCCTGCTCACCGGCGGCCGGCTCGGGGACATGTTCGGCCGCAAGAAGGTCCTCATGGTCGGCCTGGTCGGGTTCCTCGCGGCCTCGCTCGCCTGCGGCGCCGCCGGGACGATCGAGGTCCTCCTCGCCGCCCGCGTCGTCCAGGGCGTCTTCGCCGCGGTCATGGTGCCGCAGTGCTTCGGCCTGATCCGCGACATGTTCGGCCGCGAGATGGGCAAGGCGTACGCGCTGTTCGGTCCGGCCATCGGGCTCGCGACGATCGCCGGACCGGTCGTCGCCGGCGTCCTGGTCGACGCGAACCTGGCCGGCACCGGCTGGCGCTCGATCTTCCTGATCAACCTGCCGCTCGGCGCGGCCGCGATCGTCCTCAGCGCGAAGGTCCTCCCCGCCGGCGCCCCGGCCGTCAAGGGCCTCAAGCTCGACCTCGGCGGCGCGCTCCTCGCCGCGGCCGGGATGTGCCTGCTGCTGGTGCCGCTGGTCGAGGGCCGCGAGCTGGGCTGGCCGGTGTGGTCGATCGCAATGCTGGTCGCCTCCGTCCCGGTCCTGGGCCTGTTCGCCTGGACCCAGGCGCGCCGCGCCCGCTCCGGCCGCACCGCGCTGGTCGAGCTGAGCGTCTTCAAGAAGCGCTCGTACACCTCCGGCATCGCGTTCGTGGTCGTCTTCTTCGGCGCGATCACCGGCTTCTCCCTCGCGGTGGGCCTGTTCCTCCAGCTCGGCCTCGGCTTCGGGCCGCTCCAGGCGAGCCTGGCGATGGCCGCGTGGGCGGTCGGCGCGTTCGTCGGCTCCGGCTCCAGCGCGGCGCTCGCCCCGAAGCTCGGCCGCGGCATCCTGCACGTCGGCCTCGCCACGATGGCCGCCGGCCTGGCCGTGGTCTGGATCCAGTTCGGCGCCGACACGCTGCCGGGCACCTGGGCCCTGTCCCCCGCGTTCGGGATCTTCGGGATCGGGATGGGCATGATCTTCGTGCCGCTGTTCGGGATCATCACCGGCGACCTCGAAGACCACGAGGTCGGCTCGGCCTCGGGCCTCCTGGAGTCCTTCCAGCAGGGCGCCGCGGCGCTCGGCGTCGCCGGACTCGGGACGGTGTTCTTCGGCCAGTTCGCGATCGGCGCCGGCCCGGCCGAGGCGATGCACGCCGCGCAGCTGGTCACCGGCCTGACGGTGCTGCTCACGGTGGTGGCGTTCCTGGTCGCGTTCGGCCTGCCGAAGCAGGCGAAGGCCGAGCACTGATCCCACCCAAAGCCCCTCGACCGGTCGTGCTCTCCCGCACGGCCGGTTGAGGCATTGTTTTGAAAGAAGCACAGCAGAATGAACCACTCTGTTCCAGATAGGATGCGTGCCATGACCGACAAGCCGCTCAGCGGGCGCAAGGCGCAGGCCGCCCGCAACGACAAGCTCATCCTCGAAGCCGCCCACGAGGTGTTCGTCGCCGACCCGGAGGCGCCGATCGCCGAGGTCGCCAAGCGCGCCGGCGTCGGCATCAGCGCGCTGTACCGGCGCTACCCCAGCAAGGAGGACCTGCTCCGCAAACTCGCCGGGGACGGCCTGACCCGGTACATGGAGCTGGCGCGCGAGGCGGTCGAGTCCGAACAGGAGCCATGGGAGGCGTTCCGCACGTTCATGCGCGCGGTCGTCGTCGCCGACACGCCCTCGATCACGGTGCGCCTGGCCGGGACCTTCACGCCGAGCCCCGAGATGTTCGCGGCCGCCATCGAGGGCGACTCGCTGAACAAGTCGATGCTCGCCCGGTTCAAGAACGCCGGGGTGCTCCGCGAGGACATCGACAACGGCGACCTCCAGATGGTCACCGAATCGGTCGCCTCGATCTCGATCGGCGACGCCGAACGGACCCGCGAGGTCCGCCTGCGGACCCTGGAGCTGTACCTCCAGGCCCTGCGAGCCCCCGGCACGGCCCCGCTGCCGGGCCGGACGGTGAGCGACGAGGAGATGGGCGCCCGCTGGATCCCCAAGGGCGCGTGAGCATGACGAAAGGGGCCTCCCTGGCGGGAGGCCCCTTTTCTCGTCTGAGCGGACGACCGGGATCGAACCGGCGACCTACACCTTGGCAAGGTGTCGCGCTACCAACTGCGCTACGTCCGCATTTCACCGGGTTGCCCCCGGGAACGAGGTTTACTGTATCGCACCGTTCAGCGGGCCCTCGCAGGCCCATGGGCCCGATTGCGGCTCAGCTCACGCCAGGCCGAGCATCGCGCGGGCGTCCTCGTCGAGCCCCTCAATGCGGACTTCATGCCGCCGGTGCGCCTCCCAGTCCTCGCGCGAGAGCCGCCAGCGCCTGTCCAGGCGCCGCAGGTCCCCGGTGACGATGTGGTTGACGCCGTCCGCCTTGTACCCGAGCTTGCGCGAGACGCCTTCGGAGGGCCCGTTCCCGTCGAAGGAGGCGCTGAGCGCGTAGTCGGCGCCGAGGCCCTCGAAGATGAACGCGAGGACGGCGGCGCGCATCTCGGTCCCGAATCCCTGCCCGTGGTGCGGGAGGCCGAGCCAGGAGCCGGTGATCGCCTCCTTGGAGACTTTGACCTTCCTCGCGCTGACTTCCTGCATGCCGATGACCTGGCCGTCCCGGACGACGACGAACGGCAGGGCCCAGTCCTCGGGAGTCGAGCCGGCGAGGGTCTTCATCTGCCACATGACCGTGGCGCGGCCCCGCATGGCCGGCTCGGCCTCGGTCCACGGTTCGATGAACGGCATGAAGTCCGGCCGGTGGATGCCCCCGGCGGCCTGGTCGGCGAGCGCGACGAGGTCGTCGAGGTCGGGCAGGCGCAGTTCGAGGCGGTCGGTGCGCAGGCGGATACGGTAGATCGGGAGGTAGTCGGTGAGCATCGCTATTCGCTTTCGTCGTCGGTGAGGCCGAACATGTCGAGGACGTCGGCGTCGAGGCCCTCGATCGTGACCTCGTGGGTGCGGTTGGCCTCCCAGGCGTCGCGGGTGAGGCGCCAGCGCTGCTCGGTGCGGCGGACGTCTTCGACGACGACGTGCTTGACGCCGTCCTCGCGGTAACCGAGGCGGCGGGAGACTCCGGCGGAGGCGTCGTTGCCGTCGTAGGAGCCGCTGGTCGCCCATTCGGCGCCGAGTCCGGCGAAGGCGAGGTGGAGGACGGCGGCGCGCATCTCCTTGCCGAGGCCCTGGCCCTGGTGGGGCAGGCTGAGCCAGGAGCCGGAGCTGACTTCGCGGGTGAGGGCGAACTTCTCGGCGCCGTGGAGTCCTTGGACGCCGACGGGTTCGCCGTCGCGGAAGACGAAGAACCCGATGCTCCAGTGCAGGGGGTCCCAGCGTCCGATCGAGCGGTGGTGCCACAGGGCGACGCTGCGGGCGACTTCGGCGGGGGTGCCGACGGTCCAGGGCACGTTGAAGGGCATGAAGCCCGGATCGTGGACGCCGGCGGCGGCCGTCTCGGCGAGGGCGGCGATCTCGTCGAAGGTCTGGGGCAGGCGCAGTTCGAGGCGGTCGGTGCGCAGGCGGAGCCGCAGGATCGGCAGGTGGTCGGCGAGCATGGTCCGATTGTCGCGGGGGCGGGGTGGGACGGCAATCGGTTATCGGGACTTCCCGGCACTTAGACTTCCGGTGACGCGTACGGAAGAAGGAGGCGCGGCATGAACATGGGCCAGTCGGGGATGCTGTTCGTCTTCGGGATGTTCCTGCTCGTCACGGCGATCATCATCTCGGGGATCTACTTCGCGGCGTCGGCGTCGAAGGCGCGGGCCGCGGCGGCGCGGGAGGCGCAGTACCGGGAGCTGGCGGAGAAGGCCAGCGTGGACGCGACGGAGATCCAGGCGTCGCTGATCGAGATCAAGTCGCGCCTGGCGTCGCTGGAGCGGCAGCGGCGCGACGCCGAGTAGCGCGGGCGCGAGGAATTCTTGCGAATCGCGGTCAATCCGCGCGCGATGGGGCACGCTCTGACGCATGGACACCGCGAAGACCGATCGCTCCGCCGCGCCGCTCTCCGAGGATGAGCTGGCGAGCGTGGACGCCTACTGGCGGGCCGCGAACTACCTCACCGTCGGCCAGATCTACCTGCTCGACAACCCCCTGCTCCGCGAGCCGCTGCGCCCCGAGCACGTCAAGCCGCGCCTGCTCGGCCACTGGGGCACCAGCCCCGGGCTGAGCCTGATCTACGCGCACCTCAGCCGCTGCATCAAGGCCCGCGGGCTCGACGTGATCTACGTGTGCGGCCCCGGGCACGGCGGCCCGGCGATGGTCGCGAACACGTGGCTGGAGGGCACCTACCCGGAGCTGTACCCGTCGGTGAACCACTCCGAGGAGGGCATGCGGCGCCTGTTCCGCCAGTTCTCGTTCCCCGGCGGCATCCCGTCCCATGTGGCCGCCGAGGTGCCGGGGTCGATCCACGAGGGCGGCGAGCTGGGGTACGCCCTGTCGCACGCGTACGGGGCGGCGTTCGACAACCCGGGACTCACCGTGGCGTGCGTGGTCGGCGACGGGGAGGCCGAGACCGGGCCGCTGGCCGGGTCGTGGTTCTCGAACGTGTTCCTCAACCCCGTCTCCGACGGCACGGTCCTGCCGATCCTGCACTTGAACGGGTACAAGATCGCGAACCAGACGATCTTCGCGCGGATCTCCGACGAGGACCGGGCGAGCTTCTTCCGCGGCTGCGGGTACGACCCGGTCCTGGTGGACGGGGACGACCCGGCGGACGTGCACCGGCAGCTGGCGGCGGCGATGGACGCGTGCTTCGACAGGATCGCCGAGATCCGCGCCGACGCCCGCTCCAGGGCGAACGGGACGCCGGTGCGGCCGCGCTGGCCGATGATCGTGCTGCGGACGCCGAAGGGCTGGACGGGGCCGTCCGACGTGGACGGGGTGCCGGTCGAGGGGACCTGGCGGGCGCACCAGGTGCCGCTGTCGGGGGTGCGGACGAACGCGGACCACCTTGCGATGCTTGAGGAGTGGATGCGCTCGTACCGGCCCGAGGAGCTGTTCGACGCCACGGGCGCGCCGGTGCCGCAGCTGCTGGGCCTGCCGCCGGAGGGCGAGGCGCGGATGAGCGCGAACCCGCACGCGAACGGCGGGCTGCTGCTGCGCGACCTGGTGCTGCCGGACTACCGCGACTACGGGCTGGCGATCGAGGGCCACGGCTCCACTGTGGGCGAGGCGACGCGGGCGCTCGGGGTGTGGCTGCGGGACGTCATGTCCGCGAACCCGGACCGGTTCCGGCTCTTCGGGCCCGACGAGGTCGAGTCGAACCGGCTCGGCGCGGTCTTCGAGACCACCGACCGGCAGTGGCAGGCGGAGATCCTTCCCACGGACGAGCACCAGGCCCCGCACGGGCGGGTCATGGAGGTCCTCTCGGAGCACCTGTGCGAGGGCTGGCTGGAGGGCTACCTGCTCACCGGCCGGCACGGCCTGTTCACCAGCTACGAGGCGTTCATCCACATCGTCGACGCGATGTTCAACCAGCACGCGAAGTGGCTCGACTCCTCCGGGGACATCCCGTGGCGCCGGCCGGTCGCCTCGCTGAACTACCTCCTGTCGAGCCACGTGTGGCGCCAGGACCACAACGGGTTCTCCCACCAGGACCCCGGGTTCATCGACCACGTCATGAACAAGAAGGCCGACATCGTGCGGGTCTACCTGCCGCCGGACGCCAACACGCTGCTGTCCACGATGGACCACTGCCTGCGCTCGCGGCAGTACGTGAACGTCGTGGTCGCCGGGAAGCAGCCCGCGCTCCAGTACACGAGCATGGACGAGGCGGTGCGTCACTGCGAACGGGGCCTTGGCATCTGGGAGTGGGCCTCGACCGACGGCGGCGAGGAGCCCGATGTGGTCCTCGCCTGCGCCGGGGACGTGCCGACCCTGGAGGTGCTGGCCGCGGCCGACCTGCTGTGCACGCACCTGCCGGACCTGAAGGTCCGGGTGGTGAACGTGGTGGACCTGATGCGGCTCCAGCCCGAGAGCGAGCACCCGCACGGCCTCGGCGACCGCGAGTTCGACACGGTGTTCACCGCCGACCGGCCGGTCCTGTTCGCGTTCCACGGCTACCCGACGCTCATCCACCGCCTCACCTACCGGCGCACCAACCACGACAACATCCACGTGCGCGGCTACAAGGAGGAGGGCACCACGACCACGCCGTTCGACATGGTCATGCTCAACGACCTCGACCGGTTCCGCCTGGTCATGGACGTCATCGACCGCGTCCCGGGCCTGGGCCCGAACGCCGCGGGCCTGCGGCAGCGCATGGTGGACGCCCGCCACGCCGCCCGCGAGCACACCCGCACGCACGGGGAGGACCTCCCGGAGGTCGCGGACTGGAGCTGGCCTGGATAACCGGGTTCGGTTGCCGTGCAACGCGAGTGACTGAAGGCGCGGCTGCGACCGCTTGACACCGTATGAGCACGCTTCGTTAACCTGTTAGGGGAAGCTTTCCGCCCACCCCCTGGAGGTCCACTCGTGGCGAAGGTCAGGCCCGGACGCGTCGTGGTCGACTACGGCGAGGACCTCGTGGTCTTCACGGTCGGCATGCGGTTCAACAGGCTGTGGAAGATCAACAAGTGGCTGCCGGTGTTCCTCGCGATGCCGAGGATGCTCCGCGAGCTGGCGGCCGACCCGTCGCTGGGCCTCCTCGACTCGCGGACCATGTTCTCCGGCAGGGTGATCATGGTCGTGCAGTACTGGCGCAGCGAGGAGCACCTGGAGGCGTACGCCCACTCCCAGGTCCACGCCCACCGCGGGTTCTGGAAGTGGTTCAACCGCAACGTCAAGAGCAACGGCGACGTCGGCCTGTGGCACGAGCTCTACCAGGTCCCCAAGGGGGCGTACGAGACCTCGTACATCAACATGCCGCCCTACGGGCTGGCGCGCGCCACGGCCGAGAAGGAGGCCGCGCGCACCGACCCGGACGACCACGACCACCAGCCGGTCTAGAGCCCGAACGCGGTGAAGTCCCGTTCGAGGGTATCGTTGGCCCACTTGAGCTGGTCGGCCTCCTGCTCGGGCTCGAACCCGCGGACCTTGCACTCGGCGACCAGGATGAGCATGAGGTACATCCGGTAGAGCGCGAGCCGGCGCTCCTCGGAAACGGTCATGGGGCGGCCGAGGAAGCCTTCGGCGGCCACGGGCTTCTCCTCGTCAGGGACCATCTGGAGCGAGACGAGTTCGGCGATCGGGTCGCCGTAGAAGGCGCGCTCGCCGTCGATGAACGCCTCGAAGACCCAGCCGTCGCCGTCGCGCTTGACGAAGATGTTGCCGTCCCACAGGTCGAAGTGGACGAGCGCGGGCCGGACGACCTCGTCGAGGAGGTCCCGCTGGGCCTCGAACATGGCCCGGACGGCGTCGATCGGGCGCGGCAGGGCCGTACCCTGCTCCTCGATGTCGTCGAGGATGTCGGCGATCATCGCCAGGAACGCGTCCGACCACTTGTCGGCGGCCATGCGCCCGCCCCGGTACGGGTAGCCGAAGCGCTCGCCGGTCACGGTCGCGTACTTGGCGGCCTGCGCGCCGATCTCCTTGCGCAGCACCAGGAGTTCGTCCTTGGGGATGTCGGCGCGGGCCCGGTAGAGCTGGCCGCCTTCGAGGCGGTCGATGATCATGACGCCGCCCTCGGGGTCGGCGTGCCACAGCCGCGGCATCGGCACCCCGGCGGCGAGGCCGCGCTCGAAGCACTCGATCTCGGTGGCCATGAGGTCGACCTCGTAGCTCAGGAGCTTCAGGCCCTTGTCGGGGGCGACCTTGACGACCACGTGCCGCCCGTCGGCGAGCGCGAGGGCGTGGGCGGCGTTGAAGAACCCGTCCTTGAACTCCTCGTGGGCGGTGAACTCCAGGCCGGCGCCGAGCGCGCCGCGCACGAGGGCCTCGACGTCGGCGCGGTCGAGGCGGGGGCGGATCGCGATCTCCATCCCGACATTCTCGGGGCCCGGGATGGTCCACGCAATCCTATTTCCTATAGGAAATACGATCGCGGCCCGGACCGCAGGGTCCGGGCCGCGCTTCGGCAGTCGCTCAGCCGGCTTTGAGCGCCGCGAGACGGGCCTCGACGTCCGCGTCGTCGCTGACGTCGTCCAGGGCCTCGAACTGGCTGTCGAGCGAGGACATCGCCAGCTCCTGGTGGCCGCGGACCTTCGCCTCCTCGCGGCGGACCTTCTCCTCGAAGCGGTTGACCTCGCTGAGCGGGTCCATCACGTTCAGGTTGCCGAGGGCCTCGGTGACCTTCTTCTGCGCCTCGGCGGTCTTGGACCGGGCCGCCAGGCTCGACCGCTTCGCCGAGAGCTCCGTGAGCTTGCCCTTCATCTGCTCCAGCCCGGTCTTGAGCTTGTCGACGACCTCCTGCTGGCTCTTGATCATCGGCTGCTCGTCGGACATCTCCTTCTCGACGGCGATCTGCTTGCCGAGGGCGACCTTCGCGAGGTTGTCGAACTTGTCGGCCTCGTCGGCGCTCCCGGAGGCGCGCAGCTGGTCGGCCTTCCGGCTCGCATTCGCGGCCTTCACGCCCCACTCCTCGGCGGCCTTCTGGTCCGCGGCGTAGTCCTCCTCCATCAGCCGCAGGTTCCCGATGGTCTCGGCGATGGCGTTCTCGGCGTCCACGATGCTGTTCTTGTAGTCCCGCTCGATCTGGGCGAGCATCTTCGCGGGGTCCTCGGCGTTGTCGATGGCGTCGTTGATGTTCGCCTTGACGAGCTGCGAGATCCGCCCGAAGATCGACTGCTTCTTCGACATTGGTCCACTCCTGTTTCGAATACGGTGCAAAGGGTCAGAGGGCTGCGCCCCGGATGTCAGAACCGGCCCCCACCCCCTCGCCTCCCGCGGGTGCCCGAACCGCCGAACGACCCGGGCCCGCGGCGGCCCCCGCCGCCGCCGAACCCGCCCCCGCCGCCGAAGCCTCCCGG
>NZ_QFRW01000005.1:400-835 GCF_003265355.1 Glycomyces dulcitolivorans | reverse complement strand
CTGAAGCATCTCTTCCAGTAATGGAAGGAAAAGCTGTCTTATTCAAAAGCTTTGCAGGTGTTGATGCATTCCCAATCGCACTTGCAACAAACGATGTAGACAAAATCGTTGAAACAGTGAAGCTTCTTGAGCCGACATTTGGCGGCGTGAACCTTGAAGATATTGCAGCACCAAACTGCTTTATCATTGAAGAGCGTTTGAAAAAAGAGACAAACATTCCTGTTTTCCACGATGATCAGCACGGGACAGCGATTGTAACAGTGGCAGGACTTGTGAATGCACTGAAGCTGTCTGGAAAATCAATGTCTTCAATTAAAGTGGTTGCAAACGGCGCTGGAGCAGCAGGAATTGCGATTATCAAACTTCTTTATCATTTCGGTGTACGTGATATCATCATGTGTGATACAAAAGGCGCTATTTATGAAGGCCGTCCGA
>NZ_QFRW01000005.1:0-315 GCF_003265355.1 Glycomyces dulcitolivorans | reverse complement strand
TGCAGTGAAAAATGAAGTAGCTAAATTCACGAACCAAGATCGTAAAGAAGGTTCTTTAGAAGAAGTGATTGAAGGCGCAGATGTCTTTATCGGCGTTTCAGTAGCAGGTGCTTTAACTAAAGAAATGGTTGGGAAAATGGCAAAAGATCCTGTCATCTTCGCAATGGCTAATCCAAACCCAGAGATCATGCCAGAAGATGCACATGCAGCAGGTGCAAGTGTTGTAGGAACTGGCCGTTCTGACTTCCCGAACCAAGTGAACAACGTCCTTGCATTCCCTGGTATTTTCCGCGGAGCGCTTGATGTACGTGCGAC
>NZ_QFRW01000049.1:2669-12038 GCF_003265355.1 Glycomyces dulcitolivorans | reverse complement strand
GGCCGGGGCCGCGGAGGCCCAGGGGTCGTCGGGCATCGAGCCGCCGGCAGCGGCACCGCCGCCGCCCCCGAAGGAGCGGCCGCCGCCACCGCCGCCGCCCGAGGCGCCGGACCGGTTGAGCTTCGCGGTGGAGAACCGCAGCGCGGGGCCGACCTCCTCGACGTCGAGCTCGTACACAGTGCGCTTCTCGCCCTCGCGGGTCTCGTAGCTGCGCTGCTTGAGCCTGCCCTGCACGATCACGCGGGTACCGCGCGACAGCGACTCGGCGACGTTCTCGGCGTACTGGCGCCAGACGCTGCAGGTGAGGAACAACGCCTCACCGTCTTTCCACGCATTCGTCTCTTTGTCGAATGCACGCGGGGTCGATGCGATGCGGAACTTCGCGACGGCGGCACCGGACGGCGTGTAACGCAGTTCGGGGTCGTCGACGAGGTTGCCGATAACCGTGATGACTGTCTCTCCTGCCATGACCTATCTCCTTGACGGTCTCGCAGTTGCAGGGTCGGGTTACCGAAGCTCCGGTCGCAGCACCTTGGTCCGCAGCACCGACTCGCTGAGCCGAAGCTGGCGGTCCATCTCAGCGACGGGACCGGGCTCGGACTGCAGGTCGACGACGGCGTAGACGCCCTCGTTGCTCTTGTTGATCTCGTAAGCGAGACGGCGACGGCCCCAGACGTCGATCTTGTCGACGGCTCCCCCGGCGTCCTTGACGCCCTTGAGGAACTTCTCCAGCGTCGGGCCGACCTGGGCTTCCTCGAGGTTGGGTTCGAGGATCACCATGAGTTCATAGTGCCGCAAGATCGCTCCACCTCCTTCGGTCTCAATCGGCTGCGGTCTCTCCGCAGCAGGAGGAATCACTTGCGCGCCGCCCACCTCGCGGTGGGCAACCTGGCAATCGTACCTGCTGAGGGGTGGTGCGGCCGGGCCGCTCCGCCCCTGGTGTGACGCTACCCGCCGGGTGCGACAGCCCGCGGTCCGACACCGCACCGAATCGCGCCGGGAGTCCGGTTCGCACAGGCGCCCGCGCCGCTCCCGCCCCGCGCGGGGGGCCGCGCTAAGTTTGGAGGCGTGACATCGGAGTTCCAGTACACGGACCTGCTTCCCACCGGCCCGGACACCACCGAGTACCGCCTGCTCACGACGGACGGGGTGAGCACGTTCGAGGCCGCCGGACGGCGCTTCCTCACCGTGGAGCCCGAGGTCCTCACGCAGCTCGCCGCCGAAGCGGTGAAGGACATCTCCCACTTCCTGCGGCCCGCGCACCTCACGCAGCTGCGCTCCATCCTCGACGACCCCGAGGCCAGCGGCAACGACCGGTTCGTGGCGATGGACCTGCTCAAGAACGCGAACATCGCCTCCGGGATGGTCCTGCCGATGTGCCAGGACACCGGCACGGCGATCGTCATGGGCAAGCGGGGCCGGCACGTCCTCACCGACGGCCGCGACGCCGAGCACCTGTCTCGCGGCGTGTGGCAGGCCTACCGCGACCTCAACCTGCGCTACAGCCAGATGGCCCCGCTGACCATGTGGGACGAGAAGAACACCGGCTCGAACCTGCCCGCGCAGATCGACCTGTACGCCGAGGGCGACGACGCGTACAAGTTCCAGTTCATCGCCAAGGGCGGCGGCTCGGCCAACAAGTCGTTCCTGTTCCAGGAGACGAAGGCGATCCTCAACCCGGACGCGATGATGCGCTTCCTGGAGGAGAAGCTCCGCCAGATCGGCACCGCCGCGTGCCCGCCGTACCACCTGGCGATCGTCATCGGCGGCACCAGCGCCGAGTCCGCGCTCAAGACCGCGAAGTACGCCTCCACGAAGTACCTCGACTCGATGCCGACCGAGGGCTCCCCGCTGGGGCACGGCTTCCGCGACGTCGCGCTCGAACAGGAGGTCCTGGAGCTGACCCGCCAGTTCGGGATCGGCGCCCAGTTCGGCGGCAAGTACTTCTGCCACGACGTGCGCGTGATCCGGCTCCCGCGCCACGGCGCGTCGCTGCCGGTGGCCATCGCCGTCTCCTGCTCGGCCGACCGCCAGGCCATGGCCAAGATCACCGCCGAGGGCGTGTTCCTGGAGCAGCTGGAGCGCGACCCGAGCAGGTACGTGCCCGAGGTCCGCGAGGACGACCTCGAAGACGACGTGGTCCGCATCGACCTGAACCGGCCGATGACCGAGATCCGCGCCGAGCTCTCCAAGTACCCGGTGAAGACCCGCGTGTCCCTGACCGGGACGCTCGTCGTCGCCCGCGACATCGCGCACGCCAAGATCAAGGAGCGCCTCGACGCGGGCGAGCCGATGCCGCAGTACCTCAAGGACCACGCGGTCTACTACGCCGGGCCCGCGAAGACCCCCGAGGGCTACGCGTCGGGGTCCTTCGGGCCGACCACCGCCGGGCGCATGGACTCCTACGTCGACCAGTTCCAGGCCGCGGGCGGCTCGTTCGTCATGCTCGCCAAGGGGAACCGCTCCGACCGCGTCACGAACGCGTGCAAGGCGCACGGCGGCTTCTACCTCGGCTCGATCGGCGGGCCCGCCGCGAAGCTCGCGCAGGAGAACATCAAGGCCATGGAGGTCCTGGAGTACCCCGAGCTCGGCATGGAGGCGGTCTGGAAGATCGAGGTCGAGGACTTCCCGGCGTTCATCGTCGTCGACGACAAGGGCAACGACTTCTACGAGGCCACCCGCCAGCCGGTCCTCACGGTGGGCCGCCGCCGGCACATCACCGTCACATAAGACTTGACGAGAGGGCCGCCGACCGTTCGGGTCGGCGGCCTTTTCTGTTGTGCCCCTTGGGAACTGATGTGAACTGTGAGGCAGCGCACAACGCTTGTCCGGATCAGTGCGCGCGGTCAGACTTCTCCGGCCGCTCGGTGAAATTCGCGCCCCGCCGCTGTCGCCCCTGTGCACTTGCGAGCGTTTTCGGGCGATGCCGCGCGAACCTCGAAAGCCCATAAAACCGTTGGGAGAACACAAATCTGGGCAATTCGCAAGGACTGTGAAACCACCTGATGACGGATACGATCCGATCCTCCCTATTGCTCCGTACCTCCCCTCCGGAAGCCGCGATGATCGAACACTTCTCCCACGGGTACACCACCCTCCCGGTGGCCTTCCTGGTGTCCATGACCGGCTCCGCCCTGGGCCTCCTCCTCGCCAAGCACGCCCGCCGCCACGCCCAGGCGAGCCGGCGCGCGCTCTGGCTCCTCCTCGCCGCGTTCGCCATCGGCGGCACCGGCATCTGGGTCATGCACTTCGTCGCCATGCTCGGCTTCACCGTCCGGGACGCCCGCATCCTCTACGACCCGTGGACGACCGCGCTCAGCGCCCTGATCGCCGTCGCCGTCGTCGCCTGCGGCCTGTTCGCGATCGGCCTCGGCCGCTACTCGCCGCTCAAGCTCGCGGTCGCCGGGACGCTCACCGGGATCGGCGTGGCCGCCATGCACTACACCGGCATGGCCGCCGTCAGCGCCGACGTCGCCCTCACCTACCGGCTCGAATACGTCATCGCGTCCGTCGTCGTCGCGATCGCCGCCGCCACGACCGCGCTGTGGCTCTCCTGGCGACTCCAGCGGGCCTCGGCGATGTGGCTGGCCGCGGCCGTCATGGCCCTCGCGGTGAACCTCATGCACTACACCGGGATGCTCGGCGTGCGGACCGCCGGCGACTCCGACGAGCCGCTGCACGGCGTCGACGCCGTCGACCTGGTCTTCCCGATGGCCACGCTCACCGCGATCGTCCTGCTGTTCCTGGTCTTCACCGTCGTCATGGTCCCCACCGACGAGGAGCTGCGCGCCGACGAGCACCTCTCCTCGCTCCAGCGCCGCACCACCGACCGCCCGGTCGCCGGCCGCAAGCCCCCGCGCTACTGACTCCCGACGGGACGCGAACCGGCCCCGCTCGCGTGATGAGCGGGGCCGGATCGCTTGCAGGGAGGGAAAAGCCTCTAGCCGACGGTGTCGGCGAAGTTGTAGCCGTTCGTCTTGTCCCAGTTGATCGACCAGGTCATGGCCCCGCCCATGCCCGGGTACGCCTGGGAGGGAACGAAATCGCCGCAGCGCGTGCGCGTCTCCAGGCAGGTGAGCGCGTCGTTGACCATCGTCGGGTTGACGTACCCCGAGCCCGCGGCGGACTGGACGGCCGGCAGGCCGAGGCCCACCTGGGACGGGGCGAGCCCGGCCTGGAGCTGGATGCACGCCTGCGCGGTCAGGAAGTCGATGTCGCCCTGCGCGTAGACCTGCCCGTTGCAGCCGAGCATGGTCCCGGAGTTGTAGTACTGCATGTTGACGATCGTCAGGATGTCCTTGGTGTTCACCGCGAGCTGGTAGTACCCGCCCGAGGTGGACTGGAAGTCGATCGTCTGCGGCGCCATCGTGTACGTGAAGCCGGGCTTCGCGCTGCTCACCTGGCGCAGCGCGGTCTCGATCGCGCCGGCGTCGATGCCGTGCTCCAGGTCGATGTCGACGCCGTCGAAGCCGTACTCGTTCATGAGAGCGACCACGGAGTTCGCGAACGCGGCGGAGGTCGCCGCGCTGTTGATCGTGACGTTCCCGCGCTCGCCGCCGACCGAGATGACGACCTCGCGGCCCGCGGCCTGGATCGCGTCGATGTCGGCCTTGAACTCGGCCTCGGTGTACCCGGCGTTCGTGAGGCTCGAATCGAGCGCGAAGTCGATCTGGCCGGGCGTGGTCGTGGACTCGGCGAAGGCCACCGCGATGATGTCGTACGCGGCGGGCACGGCGCTCAGCTCCATGACGCCCGAGCCGTTGTCGAAGTTGTGCCAGTAGCCGGTGAGCAGGCGCTCGCCGTTGCCGGGGTTGCCGGTGGGCTCCTCGGTCGGCTCCTCGGTGGGCTCGGCGCTGGTGGGCGGCTCGGCGCCGTCGCAGGCGCCGAGGTCCTCCCAGACGCCCCACTGGCCGGTGGTGCCGGGGGTCTCGCCGGTGGTCCACCACTTGGCGCGGTACTCGCGCTCCTGGTGGCTCACGCGGTCGCCGCCGACGTAGATCGCGCTGCTCTGCCAGGCGGCGCCTTCGCAGACGGCCTGGGCGGAGGCGTTCTGAGCGAACGCGATCGGCACCGCGATCGCGGCACCGGTGACGAGGGCGGAGGCGGCGATGACCGCCGCGGTGCGTAGGCGTCGCAAGGGACCTCCATATATTTAAAGATTCCTAACTGAATATCCCTCATCGTGTCGGTCATCACGGCGGTTGTCAAGGGTTCGGGGCGCAGAAAAATCCGACTCGCCCGGTTTGCGGGCCTGATGTTCAAGCCGTGCAACCGAACGAGTCGGACTCCTTACTGTTCGCTACGCGGCGCCGCGGCGCCTGCGGACCTCGTCGGTCGTTCCCTGAAGCCGCCGTTCGCGCCTGCCTCGCGCGAGCTCGGTCTCCAGGGCGTCGAGCGGCCCGGCGAAGGCGCCCGCGAAGCGCTCCAGCCAGGCCCGCACCGCGGCCAGGCCCGCCTCGTCGACCGCGTAGATCCGCCGGGTCCCCTCGGCGCGCACCGTCACCAGGCCGGCCTCCCGGAGCACCTTCAGGTGCTGGGAGACCGCGGGCTGCGAGATACCGAACGCTTCTTTGAGGAGCGCGGCCACGGTCCCGGCGGACGCCTCGCCCTCGGCGAGCAGCTCCATGATCCGCCGCCGCACCGGGTCGCCGAGCGCGTCGAATACCGGGTCCGACATCGGGCCTCACTCTCAACGACTTCGCGGCAGGGACCGCGCCATTATGCCGAGCCCCTCAGGCCCCCTCGGGCGGCACCGTGAAGAACTTGATCGCGTTCGCGGCGGCGGCCTGCGCGGCCTCGGGCTCGTCGCCCGCGGCGACCGCCGCCGCGCCCCAGGACTCGCCCGCGATCGTGGAGAAGCGGACTCCGACGGGGCCGACCGCCCACTTCTCGGCCTCGGCCTGGTCGACGTCCTCGCCGCCGGCGAGGTGCAGGTCGAGGCCGAACAGCGCCGAGTCCCAGCCGATCCCGACCGCCCCGGGGCCGAACTGCCCCCAGAACTCCGGGTCGACCGGGGCCTCGTGGACGAGTTCGAGCAGCGTGCCGCCGCCGTCCTCGCTCAGGTGCACCTCGACCCACGACAGTCCGCCCCCGAACTCCCAGGTCACGGCCAGGTCGGCGGGGGCGTCGCAGCGCTCGACGACGCCGCAGGCGTTCCCTTCGAGCTGGTAGCGGCCGCCGGGCTTCAGGTCCCCGCTCAGCGGCAGGAACCAGCGCGGGACGCGCTCGGGGCTGGTGACGGCGTCCCAGACGTCCGCCCGGTCGGCGCGGTAGACGCGCCGCGCGACCACCAGCTTCGTCGGTTTCCCGTCGCGCTCGCCGGTGCGGACCTCCCGGGTGACCGCCTTGACGGCCTCGATCGGGTCTACGGCATCGAACATGTTCCCCTCCTAATATAAGTTGCTACTTATACTAGGAGGGTGCGGGTCGGTCCGTCAACGATTCGCCGGGATCAGCGCTCCACGTACCCCAGCAGATCCTGCCGCGTCAGCACCCCGACCGGCTTGCCTTCGGCGAACACCATGAGCGCGTCCCGGTCCTGGAGCGCCTGCACGGCCCGCTCGACCTGCTCGCCCGAGCCGATCGTCGGCAGGGGCGCGCCGATGTGCCGCTCGATCGGGTCGTGCAGCGTCGCCTTCCCCCCGAACAGGGCGTCCATCAGGTCGCGCTCGGCGACCGCGCCCGCGACCTCGCCCGAGGTCACCGGCGGCTCCGCCTTGAGCACCGGCATCTGGCTCACCCCGAACTGGCGCATGATGTCGATCGCCTCGCGCACCGTGTCCTGCGGGTGCACGTGGACGAGCTCGGGGATGTCCCCGTTCTTCCCCGCCAGAACCTCGCCGACGGTCGTCTCCCCGGAGCCGCCGAGGAACCCGAACTCGGTCATCCACGAGTCGTTGAAGATCTTCGACAGGTAGCCGCGGCCCCCGTCGGGGAGGATCACCACGATCACGTCGCCGGGCTTCGCGTCCTTGGCGACCGCCACGGCGCCGACGACGGCCATGCCCGCCGAGCCGCCCACGAGCAGGCCCTCCTCGCGGGCCAGGCGCCGCGTCATCGCGAACGACTCCGCGTCCGTGACCTCCACGATCCGGTCGGCCAGCTCCCGGTCGTAGTTCGACGGCCAGAAGTCCTCGCCGACGCCCTCGACCAGGTACGGCCGGCCCGTCCCGCCCGAGTACACCGACCCCTCCGGGTCCGCCCCCACGACCTGCACCCTCCCGCCGGAGACCTCCTTGAGGTACCGCCCGATCCCGGTGATCGTCCCGCCCGTGCCGACCCCCGCGACCAGGTGCGTGATCTTCCCGTCGGTCTGCTCCCAGATCTCGGGCCCGGTCTGCGCGTAGTGCGACGCCGGGTTCGCCGGGTTCGAGTACTGGTCGGGCTTCCACGCCCCCTCGATCTCGTGGATCAGCCGGTCAGACACCTTGTAGTAGGAGCGCGGGTCCTCCGGGTCCACCGCCGTCGGGCACACCACGACCTCCGCGCCGTACGCCTTCAGCACGTTCCGCTTGTCCTCGGACACCTTGTCCGGGCACACGAACACGCACTTGTAGCCGCGCTGCTGCGCCACCATCGCCAGGCCCACGCCCGTGTTGCCGGAAGTCGGCTCCACGATCGTCCCGCCCGGCTTCAGCGCCCCGGACTCCTCGGCCTCGTCGATCATGCGCTGGGCGATGCGGTCCTTGATGGACCCGCCCGGGTTCAGGTATTCGACCTTCGCCAGGACGGTCGCGGGCGCGCCGTCGGTGACGGCGCCCAGCTTCACCAGCGGGGTGTCGCCGATGAGGCCGAGAACGGATTCGTAGTACTGCATGCCCACAGCCTAGAGCCTCCCCACCGGCGCACCCCCGGGTCCGCGGCCCGCGATTCGCGCCCCGCCAACGCCCCGTGCACGTCCCGAGACGTGGATACGATCGGCGGTGGTGCCTCCCGCGCCGGGCCGACCGGCGAGAATCGGGGCGCACACCTCTTTCGCAACGTAGGGAGAAGACAGGCATGAGCACCGCCGACATCGGCGTGGTCGGGCTGGCCGTCATGGGCTCCAACCTGGCACGCAACTTCGCCCGGCACGGCTTCACCGTCGCCGTCTACAACCGCACGTACGCCAAGACCACCGAGCTGATCGACGCGCACGGCGACGAAGGGGCCTTCGTCCCCTCCGAAGAGCTCGCCGACTTCGTCGCCTCCCTCAAGCGCCCCCGCAAGGCCATGATCATGGTCCAGGCCGGGCCCGCCACCGACGCCGTCATCGACCAGCTCGCCGCCCTCATGGAACCCGGCGACATGATCATCGACGGCGGCAACGCCCACTTCGAGAACACCCGCCGCCGCGAAGCCGCCCTGCGGGACAAGGGCCTCCACTTCGTCGGCACCGGCGTCTCCGGCGGCGAGGAAGGCGCCCTCCTCGGCCCCGCGATCATGCCCGGCGGCTCCGAGGAGTCCTACGAGACCCTCGGCCCCATCCTCGAAGCCATCAGCGCCAAGGCCCCCGACGGCACCCCCTGCTGCACCCGCCTCGGCCCCGACGGCGCCGGGCACTTCGTCAAGATGGTGCACAACGGCATCGAGTACTCCGACATGCAGCTCATCGGCGAGGCCTACGACCTCCTGCGCCGCGGCGTCGGCATCGAACCCGCCGACCTCGCCAAGATCTTCGCCGAATGGAACGCCGGCGAACTCGACTCCTACCTCATCGAGGTCACCGCCGAAGTCCTCGGCCACGTCGACGCCGCCACCGGCAAGCCCCTCGTCGACGTCATCGTCGACCAGGCCGGACAGAAGGGCACCGGACGCTGGACCGTCCAGAACGCCCTCGACCTCGGCGTCCCCGTCACCGGCATCGCCGAGGCCACCTTCGCCCGCGCCCTCTCCTCCGGCGTCAAGCAGCGCGAAGGCGCCGTCGACCTCCTCACCGGGCCCACCGCGAAGACCGACTACCCGGAGACCTTCGTCGAGGACGTCCGCCAGGCCCTCTACGCCTCCAAGATCGTCGCCTACGCGCAGGGCTTCGACCAGATCGCCGCCGCCTCCGCCGAATACGACTGGGGCATCGACCTCGGCTCCTGCTCGGCCCTGTGGCGCGCCGGCTGCATCATCCGCGCCCGCTTCCTCGACCGCATCACCGAGGCCTGGCGCTCCGACCCGGAGCTCCCGACCCTCCTGGCCGCGCCCGAGTTCACCAAGATCGTCACCGACGCCCAGGACGCCTGGCGTCGCGTCGTCGCCACCGCCGCCCTCGCCGGCATCCCCACTCCGGGGTTCTCGTCGGCGCTGGCGTACTACGACGGCCTGCGCTCGCGCCGCCTCCCGGCGGCCCTCATCCAGGGCCAGCGGGACTTCTTCGGCGCGCACACGTACAAGCGCGTC
>NZ_QFRW01000049.1:0-2646 GCF_003265355.1 Glycomyces dulcitolivorans | reverse complement strand
GCGACGGCACGTTCCACACCGACTGGTCGGGCGACCGCACCGAGCACGAGGTCTAGCGACAATGGGAACGGCGCCCCGCCCGAAATTCCGGGCGGGGCGCCGTTCCGCTTGCCTCAGTTGACGAACCAGGGCCCGTAGGAGCCGCCGAGGTCGACCGGCTCGACGGGGGCGTCGCCGTCCTTCAGGCGCTTGACGAGGGAGACGAGCCGCTCGGGTTCGAGCATCCCGTCCGTCGAACCGCACTCGTCGATCGGCAGCCACTTGAAGACGAGGTCCTTCTCGTAACCGGTGTCGACGAGCATCCGCGGCTCGAAGCGCTCGACGCGCAGGAAGAAGTACCAGTTCTTCTGGATCAGCAGGCGGCGGTGGGGGAAGCAGGCGTAGACGCCGAACCCGACCGGACCGGTGAGATCCGCGGGGTCGACGTCGAGCGCGGTCTCCTCGTACAGCTCGCGGACGGCCGCGGTGTGGAGCTCCTCGCCGTCCTCGACGCCGCCGCCGGGGGTGAACCAGCGCTCGACGCCTTCGCGGCAGCGGTTGCCGCCCACGTGGAGGACGGTGTCGTCAGGGGCGAGGAGGAGGATGCGCGCGGAGGTGCGGAACTCGGCGCCGGTCTCGGCTTCGATGCCGCCCATCAGGTGGCCGGTGCGTCGGCGGGGGTCCCGGCCGGTTCCAGCTGTACCGGCTCGGTCGGGACGTCGCCGTCGATGAGTCGTTTCACCAGCTGCGTCAGCGAGTCGATGGGGTGGTCGAAGCCCGCGGTGGTGCCGAACTCGGTCGCGGGGATCCAGTTGAACTCGAAGTCGGCCTCGTAGGCGTCGCCGCCGGAGACGTGCGGCTCGAACCGGTCCACGCGGACCAGGAAGAGCTGGTTCTCCTGCGTGAAGGGGCCGCTCTCGCGCATCGCGTGGTAGTGCTGGCGGGCTACCGGGCCGGTCACGTCGCCGGGCTCCGCTCGCAGGCCGGTCTCCTCGAACAGCTCGCGCACGGCGGCGTCGAGGGGGGTCTCGCCGGGGTCGATGCCGCCGCCGGGGAGGAACCAGCGGGCGGGGCGTTCCGCGGTCGCGGACCGGCCGATGAACAGGACCGCGTCCTGTTCGTCGATCACGATGCACCGCGCGCCGTACCGGTCGATCTGGGTGGGTTCGTTCGTCGCGCTCACCGGTCAAGTATGGGGGCACGCTCGGTAGTCGTCCAGCCCCTATCGGTGTCCCATGTCCAAGCGCCCCACGGGATGCGAAGCGGCGCAGCGGGTCTCGGGCCGTCCAGGAGGCTCGTGAGCAGGGACGCGATGCGGGCGGGGAACACGAGCGCGTCGGCGGCAGCGACCTCGGCCGCGGTCATCCACTTCGCGGCCGTGAACTCCTCTCGCTCGATCGCCTCCAGGCCGTCGCGGACGGGGGTGAAATGCGCCACGCGCATGAAGAAGTACGAGTCCTCGGAGTCGATCACGAGGTCGGGGCCGTCCGACCAGATCCCGGCGGTCTCGGCGACGACGGGCCCGAGCGCGGCCGCGTCGATGCGCAGGCCGGTCTCCTCGAACACCTCGCGGACCGCGCCCGCCTCCAGGGATTCGCCGGCGTCGAGGCCGCCGCCGGGGGTGACGTAGTACTCGACGCCCGGGCCCATGTAGTCGCGGCTGTGGAACAGCAGCACCCGGTCGTCCTCGTCCACCAGCAGCACCCGCGCGCAGCGGCGCCGAACCGTGTTCGCCATCGCCCGAGCATCGCACCGCTTCAGTGCTCCTGCAAACAGCCCGCTCCCGCAAACGGGTCGGGCCCGCGACGGATCGTCGCGGGCCCTGGTTTCCTGAGGCTTCAGGCGGCTACCGGGACGGCCTCAGGGGTCCGGCGCTCCTCGATGAGGCGCTTGGCCAGGCGCGCCGAGGACTCCGCGAGGCCCATGATCATGAGGGCGTTGATCGCGTGGAAGCCGAAGATGATCTGCCCCGGCACGGTGCCGGCGACGCTCACCAGGGCGATCACGGACTGGAGGACGACCAGGCCGAACACGCCCGCGGCCAGGCCCGTGAGCTTCCTGCCCGACCGGGCGAGGGCCGCGAACAGGATGCCCAGCAGCGCCACGACGGCGATCACGCGGCCGTTCATGATGTGCAGGGAGAACGACTCGTCGGGGGAGCCGGTGCCGAGGGCGCCGTACCCGGCCAGGAAGAACTGGATCCCGATCAGGGCGTGCAGCAGCCCGACCCACACCCGATAGAACTTAAGCATCGACATTCCTCGTTTCGATTTCGTCTTGGACGGCGTCGACGGCGGTCATCGCGCCGAACGCCAGCAGATGGACCAGGCAGTGGTCGGTGAACACCTCGCCCCGCCACGAATCCACATCGGACTCGGTGATCGCGTTGGGCGCCAAGGCGGCCGCCACCGCCAGACGCGCCCCCAGGCCCGCCTGACCCGGCAGCCCCGCCGCACCCGCCAGCTCCGGCACCCGGTCCGCGACCTCCGTGCCGCGCGAGCCCACGGTCCGCGCCACCGCCTCGACGGCCTCGTCCGACAGGAGCATCGACCCGTACGCGGCCATCGACCGCACCGCGCCGTACGCGCGCCCCACCGGCGACCCCGCCGCCCACGCCGGCTCGCGCACCGCCGTGCCCCGCGCCCACTGCGGCCGCTCCTCCAGCAG
>NZ_QFRW01000048.1 GCF_003265355.1 Glycomyces dulcitolivorans | reverse complement strand
AGCGCGGCGAACCCGCCGAGCAGCGCGGGGCCCGGCATCGGCCGGCCCAGTCGCTCGCGCGCGATCCGGTTCGCGTCCACCGCCGCGGCCCGCCCCCGCCGCAGGCCCGCCAGGCGGTCCCCGATCCCGAGCGACTCGATCGGCCGCGCGGAGTTGACCAGGAGGTACCCGCCCGCCGGGAGCCCGTCGAAGACGCCGTCGAGGAACCGCAGCGTCGAGTCCTGGAGGAGGAGCGCGTCGGGGCGCCCGACCGGTTCGCGGCTGCGCAGCGCCGCGTCGGCGATGCGGCAGTACGCCACGACCGGCGCGCCGGTCCGCTCGGACCCGAAGCTCGGGACCGCCTGCGCGTACCTGCCTTCGATGAACGCGGCCTGCGCCAGCAGCTCCGCCGCGGTGACGACGCCCTGGCCGCCGCGGCCGTGGATCCTGATCGCGAACATGTCGTCTCCTTCCGGGTCGGCCTGAACCGAGTCAACCGCGGTCGCGGCCGGTCCGGCAGGTGCCGAAAGGCCCCTGTCGAGTGCACATAGGTCCCGCGCCGGCGAGGCGGCGCGGGACCCCGGTCACCTTGCGATGAGGACGGCGGCGGCGATCAGCAGCACCGCGGCGACGAAGAGTGCGGCGAGCGCGGCCGCGCGGCTGCGCGTCACGGCTCCCCGCCGCCGTCCAGGTCGCCGCGCATGCGCCGGTAGTCGTCCCCGTCGATCTCGCCGGCGGCGTAGCGCCGGTCGAGGACCTCCCGCGCGGACTCCCGCCGGGCCGTCCCGGCGTCCCGGCCGGGTCCCCGCGGCGTCAGCCGCAGGACCGCCCAGACGATCAGTCCGAACAGGATGATCCACGCCAGCGGCATGAGCACCATCCAGCCCCACCCGATGCCGTATCCGTACATCACGGCGGCCACCTCCCTCCGAGGCTCTTCCCCCAATCTCCCGCCGCCCGCGGCGCCGGGCCAGGGGCGAACGTCCCGAACCGCGCGTCCATGCGTCCCGGACCGCCCGAGCGGGACCTTCGTCGGCCCCTCGCGTGCCTTCGGACCCCAGCGGCGCGCCCGCGCGCGGACTGCAATGGGAGGAGAGGCATCCGAGACGAGGAGGAACGAGCGATGGCCGCGAAGAGGTACGTGTTCGCGTTCGCCGAAGGCGACAAGGACCACAAGGACCTGCTGGGGGGCAAGGGGGCCGGTCTCGCCGAGATGACCAATCTCGGCCTGCCCGTGCCGCCGGGCTTCACCGTCACCACCGAGGCGTGCCGGCGCTATCTCGCCACCGGCGACGATCCGCCCGGCCTGGCCGAGGAGATCGACGTGCACCTGGCGCGCCTGGAGGCCGAGCGCGGCAAGCGGCTCGGCGACCCCGCCGACCCCATGCTCGTCTCCGTGCGCTCCGGCGCGAAGTTCTCCATGCCCGGCATGATGGACACCGTCCTGGACGTCGGCCTCAACGACCGCTCCGTGCACGGCCTGGCCGCCGCGGGCGGGGAGCGCTTCGCCTGGGACTCCTACCGGCGGCTCATCCAGATGTTCGGCGCCACCGTCCTGGGCATCGAGCCCGAGGAGTTCGCCGAGGCGCTCGACGAGGCCAAGCGGTGCAACGGCGTCGAGCGCGACATCGACCTCGACGCGGCCGCCCTGCGCGACCTGGTCGCCGAGTACCAGCGGATCGTGCGCGCCGCGACCGGGATCGACTTCCCGCAGGACCCGCGCGAGCAGCTCGACATGGCCGTGCGCGCCGTCTTCGACTCCTGGGACTCCGAACGCGCCCGCGTCTACCGCCGCCAGGAGCGCATCCCCGGCGACCTGGGCACCGCCGTCAACGTGATGGCGATGGTCTACGGCAACCTCGGACCCGACTCGGGCACCGGCGTCGCCTTCACCCGCGACCCCGCCACCGGCGCGCCGGGCGTGTACGGCGACTACCTGACCGACGCCCAGGGCGAGGACGTCGTCGCCGGCGTGCGCACCCCCGTGCCGCTCGCCGAGCTCGACCGCATCGACCCCGGCTCGTACGCCGAGCTGCAGCGCATCATGGCGCTGCTGGAGGCCCACTACCGCGACCTGTGCGACATCGAGTTCACCATCGAGCACGGCCGGCTGTGGATGCTCCAGACCCGCGTCGGCAAGCGCACCGCCGCGGCCGCGTTCCGCATCGCCCTCCAGCTGGTCGACGAGGGCCGCATCAGCGTCGAGGAAGCGCTCGGCCGCGTCACCGGCGAGCAGCTCGCGCAGCTGATGTTCCCCCAGTTCGACCCGGAGGCCAAGCCCGAACCGGTCGCCGTCGGCGTGCCGGCCTCGCCCGGCGCCGCGGTCGGCGCCGCCGTCTTCGACTCGACCGCCACCTGGCGTCCGGGACCGGTCATCCTGGTGCGCCGCGAGACCAGCCCCGACGACCTGCCCGGCATCATCGCCGCCGAGGGCGTCCTCACCAGCCGCGGCGGCAAGACCTCGCACGCCGCGGTCGTGGCCCGCGGCATGGGCAAGACGTGCGTCGTCGGCGCCGAGGACCTCCAGATCGACTACGACCGCAAGCAGTTCACCGCGCCGGGCGGCGTCGTCGTCCGCGAGGGCGACACGGTCTCGATCGACGGGGCCACCGGCGCCGTCTACCTCGGCGCCGTCCCGGTCGCCGCGCCGCCGGTCGTGGAGTACTTCGAAGGGCGCCTCACCCGCGAGCAGCGCCGCGGCGACCCGCTCGTCCAGGCCGTCGCCCGCATGATGGTCTACGCCGACGAGCGGCGCCGCCTCGGCGTCCACGCCAACGCCGACACACCCGAGGACGCCGCCCGGGCCCGCCGCTTCGGCGCCGACGGCATCGGCCTGTGCCGCACCGAGCACCAGTTCCTCGGCGCGCGCCGCCGCCTCATCGAGCGGCTCGTCACCGCCCGCACCGAGGACGAGCGCGACGCCGTCCTCGCCGAGCTCCTGCCCATGCAGCTGGGCGACTTCACCGGCATCCTCGCCGCCATGGACGGCCTGCCGGTGACGATCCGGCTCCTGGACCCGCCGCTGCACGAGTTCCTGCCCGACCTCACCGAGCTGTCGGTGAAGGTCGCCCTGGCAGAGGCGCGCGGCGGCGCCGACGAGGACGACGTGCGGCTCCTGGACGCCGTACGGCGCCTCCACGAGCAGAACCCCATGCTGGGCCTGCGCGGGGTGCGGCTCGGCCTGGCCGTGCCGGGCCTGGCCGCCATGCAGGTGCGGGCCGTCGCGCTGGCGACCGCCGCGAGGATCAGGGCCGGGGCCGACCCGCGGCCGGAGATCATGGTGCCGCTCATCGGCGGGACCGAGGAGTTCGAGCTCATGAGCGAGGAGATCCGGCGGGTGCTCGACGAGGTCGCCGCCGAGACCGGCATCCCGATCGACGCCCGCGTCGGCACGATGATCGAGCTGCCCCGCGCGGCCCTGACGGCCGGGCGCATCGCCGCCCACGCCGAGTTCTTCTCGTTCGGCACCAACGACCTGACGCAGACGACGTGGGGCTTCTCGCGCGACGACGTCGAGGGCTCGTTCTTCCCCGTCTACCTCGCCAAGGGGATCTTCGGCGCCTCGCCGTTCGAGTCCCTCGACGAGGAGGGCGTGGGCCGCCTGATCGCGATCGCGGTCGCGGAAGGGCGCGCGGCCCGGGCGGACCTGCCGATCGGCGTCTGCGGCGAGCACGGCGGCGACCCGGCGTCGGTGCGCTTCTTCGACCGGATCGGCCTGGACTACGTCTCGTGCTCGCCGTTCCGGGTCCCGGTGGCGCGCTTGGAGGCCGGGCGGGCGGCCGCGGCCGCGAAGGCCGGGGACGCCGACACCAGATGAGCCGTTCGGCGCTCCACGACTCGGGTCCCGCGACGGGGCCCGGGCGGGGCCCGGCCCGGGCACCGGGGCCGGGCCCCGCATCCGTTCGGAATTCGGAACCGAGAGGAAGGAAGGCGGTCGCGATGCGAGCCGCAGTGATCTACGAATCGATGTTCGGCAGCACGAGGCAGGTGGCCCAGGCGGTCGCCGCGGAGCTGTCGGACCACATGGAAGTCGACGTGTTCGAAGTCGGCGAGGCCCCGCTGGTCCTCGGCGACGTCCAGTTCGTCGTCGTCGGGGCGCCGACGCACGCGTTCTCGCTGAGCCGCCCCTCGACGCGCGCCGAGGCGGCGCTGAAGGCTCCCCACGGCCTGGTCTCCACGCAGATCGGCCTGCGGGAGTGGCTCGAAGCGGTCGAGGTCCCCGCGGGGGTCCAGGCGATCGCCTTCGACACCCGCGTCGACCGCCACCTCGTCGGGTCCGCCGCCCGCGCGGCGACCCGCAAGCTGCGCAAGGCGGGCTTCCGGGTCCTGGCCGAGCCGGTGAGCTTCCTGGTCGAGGGGATCCAAGGGCCCCTGGCCGTCGGCGAGCTCGAACGGGCCCGGTTCTGGGCCGAGGAGCTCGCGGCCTCGTCCGCCGCGATGGCGGGCTGACCGCGCGCGAAAGCGGGCCGCGACCGGTCGGTCGCGGCCCGCTTTCGCGTCGGCTCACTTGAGCCAGGGGTTCTTCTCGACGATGCCGAGCCGGCTCCAGGTCCGGCCGAAGCCGAGGGTGTCGCCGGCGTGGGCCATGGCCAGGCCGATGAGCAGGCCCGCGTAGACGAGGTGGTCGTCCATGAACGGGTTGTTCTCGGGCCACAGCGCGGCCGTCCACATGAGCACCAGCAGGAGCGCGCCCGCGGCGGCGGCGATGCGCATGCCGATGCCGAGGACGAGCGCGAGGCCGATGCCGAGCAGGCCGATCATGAACAGCCAGTCGGCGAACGAGGAGCCGGCCATGCCCTGGTAGAAGTCCGCGAGCGGACCCTTGGTGCCGAAGGACAGGTAGCCGGTGGTCGGGCTGCCGCCCTCGATCCAGGCGGCGTCCCGCTCGGTGGCGAATCCGAGGCCGAAGGTCTTGTCCAGGAAGGCCCACAGGAAGACCCAGCCCAGAGCGAGGCGCAGGATCGCCCACACGTAGTCGACGCCGCGGCGCTCGGCCGCGGCCGGGGCGATGGTGGATTCGGTTGCGGGAGAGGTGGTCATGACAGCTCCTATCGGTGTCCGCACCGGGGGCTTCTCCCGGTGACACTCCTATGGAATCGCAGTTCAGGACCGGTTCGGAGGGGCCGGAGGACGCCTCCTGAAGGGACGAAGGTCCCCCGGCGCCCGCACGGCGAAAGGCGGCCGCCTCCCGTACCCGGAGGCGACCGCCCGGAGCGACCGGCCAGAAGGCCCGAGGGTCACTCCCTCATGGGGCCGGCCAGCGCCTTCGACATGCCCCGCAGGCCCAGCGCCACGGCCCCCCAGGGCAGTCCGGCGTGGAACGGCCGGCCGGCTCGGAACGCCTGCGGCAGGTAGATCCCGATGGCCTTCCTGCCCAGGCGCCAGATCGGCGAGATCCCCACCAGGGCCGCCCCGGCGGCGTCCCGGCCGGGGCGCGTCGGTCGCGGCGCGTTCCCGGTGAGCGTCAGCGGCACCTGCGTGAACAGGGCGTCGTCGAACATCTCCAGGACGCACATGCCCACCGGGTCGAACCGCCGCGCCCGCTCCACCGCGCCCGGGTCGATCCGGGCCGCGATGTCGTCGGCGACCGCGTCGGCTTGCAGCAGCGACAGGAACCCGAGCTTGATGGGGAAGTCCCCGGCGTCCCCGGGCGCGTAGACGTTGTCGGTCCCGATCACCCGGCGCGTCTCGGGTTCGGTGAGCAGGAACCCGCGGTCGTCGGCCGCGAGGCCTTCGTAATCGACCGCTCCCCGCTGGGGCGCGGCGGACACGAGCAGGTCGAAGGCGTGCGCGGTGCCGTCGCCGAAGCACGCCCGCCGCTCCTCGACCCGCACTGCCCGGGCGCCGGTGCGGGCGATGACGCCGCGCTCGGCGAACTCGCCGGAGACCACGTGGTGCAGGCCGGTGCCGAACGCCTGCAGGAACGTCGACTCCGCGGTCGCGAACGTGACCGTCACCAGGTCCCGGACCCGGTTGCGGCGCAGCCAGGTCTCGAACATGAACGCCAGCTCGTAGACCGGGCTCGGGCACAGGTTCCCCTCGGGGACCAGGAACAGCACGTGCTGGCGCCATCCCTCGACCGCGGCCGCGCGGACCCGCTTGAACTCCCGCCCGATCTCGCGCATCTGCTCCAGCGACCACACCAGGAGGGCGTGCGCGGCCAGGCCCGGGACCTCCTCCGTGCTCGGCGCCGCGCCGGTGGCGATCACCAGGTAGTCGTAGGCGATCGTGTCCCCGTTGGTGAGCACGAGGAGCTGCGGCCGGGTCTCGACCCAGTCGGCCCTCCCGTACCGCACCTCGATGCCGCGCCGGGCCGTCGGCGGTGCGATCGGCAGCCGCAGGTCGTCCTCGGCGCCGCCGAACGGCACGTAGACCGTGTTCGGCCGGAACACGAACTCCGGCCGGTCGGCGACCAGCGTCAGATCGACCCGGTCCCCCAGCCGCTGCCGCAGCGTGAACAGGACCTCCATACCGGCGATCCCGCCGCCGACCACGACCACTCGCGCCTTGCCGCCCATGCCGTCCTCCTGAAACCGTGCAGTCACCCCTCCATGCCACCAGAGGGGCCGGGCCGCGGGAAGCGACCAACTTCCCCACCGGCGGGGACCACGGTCCCGCGGCGGCGACCGGCTCGGCGCGACCGGGAGCCAGGCAGCCCTGCCTTGCTTGCAGTGCACTCAGGACGGTGCCAGGCTGGTCGGAGGGGACCCGTCCGGGAGGCCGGGCCGACTGCTCGGCGCGGTCGGACCGGGACGGAGTCGACCCGTCGGCGAGCGCGCCTCCCGATCCGGCGGGTGGAAGGAGTGAACGCCATGCGCCGCCTCTGGGACCTCAGGGAGACGCTCCTGTTCGGCGCGGCGACCGGAGTGCTGCTGTGCGGGGTGGTCGCGGCGTCCGCCGGCGCCCCGGCGCCGGCCCGCTGGGCGTGGACGGCCGCGACCGCGATGGGCCTGGTCTACTCGACCGTCACGATCGCCGCCGCGCTCGCGCGCCGGCAGCCGTCGGTCGACGTGATCGCCTGGACGGCGCTGGTCGGCGCGCTGCTGGTGGACGAGCCCCTGGCGGGCGCGGTCGTCGCCGTCATGCTGTTCACCGGCGGGGCGCTGG
>NZ_QFRW01000047.1:2712-5651 GCF_003265355.1 Glycomyces dulcitolivorans | reverse complement strand
CCGCTGGGGCGGGCCCGCGCGGTCGGTGCGGTCGGCGCCGGCGCCCTCGCCCTGTTGGCACTGGCGGTGGCGCTGGCGCCGGGCTTCGCGTTCGCGGTGGCCGCGGCGGGCCTGCTCGGTGCGGCTTCGGGCCTGGTGGTCGCGGTGTCGGGGCGGGTGCTGACGGCGGCGGAGGTCGGGGACGGTTCGGCGTCGACGGCCCTGTCGGCGGCGTCGCTGCTGGCCGGGATCGCGGCCGGGGTGCTGGCGCTGTTCGCGCTGCCGCTGTACGGGTGGCGGGGCGTGTTCGGGCTGCTGGTGGTCGCGGCGGTGCTCGCGGCCTGGAAGTTCGCCGAGCATGTGCCGAGCGACACCTAGTGTTAGCGAACTGTGACGTGAGGTTCGTCGGAGTCGCATGTCGGCTTTGAGGTTCCGGTGTCACCATGATGTCGTCCGGGTATTCGGAGGTTTTACCCGGCGTGCGGGCACCGGCCGTCCTGTGGCGGTGTCCGTGAAGGCCCCGGGGAGGTTCGAGACCCCGGGGCCTTCGCTACGCCTCGGTCGTACTAGGCGTTGGAGTAGATGTCCTGGGTCGACCTGACCCAGCCGTTCGCGGAGTCCCAGCCGACCGTCCAGACGATGGTGTCGCCCTCGGTCCAGTCCATGCTGCCGCACACCGCCCAGCCTTTGGCCGCTCCGAGCGCGTGGACGCACTTGCCGGAGGTGCCCTCGGCGAGGTTGCTCCAGTAGACGGCGGTCCCGTAGCCGTCGGCCGACTTGTCGGCGACCCAGATCAGGTCGCCGTCGTCCTCGTAGCAGCCGTTCACCTTGGAGTAGGTGATCCCGGTGACGGCGGTGAAGCAGGCCTTGGGGTCGGTGTTCCAGTCGATGTCGCGGGCGTAGGTCGTGGCCGCGGAGGCCGCCGTGCCGGTCAACATGACGATCGCGAACGATGCCGCGAGCATGCCGATGACGGATGCGATGCGTCTGCGCATCAGGGCTCCTTCAAGTGGGAGGTCAGCGCCCGCCGGGTTCGGCGGACACCTCCTGATACGCCCGTCACACTCCTAAGAGTTGCTTCAAGTTCACAGAAAGTCCATGCGGCGCTTAGGGTTTCGGCGAGAGCTTCGTGCGGGGGCCGGCGCGGAGGACGCCGGATTCGAGGGGGCGGCCGACCACGTCCTGGGCGAGGGCGGCGACGCCGATGAGGGCGTCGAGGTCGACGCCGGTGTCGACGCCCATGTCGTGGAGCATGTGGACGACCTCCTCGGTGGCGACGTTCCCGGAGGCGCCGGGTGCGAAGGGGCAGCCGCCGATGCCGCCGACGCTGGCGTCGAACTCGGTGACGCCGCGGTCGAGGGCGGTGAGGAGGTTGGCGAGCGCGGTGCCGCGGGTGTCGTGGAAGTGCATGAGCATCGGCAGGTCCGTGGCGACGGCGTCGAGGAGGTCGGTGACGCGCCGCGGGGTGCCCATGCCGGTGGTGTCGCCGAAGGCGACGCGCCCGGCGCCGGCGGCTTCGGCGGCCTCGACGATGCGGGCGACCTGCGCGGGGGCGATGTCGCCTTCGAAGGGGCAGCCGAAGCTGGTGGCGATGACGACCTCGACGGAGGCGAGGTGCTCCTTGGCGAGGGCGCAGATGTCGGGGAGTTCGGCGAGGGACTCGTCGACGCTGCGGCCGATGTTGGCCCGGTTGTGGGTCTCGGAGGCGGAGACGACGACTTCGACGGCGCTGAACCCGGCGTCGAGGGCGCGCTCGACGCCGCGGCGGTTGGGGGCGAGGGCGGAGTAGCGGATGCCGGGGTGCTTCTCGACCGCGGCCCAGACCTCGGCGGCGTCGGCCATCTGCGGGACGGCCTTGGGGCTGACGAAGCTGACGGCCTCGATGCGGGAGAGGCCGGTGCGCGAGAGCGCGTCGATCAGGCGGATCTTGTCGGCGGTGGGCACCGGCGGCTCGTTCTGGAGCCCGTCGCGCGGGGAGACCTCCCTGAGCGAGACCCGATCGGGCTGGTGCATCGCAGACTCCGTCCGTCGTTGGACCGCTTCACGCCCATGCTATCCCCACCCGCCCTGGGAAGCCTGGGTGCGATCATTCCGCCCGGGTCCGACAAAAACCGGGCCCGGCGGCCGCGATGTCACCCGGACGGGTGAGCGGTCAGCCCGGGTCGAGGGCCCTCAGGGCCGCCGCCCTCAAGAGGGCGGCGGTCTCGTCGGCGCTGACCTCCTGGCCGAGCGAGAGGTACGGGGTGGAGTTCATGAGGCCGAACGCGCCGTGCGCGAGCACGCGGGCCTGCTCGGGCTTGAGGCCGTCGCGGAGGCGGCACAGGACGCCGACCCACTCCTCGACGTACACGCGCTGGAGCTTGCGGACCTCGCGGCGCGGCTCCTCGGGGAGGCGGTCGAGCTCGTGGAGGTGGAGGATGACGATCTCGGGCGAGTCGATGACGACTTCGAGGTGGAAGTCCACGAGCGCTTCGAGCGCGGCCTGGGGGTCCTCGGAGTGGACCGACGCCCAGTGGCGGCCGCCCGCGAGGAGGCGCTCGGAGACGGGGATGAGGGCGTCGGCGAGCATCTGCTCCTTGCCGCCCTTGAAGTGGTGGTACAGGGCCGGGCCGGTGATGGAGGCGGCCGCGCCGATGTCGTCCATCGACACCCCGTGGTAGCCGTGCTTGGCCAGCAGCTTGACCGCGACGTCGAGGATCTCGCGGCGGCGCTTGGACCCGCCCCGTCCGTCCGCTGTTTGTTTTTCCACCCAGATGAGGTTACTCGGGCGTAGTCCGGTGAGCAGGGAGCAAAAGCCCACTTTCACATGGCGGAACGGGCGCCCGCCCCGGGACGCGAACCGGCCGCATCCCCCGTGCACGGGATGCGGCCGGCGTTCGAGCAGCGCGTTCGGTTTCGGGCCGGGAGACCGGACACATGGACTCCCGGAACGGACGCTAGCGGTCGTTCGTGTCGGTGCG
>NZ_QFRW01000047.1:0-2628 GCF_003265355.1 Glycomyces dulcitolivorans | reverse complement strand
CCCTCGCCCGCCGCGCCCGCCTCGCCCATCGCGGGCGCGCCGGCGGGCGGCACGGGCGCGTGCACCTGCGTGTTCGTCGCGGCGTCGTACCGCTCGGAGCTGTACGTCTGCGACATGGACGCGGTCGCGTCGTGCGTGGACGCGTCCTGCATGTCGTCCTTCATGCGCCCGGCCTCGGTCTCGGCGGTGGAGAGCATCCGCTCCCAGCGCTCGCGCATCGGCGCGACGAGCCCGCCGCCGACGCCGACGATGGTGACGCCGGCGATGATCGCGAGGACGGTCCACATGATCGGCGTGGTCACCGTGGTGGCGATGCCGACCTGCCCGAACGCGGCGACCGCGCCGAAGAACACGATCGCAACCTGGCAGATCCGCGCCACGGTCTTCCCGTAGCCGGTGTTCTCCAGCGTGCCGGCGACGATGTTGAACACGAAGTTCGCGATCGCGAAGGCCACCACGACGATGACGAGCGCGACGAACAGCAGCGGCAGCCAGGCGACGAGCTGGTTGAGCAGCGTCGACACCGGGTTGTTCCCGAAGGCCCCGAACGCGAGCTGGAGCGTGAACAGCAGCAGCATCGCGTACACGACCCGGCCGAGCAGGTCGCTCAGCTCGAACTTGCCGGTGAAGCGCCGCAGGCCGGACCGCTCGCCGACCCGGTCGAGGCCGACCCGGTTGAGCAGTTTCCCGACGAGGCGGCCGATCCATTTGGAGACGAACCAGCCGATGACGAGGATGGCGAGGAACGCGAGCGCACGCGGCAGGAACGCGACGACGCTGTCCATCATGTTCTGGAAGCTCTGCGTGAAGTTCATACCCCGACGGTAAGCCCGATAGCACCCGTATTCAGGCGATTCGCTCGATTGGGGGTCCGCGGCGGTGTAAGTTCCGCGCGTTTACGTCGGCCAGGTGCGCCAGTGCATCCACGACTTCGACGGGGTGGGGCCGCGCTGGTCCTGGTAGCGGGACAGGTTCGCGCCCTGGCCGTAGGGCTTCTCGGCGGGGCTGGAGAGCCCGAACAGGCACAGCTGGCCGATCTTCATGCCGGGCCACAGGGTGATCGGCAGGTTCGCGACGTTGGAGAGCTCCAGGGTGACGTGCCCGGAGAAGCCGGGGTCGATGAACCCGGCGGTGGAGTGGGTGAGCAGGCCGAGGCGGCCGAGGCTGGACTTGCCTTCGAGGCGCGCGGCGAGGTCGGCGGGGAGGGTGATGACTTCGAGGGTGGAGGCGAGGACGAACTCGCTGGGGTGGAGCACGAAGGGCTCGTCGCCGGCGACCTCGACGGCGGAGGTGAGGTCGTCCTGCTGCGCGGCGGGGTCGATGTGCGTGTACTTCTGGTTGTTGAAGACCCGGAAGCGGCGGTCGAGGCGCACGTCGATGCTGGAGGGCTGCACGAGCTCCTCGTCGAACGGGTCGATGCCGAGGCGGCCCGACTTGACGGCATCGAGGATGTCGCGATCACTCAGCAGCATGGGCCCAGGTTAACGGGCCCGGGGCGCGATCCTCATTCAGGCTCCGGGCGGCACGGCGTACGCCACGGTGCCGAGGTCGACGAACTCCCAGCCGTCGGGGACGAGGTCGGCGCACTGGTCGAGGTCCTCGGCGCACACGATCGCGTCCACGTCCTCCGGGTCGGCGCCCGGGTGCCCCGGGACGACCGAGTCGAGGGCGAGGATCTCGGCGTCGGGGATGAGGATCCACCAGGGGTACTCCCAGGAGTCGTTGCCCTGGACCAGTCCGACCGTCTCGGGTTCGGCGGCGTTGACGGCGGCGGCGGCCTCCTTGTACTGGGGGAGCCATTCGAGGCGGCGCACGAACCGCTCCTCCATGTCGGTGAGGCTGAAGACCGACCAGGCGCCGGTGAGGCGCCGCGGGTAGCCGTAGGCGACGGTGAGGAGCCCGGCGATCGAGGCGAGGACCGCGAACACGGAGATGGCGCTGACGGCGGCGCGGCGGCGCCGCTTGTCGCCGGCGGATCTGGCGATGCCCTTGACGAGGGCGGCGGCGAGGAGTCCGGCGGCGGGGGCGCCGAGGACGACGAGGAAGACGACGAGCCGGTTGACCCACGGCTGCCAGGAGACCGTGCAGGCCACGGCGATGAAGGCGAACGCGAGCGCGGCGGCGTAGGCGCGGCGCAGCCGCGGGCCCTTGACCGCGAACCAGGCCAGGCCCGCGAGGGAGGCGAGGCCGGTGAGCGGGAACGCGGCGCGGTCCTCGTCGGGATACCAGGCCGGGACGGGGAACCGGCTGGTGCCGAACGTGATCCGCGGGTCGTTGGGGTCGACGCCGAGGAGGTTCGCGAGTCCGTTGATGCCCGCGGCCGTGGCGTCGGAGAGGGGGAACAGGGGCGTGTCGAGGTTGGTGTGGGCGATGCGGAGCGCGTTGATCAGGATCAGGCGCGGGTCGGCGGTCTGGACGCCGATGGAGTCGCGCAGGACCGGCGGGCCGAGGGGGCTGCCGAAGGCGTCCTGCATGCGGGCGAGGAACGGCCCGGCGATGACGAGCATGAGCGCGATGATCGCCGCGGAGGCGAGGACGGTGCGGCCGCGGGAGGCCCACGCGCGGGAGGCGTCGGCGCGCGAGCAGCGGGCGGGGCTGCGCCCGCACAGGCACGGGCGGCGCCGGTGC
>NZ_QFRW01000046.1:2466-8165 GCF_003265355.1 Glycomyces dulcitolivorans | reverse complement strand
GACCTCGGCGAGGAGCCGCCCGGCCTCGGCGCGGGCGTCGTCGGTTCCCATGCCGCGCAGGCGGACCGCGGTGCGGGCGACCTGGTCGAGGATGCTGCGGCGCTCGTCGAAGGAGGCGCGGGCGTCCTGGAAGACGTACTGGACGCGGGCGCGCTGCGCGCGGGTGCGGCGCCCGGCGCGCAGCGGGAGCGGGTCGCCGTCGAGGCGCAGTTCGCCTACGGCCGTGCGGAGTCCGGCAACGGCGCGGCCCAGGGTGGTCTTACCGGAGCCGGACGGGCCGAGGATCGCGAGGCATTCGCCGAGCCGCGCGGTGAAGGAGGCGTCGTCGAGGAGGCGGGTCTTCCCTGCGGTGACGGTGAGGCCGGCGGCTTCGAGGCGCACGGGCGCGGCCGCATCGGCGGGGGTCGCGGGCGCGACGGTGCGGGCGGCGAGGAGGCGGCGCGTGTAGTCGTGCCGGGGCGCGGTGAAGACGGCGTCGCCGTGCTCGACGATGACGCCGCGGTCGAGGACGGCGACCTCGTCGGCGACTGATTCGACCAGGTCGAGGTCGTGGCTGAGGAGGACCACGGCCATGCCGCCTTCGGCGGCGAGGCGCAGCTCGGCGGCGAGGCGGTCGCGGTGCTCGGGGTCCTGGCCGGTGGTCGGCTCGTCGGCGACGAGGAGCCTTGCGCCGCACAGGAACGCCTGGGCGAGGACGAGGCGCTGCTGCTGGCCGCCGGAGAGCTGGTGGGGGAAGCGGCGCAGGAACGCGGGGTCGTCGAGTCCGGTGCGGCGCAGGGCGTCGGCGATTCGGTCGCGGTCGGGGGCGATCTCGGCGAGGACGCCGCCGATGCGGCGCACGGGGTTCAGGACGGCGGCCGGGTGCTGGGGCAGGTGCGCGACGGGTAGGCGGCCTTTCGGGGAGGCGAGCATGTCGATCCCGGCGACCTCGACGGTTCCCGTTGCGGCCGTGCCGGGTCGGAACGCGCCGAGCAGGGCGGAGCCGATGGTGGTCTTGCCGGAGCCGGAGGCGCCGACAATGGCGAGGATCCGGCCGGCGTCGAGGGTGAAGGAGGCGCCGTCGACCAGGGTCTTGGCTCCGGCGGTGACGTGCAGGTCGGCGACCCGGACCAGGGTGGTGCTCATGCGGGCTCTCTTCGGTTCAGCAGCCGGTCGAACAGGAGGTTCAGCCCGACCGACAGCGCGACCAGCAGCGCCGCCGGAAGCACGACGCCCCACGGGGACAGGAAGATCCCGCCGCGGTTGACGTCGACCATGACGGCCCAGTCGCTCGCCTCCGGGCCTGCGCCCACGCCGAGGAAGCTCGCGGCGGCCACGAGATAGAACGCCCCGACGAGTCGGACGCCCGCGTCGGCTGCGGCGGTGGGGAGGATCGACCGTGCGGTGTGGACGGTCGCGATGCGCCAGGGGTGCTCGCCTTGGAGCCACATCGCCTCGACCGCGGGCCGGTGGGCGGCTTCGAGCGCGGCGGCGCGCACGATGCGGGCGATGTCGGGGAGGTTCACGAACGCGACGATGAGCACGAGCATCCACGGGGTCGGGGGCGCGATCGAGGCGAGCAGGAGCATCAGGAGGAGTGAAGGCAGGGCGAGCAGGAGGTCGAAGGGCCGCATGAGAACCTCGTCGACCCAGCGCCGGCGGGTCGAGGCGGCCGCGAGCCCGATGGGGAACCCGACGAGGTAGGCGAGCGCGGTGGCCGCTGCGGCGGTGACGACGATGCCCCAGCCGCCGTCCAGGAGCCCGTCGAGCACACTCGCCCCCAGGTGGTCGGTCCCGGGCCAGGGCGCGGCGGGATCGAACGGCTGAGTGCGGTCCCCGGCAGCGGCGGGAATGAACGGCCCCACAAGCGCAATCCCGAGCGGAATCGAAAGAAGGACAAGAATAGCCGCCAGTTCGGCCCGCCTGCGGGTCATCGGGCGATCTCCAGTCTCGGGGCGAGGCGGAAGGCGACCAGGTCGGCGGCCAGGTTCACCAGCACGGTCGTGACGCCGAAGACGACCGCGATGCCCTGCACCACCGGCAGGTCGCGGGCGTTCACCGCATCCACCAGAGCCGTCCCCAGGCCCGGGATCACGAAGACGCTCTCGACCACGATCACCCCGCCCAGCAGCCAATCCGCAGTCCTCGCGATCTGCGCAGTCGCAGGCGAGAGGGCGTTCGGCAACGCATGGGCGAGCACCACCCGCCGCTCCGGCACCCCCGCCCGGCGCACGTGCGCCACGTACTCCGAGTCGAGCGCCTCGATCATCCCCGCCCGCACCAGCCGCGCGATCGAGCAGATCGGCCGCGCCAACAGCACCAGCAGCGGCAGGACCAGGACCGCCGGTTCGGCCAGGAGTGAAGGCACCCCGACCGCGGTCGGCGGGAGCCAGGCGAGGCCGATCGCGAAGGCGCTCACCAGGAGCACGGCCAGCGCGAACTCGGGCACCGAGTACAGCCCCACGGTGGCCGTGGTGATGAGGCGGTCGGGCCAGCGGCCCTGGTGCCGGGCCGCCGCGACGCCGAGGCCGATCGCCAAGGGCAGCAACAACACCAGCGTCAGGCCCGCCAATACGAGCGTCGGTTCGAGGGCGTTCGCGAGGATGTCGGCGACCGGGCGGCCCGAGGTCAGCGAAGCGCCGAGGTCGCCGGTGAGGAGGCCGGCGATCCAGTCGGCGAGGCGCTGGAGGGCGGGCTCGTCGAGGTGCATCGCGGTGCGGATGCGTTCGATCGCCTCGGGGTCGGGCTGGTCCCCGGCGAGGGCGACGGCCGCGTCGCCGGGGAGCAGTTCGACCAGCGCGAACGCGAGGACGGCGACCGCCAGCACCTGGACGGCGCCGAGTCCGGCGCGGCGGGCCGCGTAGGCGAGCACTAGGCGAGCCAGACCTTGTCGAAGCGGGCCCAGTCGAGGGTGTTGGCGGGGGCCTGCTCGACGCCGCGCACGTTGCCGGCGGTGCCGACGATCCAGTCGGCGAAGCCCCACACGAGGTAGCCGCCCTCGTCGTGGAGGCGCTGCTGGATCTGGTCGTAGAGGGCCTGGCGGGCGGTCTCGTCGGCGGTGGACTGGAGTTGGAGGTAGAGGTCGTCGAAGGCGGCGTCGTGCCACTGGGTGATGTTGGTGGGCGAGTCGGTGAGGAGGCGCTGGGAGATGTGGGAGGCGATGGGCATGGCGCCGGAGCGGTAGGAGGCGATCTGGCCTTCGGTGAGGACCTCGGACCAGTAGGTGTCGGCGTTCCGTTCGTTGATCTCGACGCCGAGGCCGCCTTCGCGGAGCTGCTCGGCGAAGATCTGGGCGGCCTCGGTGAAGCCGGAGCCGACGTCGGCGGTGTCGAGGACGATGCTCAGGTCGGCGGCGCCGGCTTCGGCGAGGAGGGCCTGGGCGGCGGCGACGTCGCGTTCGCGCTGGGGGATGGCGTCGGCGTAGTGCTCGAAGCCGAGGCCGAAGAGGTCGTTGCCGATGCGGCCGCGTCCGGAGAGGACGGACTCGACGAGCTGCTCGCGGTCGCACAGGAGGAACATCGCCTGGCGGACACGGGGGTCGTCGAAGGGCGCACGGTCGGTCTTCATGGCGAAGCCGAGCATGTTGGAGCCGGGTGAGGCGACGAGGGCGACGGCGTCGTTGTCCTCGTTGGCGCGGGCGGTGGTGGCGGAGAGGTCGTGGGCGTATTCGACCTGGCCGCCGAGGAGGGCGTTGACGCGGGCGGACTCCTCGTCGGCGACGACGATTTCGAGGCGGTCGAGGAGGGCCGGGCCGTCCCAGTAGGCGTCGTAGCGGTCGGCGGCGAAGCTGCGGCCGGGTTCGAAGGCCGCGAACGTGAAGGGTCCGGACCCGATCGGGGCGGCGAAATCGTCGGTCCCTTCGGGCACGATGTAGGCACCGAAGGCGGCGAGGGTGTTGGGGAACTCGGCGAGGGGGTGGTGCAGGACGAACTGAACGGTGCGGTCGTCGACGGCCGTGCTGGCGTCGAGGTCGATCGGGGCGAGGTCCTGCCTGGCGCGGAAGGTCCCCTCGGGGTCGGCGATGCGGCGGTAGCTGTAGAGGACGTCGGCGGCGCTGACGGGGCTGCCGTCGTGGAAGGTCGCTTCGCGGAGCGTCACGGTCCACGAGGCGAGGTCGGCGCCGGGCTCCCAGGACTCGGCGAGGCGCGGGACGGCGGCCATGTCGGTGCCGAGGTCGGCGAGCTTGTCGAACACGGCCTTGGCGCGGGCGGCGTCGGCGAAGAGGTTGACGCGGTGCGGGTCGAGGGTCTCGTCGGCGCCGCCGCCGGCGAAGGCGGCGCGGAGGGTGCCTCCGGTCTGGGGCGTGTCGGACTCGGGCCCTGCGGGGTCGGTGCCGCAGGCGGCGAGAAGCGCGGGCGCGGCGGTGAGCCCGGCGGCGGAGAGGACGGCGCGGCGGCTGAGGTGCGGTTGCATGGCGGGTTCCTTTTCGTTGGGTTTCAAGAGGTGTGCGCGAGGGCGGGGGTGCGGGTCCCGCGCATGGCGAGGGCGGCCGAGGCGAGTCCGAGGAGGGCGCAGCAGAGCCAGGACGCCCAGGGCGCCCCGGTCCCGGCGAGGTCGGCGACGAGGCCGACGGCGGCGGTGCCGACGGCCGCGACGATTCCGGAGAGGAGGTAGTAGACGCCGTAGTAGGTGCCGGTGAGTCCTTGCGGCGCTTGGTCGGCGACGCGTTCGAGGACGAACGGCTGCGCGGTCATGACGCCGATCGACAGCAGCAGCGCCGAGGCGAGGACGGCCGCGAAGTGGAGTGCGGGCGCCTGGGGCGGGAGGAGGATCGGCGGGACGAACGCGGCGCCGATGAGGGCCAGGCCGAGGCCGATCGCGGCGGTGCGGGTGAGGCGGCGCCGGCACCAGTCGGTGGCGCGCACCTGGAGGGCGAAGGTCGCGACGGTGGAGGCGGCGAAGACGGCGGCGGTGGCCCATTCGGTGCCGGTCGCGTCGACGGCGGCCTTGGGGAGCAGCAGGTAGAGCTGGTTCTGGAGGGCGAAGAGCGCGGCCGTGGCGAGGGTGAAGGCGAGGAAGCCTTTGTCGTTAAAGGCGGTTCGCCAGCCGCCGAGGATCGAGGTGCCGGAGGGGGCGGCCGGGTGCGCGGGCAGGACGAGGGCCTGGGCGAGCGCGAGGACGGCGAAGACGGCGGCCGCGACGGCGGCGCCGAGCCGGAAGTCCACGGCGACCAGCGCGCTGCCGACGAGCGGCCCGAGGCACATGCCGGTGTTGGCGAACAGGTTGAACAGGGCGAACGCCTCGACCTTGCGGTCGCCGGAGGCTTCGGCGACGTAGGCGCGCACCGCGGGGTTGAACAGGGCCCCGGCGACGCCGCTGACCACCGAGGCGGCGATGAGGACCGGCAGGGAGGGCGTCAGGGCGAACATGCCGAAGCCGACGGCGCGCAGGAGGCACCCGGCGATGATGACGCCGCGCGGGCCGAGCCGGTCGGAGGCGGTGCCGCCGATGAGGAAGAGGCCCTGCTGGCTCAGGTTGCGCACGCCGAGGACGATCCCGATCGCCGCGAGGGACATGCCCGCGCTCGCTTCGAGGTGGACGGCGAGGTACGGGATGACCATGTAGAAGCCGAGGTTGACCCCGAGTTGGTTGACGAGCAGCAGGCGCACCGGGAGCGGTTGGGCCGCAATGGATCGGAGGGTGCGCACGGGACCTCGCAGGAGTCGGGGCGCGCGGGGCGGCGCGTCCGGGGCGGATGACTCCGACAAAGATAACGGTAC
>NZ_QFRW01000046.1:0-2449 GCF_003265355.1 Glycomyces dulcitolivorans | reverse complement strand
GTGCGGACCGGTGTGATCCGCGGCAGTTGATGCTCGCATCGCCATGCGCGCATGGGAAGCGGGCGGCGGCCCCGGGCCGCCGCCCGCGGGGGTCAGTCGAGCGGCGCGACCCGGATGAGGTTGCCGTCGGGGTCGGCGGCCACGAAGGTGCGGCCGAAGACCTCGTCGCTGGGTTCGTCGACGATCGTGACGCCCTTGGCCTTCCACTCCTCGTACAAGGCGTCGATCGCCCCCGGTTCGCGGCCGAGCGCGACGCACAGCTCGCCGGTGCGGACCGGGTTCGCGGCGAAGTCCACGCCCGAGCGTCCCCACACCGAGAAGGCGATGCCGCCGCCGGGGTTGTCAGGGGCGAGTTCGAACGAGATGTAGCCGGGAGTCTCGAAGACCGGCTTGATGTCGAACAGGTCGCCGTAGAACCGGGCCGAGGCCGGGGCGTCGGCGACGTAGACGATGAAGATGTTCGGTGCGGGCATGATGCCCTCCTTTTCCGTCGGGAGCGCCACCGTAGCCGCGAAACCCGACAGGATCCGTCAGGTTCTCTGGGAGAATCGGGCCGTGACTCCCGACAGGTTCTTCTCCCTGCTCCTGGCCCTGCAATCGCGCCCGGACACCACGGTCGCCGCCCTCGCGGCCGAGACCGGCGTCTCCGACCGCACCGTGATGCGGGACCTGCGCTGGCTCCAGGACGCCGGCTTCCCGGTCCTGGCGCGTCGCGGCCGCTACGGCGGCGTCTCGATGCTCCCCGGCGGCGCGCTCGACGCGAGCCGCCTGACCCCGCCCGAGCGCGAGCACCTGGCGCTCACCGGACTCGACGGGGACCAGCGGCGGCGCCTGGGCGTCGAGGAGGTCAGCGGCCGGGCCCTGCGCAAGGTGACCGGGACGCGCCCGGCCGACGACCTGCTGCCGGTGGGCGACCTCGTCGTCAGCGACAACCGGCCCTGGTTCGGGCCCGAGCCGGCCGGGGTCTCCCCCGCCGCGCTCATCGGCGACCTGCGCCGCGGGGTGCGGCTCCGGGTCCGGTACGAGCGGGAGGGCGAGGCGGCCGTGTGGCGGACGGTGGACCCGTACGGGCTCTTGGCGAAGGGCGGCCGCTGGTACCTGGTGGCCGACGAGGAGGGCCGGCCGCGGCTGCTCAACCTGCAACGCGTCGTCCGGTGGGAGCCGCTGCGCACGGCCAGGCGGCTGCGACCCGGCGCCCGCCTCGCCGCGGTCGCCGCCGACCTGACCTCGGGGTGGGAGTCCGCCGGGGACCTCGAAGTGCGCCTTCGCCTCCAGGAGTACCAGGTGGGGCGGGCGCGGCGCATCCTCGGCTCGCGCCTGACGGTCGGCGGACCGGAGGAGGACGGGTGGCGGCACGCGGTGCTGCGGTGCCGCGTCCTCGAAGACGTACGGCAGGTCCTGGCGTTCGCCGACACGGCCACCGTCACCGGCCCGCCGGAGGCGGTCGCGCACATGAAGAAGCTCGCCCGGCAGATCGTCGACCACTACGCGTGAGGGCCTGAATAAACCGTTGGACACGTGCGCTAGGGGGCGGTAGCGTCGCGGCGTTCCGCACGTCTCAAGTACAGAAGCAGGTGCATTTGATGGTCGTCCAGGCGCCCGCGGCCGGATCCGTCCGGCCGCGAACCTCAGCCGCTCACTCAACTTCTGACAGAAGGACGATCGATCACAGTGGATCTCCCACGCATCTTCACCATCCGCGAGTCCAGCCACCGGCTGCTCAACCCCTTCACGCCTGAGAAACTGGCGGCCCTCGGCCGGGCGCTCCGCCCCGAGCCGGGCACGGCCATGCTCGACCTCGCCTGCGGCAAGGGCGAGATGCTCTCCACCTGGGCGCGCGACCACGGCACGACCGGGACGGGCGTCGACGTCAGCTCGGTCTTCATCGCCGCGGCCCGCGAGCGCGCGGCCGAACTCGGCGTCGCCGAGCAGGTGTCGTTCGTGCACGGCGACGCCGCCGGGCACGTCGCCGACGAGCCGGTCGGCATCGCCTCGTGCATCGGCGCGACCTGGATCGGCGACGGCGTCGAAGGCACCGTCGAACTGCTGCGGCGCAGCCTCGCCCCCGGCGGGGTGATGCTGATCGGCGAGCCGTACTGGCGGCTCGACCCGCCCGACCAGGAGACCGTCGAAGGCTGCCACATGGCCTTCAAAGACGAGCTGCACGCCCTGCCCGAGCTGCTGGAGCACTTCCGGGAGATCGGGTGCGACGTGGTCGAGATGGTCCTGGCCGACCAGGACAGCTGGGACCGGTACGCCGCGGCCCAGTGGCTCAACGTGCGCCGCTGGCTCGACGCGAATCCCGGTGACGAGCTGTACGCGCAGCTGCGCGAGGAGCTCGACACCGCGCCCGCCAGGCACGCGCGCTACCAGCGCGAGTACCTCGGCTGGGGCGTCTTCGCACTGATGGACCGCTAGCGGCGCCGCGGGCCCCGGCCTTCCGGCCGGG
>NZ_QFRW01000045.1:2470-11114 GCF_003265355.1 Glycomyces dulcitolivorans | reverse complement strand
GGGCGCCGGGGCGGGCGGCCAGGCCGTCGCCGTCGTCGACGTGGTCGCGCAGCTTCGCCGAGGCCAGCAGCAGCGAGGCGGTCGCGGCCAGCCGCGGACCGCTCCCGGTCGCGACGGTCTGGCGCCGCATCCCGCGCAGCGCGCACGGCCCGGCGTCGCGCGAGTCGGCGTCGGCGCCGAGCTGGGCCTCCACGAGGACCGAGAGGGCGAGGGCGTCGTAGTTGGTGGTGAGCCGGGCCAGGTGCCCGGCGTCGTCGCGCAGTTCGAGGCACAGGCCGCAGAAGTGCCCCATCCAGCGGGGCTTGAGGTCGTCGGGGGTGCGGGACGGGCAGGGGGCGAGCATGCCGAACAACGGGTCTCCTAGCTCGTCGGCTGGACAGGTCCTGCCGGGATGCTACCGACCGCCGGCAACGCGAGGGGGACATGCGTCGCGGCCGGGCGCGATGCGCCCGGCCGCCCGCGGTCCGGCGCTAGCCGAGCGGTTTCAGGTTGTCGGGCATCTCGTCCCACGTGAGGCGGACGTGAGCGAGGGTGCCGAAGCCGAGCGTGTCGAAGCCGCCGGACGTGGTGCCGTAGTCGCCGCCGCCTCCTTCGGGGCTGTTGGTGCCGCAGATGGTGCCGACGTTCGGCATCGCGAAGCCCTTGCGGGCCGTGTAGTGGTGGAAGACCATCTCCCACACCGGGCGGGCCTGGCCGCGGCCGCCCGCGCCCATGACGGTGTGCTCCTGGTAGGCGCAGTTCTGGCCGGTGCCCCAGCTGTACAGGGTGAACGGCAGGTCGTCGTGCCCGAGGTTGTAGCGCGCCACGTACTCCGCGGCCTTCGCGAACGCGTTGTCGTTGGCGCCGTAGAGGTCGATGCCCTGGTTCCACGCCATCTCCATGATGGACGCCATGAGGCCGATGCCCATGATCGAGTGCCCCTGGTCGCGCCCGGACTCCTGCCACTGGGCGAGGCCGCCGGAGTAGACGAACGGGACGGCGTTCTCGATGGAGCCGTTGCCCTCGCCGTTCCAGAAGTAGTCGATCGCCTGGTCGCGAATGGCGTTGTCGTCGCAGATGAGGCCGATGGCGAGTTTGCTCGCCATGTTGCACAGGTCCCAGTTCGCCCAGTAGTTCGTGATGCACGCGTCGTTGTGGTTGGTGAGGAACGAGTTGTTCATCGGCAGGAAGATGCTCGTCATCATGTCCTGGAACGCGCCGAGGTCGAACCCGCTCTGGCCGCGCACGATGTCGGCGGCGGCGCAGAACTGGTAGCCGTAGATGCCCGCGGCCAGGAACCGGTCGGCGTTGCCGTTGACCGCCGTCAGCGTGTTCGACCACGCGTTCAGGATCTCGATCGCCTTGTCGCGGTGCGCGGTCGTGCCGGCGACCTTCCAGCGCAGCGCGTTCTGGTACGCGGCGTGGATGTCGTTGTACAGCTGCGGGTAGTTCTGGCCGTCGCCGCCGCGGATGATGACCGCGGTGGGCCGGGCCGTCCAGGTCGACTGGGCGCGGCCGTTCGCGATGAGCTTGTTCCAGCCCGAGAGCCACGGTTCGAGGCCCGCGTTGACCTTGGCGCGCATGCGGTCGAAGTCGGCCTGGGTGTGCAGCAGGCCGGGGTGGACGGCGAGGGCGCCGACGTCTTCGGTGGACTCCTGCGCGGCGGCGAGGCCGAGGCCGCCGGCTCCGGCGGCCGCCAGGCCGCCCGCGGCGATCGCGCCCTGGAACAGGCGCCGCCGCTTGAGGTTCGAACCGAGGGCCGCGGGGCCCCGGTCGGGGGATGTGGACTTGTCGAGGTCGTCGAACGACATGGTGCTCCTATGCGCCATGCGGTGCGCGATGCCGGGGAATGCCACCGCCAACCTGCGGCGATCGGCCCGGAGACCGATTACCATGTCACATATTAACCGACTCATCAACATATTTCAATGCAAATGAACGCTTCCCGACGCCGAAGTCGGCAGCGGCCGGGCGGATCGGGCGAGTCTCGGCGAGTCTTCACAAATCGGGCGTCCGGAGCCGCCCCCGGTTCGATGATGCCTCGGGGGACCGACATCGGGTCGGAGACCGGCAAGGATCGGTCGGCCGGGGTTCGGTGCGGGACCGGGGATCGGCCGGTCCCGCACCGGGGCCGCCTCCTGCGGGGAAGGCGGCCCGTCGCGCGCGGGCGCTGCGGCGTTGGAGGTCGGCTCAGTCCTCGTTCCTGCCGCGGGGCCCCCAAAGCCCCGAGCGCCGCCGCGCCGCGCGCGGGTCTCAGGCGACCAGGTCGGTGAACGCGTTCTCCTGGAGCCACGCCGTGACCCCGGCCTGGACGTCGCCGCCGTGCTCGGAGAACACCGTGTTCTCCAGGCTCGCCAGCTGCTCGTCGCTCATCGCGAACGTCCCCAGCGCCGCCGCCACGTCGGCGAACTCCTCGCCGAACCCGGTGCGCGCCAGGACGTTGATCGTCTCGGCCTCCCCGAGCGTCGTCTCCGGGTCCGCCAGGTTCTTCAGGTCGTACTTCGCGTACGCCCAGTGCGGCTGCCACAGCGTCACCACGATCGGCTCCTCGGCCGCGATCGCGGAGTCGAGCTCGGTGAGCATCGCCGTCGTCGACGAGGTCTCCAGCGTCAGGTCCGTGATCCCGTACGCCGGGATCGCGCTGTTCTGCACCGCCTCGGTGAGCCCCGCGCTGGCCTCGATGCCGACGATGCGGCCGCCGAACAGCTCGGCGTTCGCGTTCAGGTCGGTCAGCGAATCGACGTCCACATAAGACGGCACGGCCACGGTCAGCGCCGCGTTCTCGTTCCAGGTGCCCAGCTGCTCCAGCCGGTCCCCGTAAGTCTCCATATAGGTCTGGTGGGTGATCGGGAGCCAGCCGTCGAGGAACACGTCGAGGTCGCCCGAGGACAGGCCCTCGAACAGCGGCCCGACCTCGGTGAACTCCTGGGTCGTCACGGTGTACCCGGACGCTTCGAGGGCCTGGCGCCACAGCTCAGTGGCCACGACCGCCTCGTCCCAGTTGATGTAGGCGATGACGATCTCGCCCTCGCCTTCGGGCAGGCCGAAGTCGACCCCTTCGGCGGCGTCCCCGGCTCCTCCTCCCGGTGCCTCCTCAACACTGCAGCCTGCCAGTGCGAGCGAGGCGGTCGCACCGGTGGCGATGGCGCCCTTCATGATCGAACGTCGTTGCATGTCTCCTGCTTTCCGGCGCGCGCGAACGCGCGCCATCTTCTCGGGGGCGTTCGGGGTCTAGCGGGCGAGCCGTGCGGCCCGGGCCACGGGGGTGCGGTCGGACAGGCCCTGCGTGACGCGGTCGAGGAGGATCGCGAGCAGGACCACGGCGAGGCCGGCGTTGAACCCGGCCGCGATGTCGAGGCGGCCCAGCGACCCTGAGATGACCGCGCCGAGCCCGCCGCCGCCCACCAGGCCCGCGATGACCACCATGGACAGTGCGAGCATGATGACCTGGTTGAGCCCGGCCATGATCGTCGGCAGCGCCAGCGGCAGCTTGATCCGCACCAGGATGCGCGCGGGGGAGGCGCCGAACGCCTGCCCGGCCTCGACGACCTCGCCGTCCACTTGGCGCAGACCGAGTTCGGTGAGGCGCACGCCCGGTGGCATGGCGAAGATGATCGTGGCGATGATGCCGGGCACGACGCCGACGCTGAAGAGCATCACCACCGGGATGAGGTACACGAACGCCGGCAGCGTCTGCATGAAGTCCAGGACCGGCCGCGCGACGGCCGAGAACGTCCGGCTCTCGGCGGCCGCGATCCCCAGCGGGATCGCCAGCAGGATCGCGATGGCCGCGGCGACGAGGACCATCGACAGGGTCTGCATCGTCTGCTCCCAGTACGGGGTCCACGCGACGACGAACATGCCCAGGCCGATGCCGACGCCGAGCTTCCAGCCGCGCGCGGCCCACGCGGCCGCGGCGAACAGCAGGACCATGACTCCCGAAGGGAGCCACAGGAGTCCGTCGGCGAGGTGCAGGTACAGGAACTCCAGGCCGGCGTCGACGGCGTCGAACCCGGCGGCCCACGCGTCGCGGGCCCAGCGGATGAACGTCTCCATCCAGTCGCCGAACGGCATGTCGGGCAGGGGCTTCCAGACGTACGTCCAGAACCAGTTGCGGAGGTACTCGATCATGCGGGCTGCGGCTCCTGTTCGGCGTCGCCGCTCTCGCGCTCGGGCGCCAGCGACTTGATGATGGACCGGGGCGTGACCACGCCGAGCGGGTCGGCGTTGTCGTCGACGACCAGCAAGGGCGCCTTGGAGTTGAGGACCGGCTCGTACAGCTCGTTCACCGGCACGTCCGACTCCACGGTGGTGAACTCGCTGGTGTCGCGGGTCCCGCACGGCTCCATGACGGCCTCGGCGGTGAGCACGCGGGTGCGGTCGACGTCGGCGGTGAACTCGGCGACGTACTCGTCGGCCGGGTGCATGAGGATCTCCTCGGCGGTGCCCAGCTGCTTGACCTGGCCGTCGCAGATGGCGATCCGGTCGCCGATCCGCATGGCCTCGTTGAGGTCGTGGGTGATGAAGACGATGGTCTTGCCGAGCTTCCCCTGGAGGTCGAGGAGCTGGTCCTGCATCTCCTGGCGGATGAGCGGGTCGAGGGCGCTGAACGCCTCGTCCATGAGCAGGACCTCGGTGTCGGCGGCGAGCGCCCGGGCCAGGCCCACGCGCTGCTTCATGCCGCCCGACAGCTGCGCGGGCAGCTTGTCGACGTGGTCGGCGAGGCCGACGAGCTCGACGGCCTCCCTCGCGCGCTCCAGCCGCGCGGCCTTGTCCAGGCCCTTGATCTCCAGGCCGAACGCGACGTTCTCGACGACGGTGCGGTGGGGGAGGAGCGCGAAGTGCTGGAAGACCATGCTGACCTTCTCGCGGCGCAGGCGGCGCAGCTCGCGGGCGGACAGGGACCCGAGCTCGACGCCGCCGATCCGGACCGTCCCGGAGGTGGGCTTGATGAGGCCGTTGAGCATCCGGATCAGGGTCGACTTCCCCGACCCCGACAGGCCCATGACCACGAAGATCTCACCGGGCTCGATGGCCCAGGAGTGGTCGATGACGGCGGCGGTGACGCCCTTCGGCAGCTCGTCTCTCGGGACTCCGGCCTTGAGCTGGGCGACGGCTCCCTTGGCGCCTTTGCCGAAGACCTTGTACAGGGACTCCACTTCGATCGCTGGCATTGCTTCCTTTCGCGGCCCGGCCTCGGGGACGGCTCGCGGCGGGGGAGGGCGCGAAGCTGCCGGGGCTCGGGCGTCTTTGGGGGGCGGCAACCCTCGGAACACTAGTTGACAGCGGTGTTTTTTCAACCCGAGCAGCGCGTGAGAAGACAGACACGGGCCGTCGCTTCCCAATGTTTCAGCAGGTGAACGGCGTGAAATGCGTTCGTGAACTGTCGTCCGTTTGATTGTCTACAAACAGACATTCGACAGAATTGAGACCGTGCGGAGACCTGGCCGAGGCCGAACCGTGACCGGCGGCCCCGCTCGTCACGGCAGCCGCGACGCCTTCGCGCGCTCGGTCATCCCCGCCAGGTCCGCGTCGCTGAGCCCCAGCGCCCGCGCCTTCTCGTACTCCCCGGCGATGTTCGTGCCCATCCGCATCGGGGAATCCGTCCCCAGCACCACCGCGATCCCCGCCTCCAGGAACCGCGGCAGCGGATGCTCCTTCAGGCTCGGCACCATCCCCAGCACCACCGCCGACGTCAGGCACACCTCCACCGTCACCCCCCGCTCGGCCAGCAGCCGCATGATCCCCGGGTCGGTCGCCGCCCCGACCGCGTGCCCGATCCGCCCGATCTGCTCGATCTCCGCCAGTGACGCCAGGTTCGAGGCGTTGAACGCCCCCGCCGGCACCGTCACCCCCAGGCCCGCCGCGCCCGCCGCCTCCGCCACCACCCGGCCCCGCGACCAGTCCGCTTCCGCCGCATACGGGACGTAGATGATCTCCACGCCCGCCAGGCCCGCCGCCGCCGCGTCGGCGAACGCGTCGCACAGCTCCCGCAGCATCGGGTCCCACAGGTTCATGCTCAGGACCGCGCCCGCGTCGAACTCCGGGTAGTCCTCGGTCACCCGCGACCGCGCCGCCTCGAAGCGCTCCATGAACTGCGGATACACCACCGACTCCTGCGGCAGGCGCAGCTCGGTGTAGACCGCGCCCCCGCGCGCGGCCGCCGCGAGCGCGTCCACCAGGATCCCCTCGTAGACCTCCGGATCGACCACGTCCAGGTCGAACCGCGGCACCGCCGACATCCGCTGGAGCCGCGCCAGCCCCGGCGACACCTCCCTGACGGCGTCGCGCCGGTCGCCCCAGTCCACCGGCGAGGAGCTCAACACCTGATCGAGGCGCGCCGGCCATTCCGTGTTCTGGTGCAGGTCGATGAGGTCCATGTTGGGATGATCACATTTCGATCACGAAGGAGCCGGGCTTTCGGACGGCGTGTCCCTTTCGGGGACTGACTGCTTTCCGACAGACACGCGTGCCGTCCCCCCAACGGATGAAAAACCCCGCGACTCCCAGATCACGGCCTCCCGGCCTGCATGAGACACGTCCCAGGCGCACTCGCGGAGGTTCCGCCCAACCGCCGCCGCGGATAGACTTCCGCGTTATGAACCCGCACGACGAACCCGAGATCGGCCCGCTGCTGTCGAGCATCGGCCGGCTGGCCGACTTCAAGTCGCTGGACGAGGCGGACCTGCCCGAACTGGCCGAGGAGATCCGCGGATTCCTCGTCGACGCGGTCGCCCGGACCGGCGGCCACATCGGTCCCAACCTCGGGGTCGTCGAACTCACCATGGCCATCCACCGGGTCTTCGACTCCCCCCACGACCAGGTCGTCTTCGACACCGGCCACCAGTCGTACGTCCACAAGGCCCTCACCGGCCGGGCCGGGCAGTTCGGCGGACTGCGCAGCCGCGGCGGCCTCACCGGCTACCCCAGCCAGGCCGAGTCCCCCCACGACCTCGTCGAGAACTCCCACGCCTCCACCGCCCTCTCCTACGCCGACGGCCTCGCCAAGGCCCACGCCCTCTCCGGCTCCGACCGGCACGTCGTCGCCCTCGTCGGCGACGGCGCCCTCACCGGCGGCATGTGCTGGGAGGCCCTGAACAACATCGCGGCCCGCGACGACCTCAAACTCGTCATCGTCGTCAACGACAACGGCCGCTCCTACGCCCCCACCGTCGGCGGCCTCGCCAAGCGCCTCTCCGCACTGCGCCTCAACCCCGGCTACGAACCCGCCCTCCGCAAGATCCAGGAACTCGTCGAACGCATCCCCGTGTTCGGCCGCGCCGCCTACGCCGGCCTCCACGCCGCCAAGACCGGCCTCAAGGACGCCCTCGCCCCCCAGGGCATGTTCTCCGACCTCGGCATCAAGTACGTCGGCCCCGTCGACGGCCACGACATCACCGAACTCACCCTCGCCCTGGAGCGCGCCAAGGGCTTCGGCGGCCCCGTCATCGTCCACGCCCTCACCGAGAAGGGCCGCGGCTGGGCCCCCGCCCGCGCCGACGAAGCCGAGCAGATGCACTCCCCGCCCGCGTTCGACCCCATCACCGGCGAGGCCACCGGCTCCTCCAAGCGCCGCTGGACCGGCGTCTTCGCCGACGAACTCGTCGCCCAGGCGAACCTGCGGCCCGAAGTCGTCGCGATCACCGCCGCCATGCCCGGCCCCACCGGCGTCGACAAGCTCATGAAGCGCCACCCCGAACGCGTCTTCGACGTCGGCATCGCCGAGCAGCACGCCGTCACCTCCGCCGCCGGACTCGCCATGAACGGCATGCACCCCGTCGTCGCCGTCTACTCCACGTTCATGAACCGCGCGTTCGACCAGACCGTCCTCGACGTCGCCATGCACCGGCTCCCGGTGACCTTCGTCCTCGACCGCGCCGGCATCACCGGCCCCGACGGGCCCAGCCACTACGGCATCTGGGACACCTCGATCTTCCGGGTCGTCCCGGGCCTGCGCATCGCCGCGCCGCGCGACGCCGCGAGCCTGCGCGAGGAGTTCGCCGAGGCCCTGACGGTCGACGACGCACCCACGATGCTCCGCTTCCCCACCGGCGCGGTCCCCGAGGCCGACATCCCCGCCGTCGACGTCCACGAAGGACTCGACGTGCTCGTCAAGCACGAGGACGACGAACTGCTCCTCGTCTCCTGCGGCGCCTTCGCCGGCGTCGCCGTCAAGGCCGCGGAACTCCTTGCGGAGCAGGGCATCCGGGCCACCGTCGTCGACCCGCGCTGGATCTCCCCGGTGCCCGCCGCGCTCGTGAAGCTCGCGGGCCAGTACCCGCTCGTCGCCACCGTCGAGGACGGCATCCGCACCGGCGGCTTCGGCGACGCGCTGGCCCAGGCCCTGCGCGACTCCGGCGACGAGGTCCCGCTCGTGGACTTCGCCGTCGAGCGCGGCTGGCACCAGCACGGCACCCGCGACCAGCTGCTCGCCGACCTCGGCCTCACCCCCGAGGCCATCACCGAGCGCCTCGCCGCCGAGGTCCACCGCCGCGGCGAGGACGAGGCGCACCACCACCACTAGGCGCGAGCCGGACCGTCACCGCCCGGCGCGGCTTCCGCGCCGGGTCGCATGTGACATGTGATGTACCACTGCGCCCGCGGGAAGCGGGACGCGTGTCCCCGCCCAGCGCGAGGAGCCGCCAAACGGAGCTGCGCCCCTGGA
>NZ_QFRW01000045.1:0-2433 GCF_003265355.1 Glycomyces dulcitolivorans | reverse complement strand
GCACCATGTCACGCGTGACATGTGACGTACTACTGCGCCCGCGTTGTTCGCGGGACGCAAAGCGGCGCGGCGGACCTGTTGGGTCCGCCGCGCCCGGTGCTATCACTTAAGACGCCGCGAGGCGCCGAACGGTTGCAGCTTTAGCGCATCGCTTTCAGGCCGTCCCTGATCCGGGCGATGTCGCGGCGGCGCTTCTCGAAGGTCGCGCCCGCGCCGATGAGGACGGCGCCGCCGATGGCCGGCGGGATCCACACCGGGATGTAGTCCCACACGAGCGTCAGCTCGTTGATGGTGAGCACCAGCAGCGCGACCGACCCGAGCACGAGCGGCGCCTGCCAGCGGCGCCCGAGCCCGGCGATGATCACGGCGATCGCGGCCGCGCCGACGCCCACGCGGCGTGCGGGTTCACCGTCGCCGAGCGCCAGGAGCAGGCTCGGGCCCATACCGATGACGATCGGCAGCGCGAGCGTTGACCAGGACCCCGACTGCGGCCGCCGCTCCAGGCGCCACAGTCCGATGAGGAACAGGACGGCGGCGGGCGGCGCGGTGAAGAACTCGACCGTGTCCACCTCCTGCGCGGCCAGCAGCAGCCACCAGCCGGCGGTGCCGGTCGCGAGGGCCGCGTTGATGTAGCCCCACTTGCGGACCGGCACCATGATCGCGGTCCCGGCCAGGGCGAGCGTGTAGATCCCGAACTGGGCGGGCATGAAGAACCGGCCGTCCGTGCCGTCCCAGACCGCTTCGATCCACGTGTAGATGCCGCTGACGACGGCGATGCCGGCGACGATGTGCGCGAGCACCGACGCGAGGACCCGGTCGGGGCGGCTGCGCCGCGGCGCGCCCGCGGCGACGACGAGCATCGCCGCGGCGGCCACGGTGAGCCAGAACGGGATCCAGCCCGAACCGGGGTCCACGGTGGAGGAGTTGGAGGCGGCGAGGGCCGCGATGGGCGCCCACACGGCGAGCGAGACCCAGCCCGCGCACCGGCCCGCGAGCGTCCGCGACGCGAGGGCCGTGACGAGGCCGATGACGGCGCACAGCACGAACCCGGTGAACGGGATCGCGTCCCAGCGGTCGGGGTCGGAGTACCACAGCAGGACCGACGCGGAGACGACCGCGAACGTCGTGGCGAGCGCCGCCCCCTGGACGCGGAACCGGACCGGCAGCAGCACGGCCGCGAACGCCAGGGCCACCAGGACGATCGGGATCTCCCACGTGAAGGCCCCGGCCGGCGAGGCGCCGAAGAGGACGGTGATGCCGCCGAGCGTGAACAGCGAGGCCGCGACCGCGGTCCCGCCTGCGATCAGGTACGACGCGATCCGCAGCGGGCCGCCGAGCGGGTCCCCGATGAGCGGGGCGACCAGGCGGGCGGCGAGGAACGCGACGAAGTAGGCGCTCAGATCGGGCGCGTCGAATGCGACCGTGGCGAACACCGCGAGCGAGGCGAGCCCGGCGCCCAGCGCGTTCGCGAAGCCCCACGTGTCCACGCGGGTCGCCATGGCGGCGAACAGGGTCACCGCGGCCGCGAACAGCGCGACCGAGGGGACGATCAGCTCGGCCGAGCCCGACCGGACGGCGAGCGTCCACGCGCACAGCACGAGCGACCCGGCCGCGGAGGCGACGATGAGCATCGAGGTGAGGGAGACGCGCAGGCGCTTGGCGAAGCCGACGCCGACGAGGTTCGCGGCCGCGACGAGCGCGACGGCGGCGGCGACGGGCTGGACGACCGGGTCGTCGAGGCCGAACGCGGCCCGCAGGCCCGCCGAGCAGGCGGCGACCACGGCGGCGCAGGTGAGGAAGCGGGAGGCCCACAGGTCGGAGCGCTCGTAACGTCCCGGGTAGCGGGCGGTCAGCCACGCGCCGATGGCGAGCGCGAGGGCGATGGCGAGCAGGAGGACCACGGCGAGGCCGAGGTCGCTGGCGGCCGAGTAGCCCGCGCCGATCGCGGCGAGCGGCAGGAGCGCCCAGCTGGTGGCGGTGAGCCGGGCCGCGCCGCGGTAGGCGGCGAGGACGGCGAGCACGCCGGCGGTCCAGGCGCCGACGGAGTCGGGCCCGAACTCGGTGCCCGGCGGCCGGTACAGGTAGTAGCCCGCGAGGGTGGTGCACCACAGGGCGATCGCGCCGAGCGCGGCGAACGTCTCGGCGGTGGCCCAGAGCTTGAACCGCTTGAACGGGAAGGGGATCGCCAGGAGCAGGAGGGTGACGAGGCTGAGGACCGCGGCGCGGCCGCCGTTGCCCATGTTGCGCCAGGCGACGGCGGTGAAGATGATGAGCGCGGCCGCGACGAGGAGCCCGCCGAGGCTCAGGAGCACGGTCTGGACGGTCTTGGACCCGACCTCGCCGCGTTCGGGCGGCGGGGGCGGGTAGCCGACGGCGGGGGCGCCGCCGGGCGGCGTGTGCGGCGCGGCCGGGTACCCGGCGGGCTGCTGGGGC
>NZ_QFRW01000044.1:2361-6924 GCF_003265355.1 Glycomyces dulcitolivorans | reverse complement strand
GCGCCGCCCCGGCCGCCTGTCCGGCGGCCAGCTCCAGCGCGCCGCCCTCGCCCGCGCGCTCGCCGCCGACCCCGACGTCCTCGTCTGCGACGAGATCACCTCCGGCCTCGACGCCCTCACCCGCCAAGGCGTCCTCGACCTCCTCGCCGCCCTGAAAGGCAAGGGCGGCATGACGATCCTGCTCATCACCCACGAGCAGGCCGCGGCCGACCGCCTCGCCGACCGCGTCCTGCGCGTCAAGGCGGGCCGCCTGATCTGAGCCCGAAGACGCCCGCGCCGCGTGTCGTACCGGGTTCCTAGACTGGCGGCCGTGACCGACACCGAGACTCCCGCGCTCCCCGACGAGGACCGCTTCGCCTTCCCCGAAGGCTGGAACCGCTACGTGCGGCCGCGGCGCGGCAACGGCAAGCCGAAGCTCCGCCGGCCCGACGTCGAAGCCGGCCGGAAGCTCCTGGCCGACCAGGACGCCCATGTCCGCGAGCGCCTCGCCCTCGCCGCCGACGGGCACGGCGACGCGGGCCGCGCCTTCCTCGACGGTGAGCCCGACCTCCTCGGTGCCGCCGTCGTCCTGGCCCTCGTCCGGACCTCGTACAGCCATCAGCCCTTCCGTCTGTCCGTGTTCGACGTGATCGCCGCCGACCACGGCCTGCCGTTCGCCGCGGCCGCGTTCGCCGAGTACCTCCTCGTCGAGTTCGAGAAGAACGACCAGGACGAATCGATCCACCTGGCCCCGCAGTCGTTCCAGGCCCACCGCCTGAGCCGCTTCGACGGTTCCGAGGAGTTCGAAGCGGTCCGCTCGCACCTCGCCGCGCTCCCCGACCCCGAGCGCGCCGCCGTCGTCGAGGCGCTCGCGCCGCACCGCGCCGACCCGTTGCACCGCTTCGTCGTGAGCTTCCTGCTCCCGAGCGAGTCGGCCTGGCTCGACGAGGTCTGCGCCGAGCACATGGCGCAGCAGCCGAACTCGTACCTCTCGCTGATGCTGCTGCGGGTCGTCACCACCCGCGAGCAGCTCGACAGCGCCGCCCTGGGCGGGATGCGGTACCACTGGTTCCAGCTCGCGGACGTCGCCGACCTCCTTGACCGCCTCGGGTCCGGCGCGCTGCCGGTCCTCCAGGCGATGTTCGGGCGCGGGCACGGCACCGACGAGCGCAAGATCCTCTACAAGGCGCTCGCGGCCGTCCCCGACGACGCCGCACTCGACCTCATCCTCGACAACCTCGACGACGCGGCCGCGATGCCCTTCGCCATGGAGGCCGCCGCGCGCTTCCCCCAGCGCACCCTCCGCGCCGTCGCCGCCCGCCTCCCGGGCGCCGAACCCGCTGCGGTGAAACGCTTCACGACGCTGCTGCACTCCGACCCGGTGATCCTCGGCCCGGCCCTGGCCGCCCAGGCCGACGCGGTCCGCGCAGTCGTCGAGGACGCGACCGGCGCCGCCGACCGCCTCCCGGCGGCCCCCGCCGACGCGCTCCCGGCCCTGCTCGCCTCCCCGCCCTGGGACGCAACGAGTCCCGAAACCCCACCGGTCGTCCTCAAAGGACTCACCCCGCCCGCGGTCAACCGCGTCGTCTGGCTCGAAGGCGAGCGCGAGGCCTGGGCCGAGGCCGAGTCCGGCCTGCGCGGCTACCAGCTCGACCGCGACTTCGCCGAGCTGGCGAAGGACTTCGCGAAGGTCCCCTCCCACCTCCAGGACGACGTCCTCGCCATGGCCCCGCCCGAGCTCGTCGCCCCGCACATCGCCGACTGGAAGCCGACCGGCCACATCGGGGAGGGCCTCGGGCGGCGCATCCTCGCCAACCACGGCGACGCCGCCGCCGAGCCGATCGCGATCGCGGCCGGGCTGAACGCCTCGCTGCGCGGGCTGTTCCTCCCCATCGTCAACCTCACCGCGGCCCGCCTCGCGGCCGACACGCTCGTGCGCCTGAAGACCATGCGCCCCTTGGCGTTCGAATGGCTCGACCGGCACCCCGCCGACGCCGCCGCGCTGCTCGTCCCCGACGCGCTCGGCAAGACCAAGAAGCCGCGGGCCGCCGCCGAGGCCGCCCTGCGCTACCTCGCCGCGAGCGGCCACTCCGACACCGTCCGAGAAGCCGCCGCCCAGTACGGCCCCGAAGCGGCCGCGGCCCTCGAAGCCCTGGCCGACGCCGACCCGCTCGCCCCCGCCGTCCAGCTCCCCGCGGTCGGCCCGTGGGTCTCCCCGCCCGTGCTCCCGCAGGTCCTCCTCCCCGGACGCGAACTCGCCGTGCCGGACACCGCGATCCGCGCCGTCGCCACCGTCCTCGCCCTCGGCTCGCCCGACTACGAGTACGCCGGCGTCGCGGTCCTCGCCGAGACCTGCGACCGGGCCTCGCTGACCCGCTTCTCCCTCGCCCTGTTCGAGCAGTGGCTCATCGCCGGCGCCCCCTGGGACGAGTCGTGGGCCCTCATGCAGCTCATGCACTTCGGCGACGACGACACCGTGCGCGCCCTCGCCCCGCTCATCGGCCGCTGGCCGGGGGAGAACCAGCACCACCGCGCCGTCAAGGGCCTCCAGGTCCTCGGCGCGATCGGCTCCGAGGCGGCCCTGCGCGCGATCCAGGGGATCGGCGAGAAGGCCAAGTTCGCCGCGATCAAGCAGGAGGCCCGCGAGCAGATCACCGCGATCGCCGCGAACCTCGGGCTCTCCGCCGAGCAGCTCGCCGACCGGCTCGTGCCCGACTTCGGGCTCCGCGAGGAGTCGGCCCTCGTCCTCGACTACGGCCCCAGGCGGTTCAAGGTCGGCTTCGACGAGCAGCTCAAGCCCTTCGTCACCGACGCCGACGGCAAGCCGCGCAAGTCCCTGCCCAAGCCCGCCGCCAAGGACGACGCGGACCTCGCCGACGCCGCCTACAAGCGGTTCGCGAACCTGCGCAAGGAACTCCGCACCGTCGCCGCCGACCAGGTCAAGCGCCTCGAACGCGCCATGGTCGCCGGGCGGACCTGGACGCCGGCCGAGTTCCGCGAGTACTTCGCCGAGCACCCGCTGGTGTGGCACCTCGCCCGCCGCCTGGTGTGGAGCGCCGACGACGGCACCGGAGCCGTGTCCTTCCGCCTCGCCGAGGACCGCACCCCGACCGACGTCGAGGAGAACGAGCTGGTCCTCGCCGAGCACGCGGCCGTCCGCATCGCGCACCCCGTGCACCTCGGCAAGGAGCTCGCGGCGTGGTCCGAGGTCGTCGCCGACTACGAGATCGTGCAGCCCTTCGAACAGCTCGTGCGGCAGGTCTGCGCCTTCACCGAGGAGGAGCTGCGCACCGGCGTCCTCGGCCGCTTCGAGGGCGTCACCGTGCCGGCCGGGGCGATCCTCGGGCTCGTCAAGCGGGGCTGGACCCGGTCCGCACCCCAGGACGCCGGCTGCGAGCCCGGCGTCTGGATCCGCCTCGGCGGAGCGGGCTACATCGTGATCGCCCTCGACCCCGGCCTCTACGCGGGCGAGTTCGACGCCTCCGGCGACCAGACCCTCCAGCAGGTCCGACTGTCCGAACAGGACCTCGAAGGCTGGCGGTACCCGAAGGTGAAGACCGACTTCGGGCCGGTCGACCCCGCGGTCGCCTCCGAGGCGCTCATCTCCCTGGAGAAGCTCGTCGAGTCCGCGGTCTGACGCGAACGCCGGGCCCTCCCGAAGGAGGGCCCGGCATGCTCACGGTTCAGTCGTTCAACTGCTCATTGCCGTTGAGGACCCCGACGACCTGATCGTAATCGCCGCGGACCTCCGCGTAGCGCAGGAACTTGACGCGCTCCACCTGGATCTCGCGCGCATCCGGCTGGGTCGCGATGAGCCCCATGACCTCCGCGATGTAGTCGTCGAGCGGCATCGCGTGCGGGTCGTCCTCGTGCCCGGGCGTCAGCGGCGTCCGCACCGACGGCGGCACCAGCTCGACCACCTTCACCGACGTGTCGGCCAGCTGGAGCCGCAGCGACTCGCTGAGCATGTGGATCGCGGCCTTCGAGGCGTTGTAGCTCGGCGTCGCCCGCAGCGGCGCGAACGCCAGCCCCGAGGTGACGGTCATGATCGTCGCGTCCGGGCGGGCCTGGAGGTGCTCGACGAACGCCGCGATGAGGCGGATCGGGCCCAGCACGTTCGTGTTGACGACCGACTCGGCCGACTCCAGGAACCCCTCGGGCCGGCGCCAGTCCTCGGCGCGCATGATCCCGGCCATCGTGACCAGCACGTTCAGGTCCGGGTGGCGCTCCAGCACCTCCTTCGCGGCGGCCTCGACGCTCGCCGGGTCGGCGGTGTCGATGCGGACGGTGTCGAGGCCCGGGTGCTCCGCGGCGATGCGCTCCAGCTCCGCCGTGCGCCGCCCGCCCACGACGACCCGGTTGCCCTTCGCCTGGAGGGCCAGCGCGAGCGCGAGGCCGATGCCGCCGGTCGAGCCCGGGATGAAGATGACGTTCCCTGAAATGTCCATGAGTCGAGCCTGGGCGAAACCGCCGCCGATGTGCAGAGACCGCTTGTCGGGGGATCGCCGGTCCCTGGTTCGCGGGCCCGATCGGCCCGATACTGGAGGCATGGACCGCACCGCACTCGCCGAGTTCCTGCGCGCC
>NZ_QFRW01000044.1:0-2345 GCF_003265355.1 Glycomyces dulcitolivorans | reverse complement strand
AGGCCCGAGGACGTCGGGCTCCCGCCCGGCGCCCGCCGCCGCGCGCCCGGCCTGCGCCGCGAGGAGGTCGCCGCGCTCGCGGCGATGTCGACCGACTACTACACCCGACTCGAACAGCGGCGCGGCCCGCAGCCGAGCGTCCAGATGCTCGCCTCGCTCGCCCGCGCCCTGCGCCTGACCGACCAGGAGCGCGACTACCTGTTCCAGATGGCCGGCCACGGCGTCCCCACGCGCGTGTCTGAGGCGACCCACGTCGCCCCCGCGCTGCTGCGCGTCCTCGACCGGCTCACGGACACCCCGGCGCTGATCCTGTCGAACCTCGGCGAGACCCTCGTCCAGAACGACCTCGCGAAGGCCCTGTTCGGCGACTGGACCTCGTTCACCGGCCTCGACCGCTACGACGCCTACCGCTGGTTCACCCGCCCCAAGGAGCGCGACCGCTACCCCGCCGACGACCAGGACCGCCAGGGCCGCGCCGTCGTCGCCACGCTGCGCGCCGCCTACGGCTCGATGGGCGCGAAGTCGAAGGCCGGGGAACTGGTCCGCGCCCTGTCGAAGACCTCGCCGGAGTTCGTCGCGGTGTGGGAGGAGCACCAGGTCGCCAAGCGCTTCACCGACCACAAGACGATCGTCCACCCCGAGGTGGGCCCGATCGAGGTCGACTGCCAGACGCTGTGGACCGAGGACCAGTCGCAGCTGCTGCTCGTGCTCACCGCCGCGCCCCGAAGCGAGGCCGAGGAGAAGCTCAAGCTCATCGCAGTCCTGGGTCCGCTGACCCGTTCATAGGCACAAAAAAAGAAGGCCCAACCGGCCTTCCCCTCATAATTTAGCAGGGCGGCCCGACCGGCTTTCACCGGGGGCCGCCCTTTCTTCAATGCGAGGTCAGCGCCTCGGTCGGCGACAACCGCGCGGCCTTCACCGCCGGGTAGAGCCCCGCGACCGCGCCGATCGCGGCCGTCGCGACCACCCCGCCGCCGAGTACCCACGCCGGGATCGTCGGCGGCCAGCCCTGCCACGCCGCATAGGACGCGGTGATCAGCGACCCCAGCGCCACCCCGCCCGCGCCGCCCAGGAGCGAGAGCAGCAGCGACTCGGTGAGGAACTGCCCGCGCACGTCCGCCCGGGTCGCCCCCAGGGACCGGCGCAGGCCGATCTCGCCGCGCCGCTCCAGGACCGAGATGACCATCGTGTTCGCCACCCCGACCCCGCCCACGAGCAGCGCCACCGCGCCGATCCCCAAGAGCAGCCCCGTGAACGACGCCTCCGCCGCCTCGGCCGCGACCAGCGCGTCCGAGGGCCGCGAGACCTCGACCTCCTCGGGGTGCTCCGGGTTCGCCGTCGCCCCGAGCACGGCCTGCACGTCGGTCACCGCCGACTCGGCGGCCCGCGTGTAGACCTGCGTGGCGTGCAGGTCGAAGCCCAGGTACGCCTCGGCCGCGTCCCAGCCGACGAGCGCGGCGTTGTCGAGTTCGGGCGCCAGTTCCGCCGGCTCCAGCACCCCGACCACCGCGAACCACTGCCCGCCCAGCCAGATCTGTACGTCAGGGCCCGCGCCCACGCCCAGCGCCGCGGCCGCGTCCGCGCCGAGGACCGCGGCCGGGAAGTCCCCGGCGGCCCCGTCGATCCACTGCCCCTCGGCGAGCGAGGCGCCGACGACGTCGAGCAGGTCGGCGTCGGCGGCCTTGACCGCGATGCCGCCCGACTCGTTCTCGGGAATCTGATCGGTCCGGTACACCTTCGCGTCCGGGACGGTCCCGGTCGCCGCGGCCGACTCGACCGGCCCGATCCGCTCGATCATCGCGACCGCCTCCAGCGGCAGCTGCGACTCGCCGCCGAACAGCGACTGCCCCGGCGCCACCGTCAGCAGGTTCGTGCCCAGCTCATCGAGCTTGCGGTCGAGTTCGGCCGAACTCGACGAGGAGATCCCCACGACCGCCGTCATCGCCGCGATGCCGATCGCGATCCCGATGGCCGACAACGTCACCCGCAGCGGGCGGGCCCGCAGGCCGTGGGCGCCGACGCGCAGCAGGTCAGTCCAGCGCATCGCGCACCATCCGCCCGTCGCGCATCTCGATCCGCCGCGGCAGGCCCGCCGCGATGTCCCGGTCGTGCGTGATCACCACGATCGTGGTCCCTCCTTCGTGGAGCCCCCGCAGCAGGCCCATCACTGTTGCGCCCGAGGCCGAGTCGAGGTTCCCCGTCGGCTCGTCGGCGAGCAGCAGGCGCGGCCCGCCGACGATCGCCCGTGCGATGGCCACGCGCTGGCGCTCGCCGCCGGACAGCTGGTGCGGGCGGTGCCCGGTCCGGTGCCCGAGCCCGACCCGGTCGAGGGCGGCCGCGGCGGC
>NZ_QFRW01000043.1:2247-6520 GCF_003265355.1 Glycomyces dulcitolivorans | reverse complement strand
GGAGGCCGAGCGAGCGGCGGGTGAGCTTGGCGCCGAACGGGTTCGGGCGCTCGGTCGGGTTCTGCATGTGCGCTCCAGAGCTCGAAGTCGAGGGCCGCGGCATGACGAGCCGTCATGCCGCGGCCCCGGGGAGGGGAGGGATCGGTCGAAGTCGGGGACGGTCGTCCGGCATGCCGCGAGCAGCCGCATGAAACGATTCAACCCCGCGCCGGAGTCCGCCGCGCGATTCCGGTGCCGTGATCCCCCGGCGGTGCCGGGCCTCGTCAGGGATCTATGTACTCATGGGTATCGATTTGTTTGGCGAGTATCGTAACCCGATGTAAGCGCTCGCACAAGCCTTTCGCGAGTGCGCTTCTCGACGCGCTCCGCCCGAAGGGCGGGGTGGGTGGGGTAGGAGTACTACCATCCCTACCCCCCACCCTCCCAGGGGAAGCATAGGCCTCCACCTTCCGCGAGGGGTACGACAGAAACAGCCCCGCACGGCCCCGATTCACCCGAACGTGTCAGGCGGGCAGGATCGGCGCGAGCCGCTCGGCGGCCGCCGCGAGGTCGATGCCCTGGGACGCGACCCAGTCGTCGTCGAAGTACGTCGCGCCGTAGCGCTGCCCGGAGTCGCACAGCAGCGTCACGATGCTGCCGCCGCGGCCGGCCTCGCGCATCTCCGCGATGAGCGACAGCGCGGCGACGAGGTTCGTCCCGGTCGAGCCGCCGAGGCGGCGACCCATCCGCTCGGAGGCCCAGCGCATGCACGCGATCGACTCGGCGTCGTCCACTTTGACCATCCGGTCGACGAGGCCGGGGATGAACGAGGGCTCCACGCGCGGGCGCCCGATGCCCTCGATGCGCGAGCCGCGGCCGGCCACCGCCTCGGAGTCGCGGTCGCGCCAGCCGGCGAAGAACGCCGAGTGCTCGGGGTCGACCACGCACAGGCTCGTGTCGTGGCGGCGGTAGCGCACGTACCGGCCGATGGTCGCCGAGGTGCCGCCGGTGCCCGCGCCGACCACGATCCAGGCCGGGACCGGGTGGCGCTCCAGGCGCATCTGCTCGAACACCGACTCGGCGATGTTGTTGTTCCCGCGCCAGTCGGTGGCCCGCTCGGCGTACGTGAACTGGTCCATGAAGTGCCCGCCGGTCTCGGCGGCCAGGCGCTCGGCCTCGGCGCAGACCGCGGAGGCCTCGCGCACCAGGTGGGCCTTGCCGCCGTAGAACTCGATCTGCGCGATCTTGGCGCTGCTGGTGGACTCGGGCATGACCGCGGTGAACGGCAGCCCGAGCATCCGCGCGAAGTACGCCTCGCTCACGGCCGTCGAGCCGCTGGACGCCTCGACGACCGGCGTGCCCTCGTCGATCCAGCCGTTGCAGATCGCGTACAGGAACAGCGAGCGCGCGAGGCGGTGCTTGAGCGAGCCGGTCGGGTGGGCCGACTCGTCCTTGAGGTACAGGTCCACGCCCCACTCGGGCGGCAAAGGGAAGGGGAGCAGGTGGGTGTCGGCCGAGCGGTTCGCGTCGGCCTCCACTGTGGTGATCGCCCAGTTGGTCCAGAGCCGATCGCGCGTGCGGTCAATCGACTCCATGGTCGTCCCCGTCCGAGGGGATCGGCTGCGGCCGGTCCTCCCATTTGGTGGAGAGCGTGATGGTGGTGCGGGTCTGCGCGACCCCGGGGATCGCGCCGACGCGGTGGATCAGCTGTTCGAGGTCGGCCATCTTGGGGACGCGGACCTTGAGCTGGTAGCACTCGACGCCGGCGAGGAAATAGCACGACTCGATCTGCGGAATGGCGCGGAGCCGTTCGCAGATGTCCAGGTGGTCAGCCGAATTGTCGGGAATGATGCCTATGAGGGCCGTGATCCCGAGTCCGATCGCCTCGGAGTCGACGACGGCGGTGTAACCCGCGATGACGCCGTTCCGCTCCAGTTTCACGACGCGGTCCTGCACGGAAGGCGCGGTGAGCCCGACCCTGCGCGCCAGTTCGGCGTAAGAGGTGCGCCCGTCGGCGCGCAGCAGGTTCACGATGGTCCGGTCGATCTCGTCCACTACATGAGGATAACGGGAGTTACCGCTTGGGTCCTGTGCCTACCTCATCCCCGCAAACTCCTAGAGCGTCGGAAACGGCTCAGAGCGCCGTTGACATACGCGTGGTACGTTCAGGCAGTACCTACCGACCGAAAGTATGTCCAAGAACTCATGGCAGGTTTGACTGAATAGTGGTGTAATGGGTTTAACGCACGAAGTGAGTCTTCATCACGGGGAGGAAGAAATCATGGAGACCGAGGACCGCCTACTCACACCCGGCGAAGTCGCCTCGCTGTTCCGCGTCGATCCGAAAACGGTGACGCGCTGGGCCGCGGCCGGCCGGATCGGGAGCATTCGCACGCCGGGCGGCCACCGTCGGTTCCGCGAGTCCGAGGTCCGGGCCCTGCTCGAAGGGGACGCCGGAGCTCAGGTCACGTTCGAAACGGGCAACGCCCAGTCCTGACGGGGTCGCACGCGAAGGCGACCGCCAACCGCATATTTCTGCCTGGCACAAGCCGGTCCAGCGCAGCGCACCACGGCCGAGGCCGAGGGAGGACGCGCGCGAGGGACCGGCTTTTCGCATGCCTCGAAAACGGCAGCGCTCCAATCCACATTGGAGATGATTTGTTCCATTTAGGGCAATTGCCCACTCTTTGAAGTCGGATCAATACCCTGAGTCGCCATCTATGCCGCCAATCTGACTTTTCCGGATTCTCTGGTCGCAACCCTCTTGACATCACACTGATACATAGGCAAACTTCGATGTGATGTTGGGAGCGCTTCCGTGGGACCCGGTACACGCGGCGCCGCTCCCCAGCCGACGAAGCAAAGGGAAGGCACATGACGCTCAACCGAAGCAGACGACAACCCCGGCGCCTGGCCGCACTGGCGGCCGCGGCCGCAGCGGCGGCCACCGCCGGCGCCCTGGCGGTCAACACCGCCGGCGCGCAGGACCTGGAGGCCGCGCAGGCCAAGGTCGACAACCCCTACGAGGGGGCGCAGGTCTACGTGAACCCGGTCTGGTCGGCCAACGCCGCGGCCGAGCCCGGCGGCGACGCCATCGCCGACCAGGCCACCGGCGTGTGGCTCGACCGCATCAGCGCGATCGAGGGCAACGACTCCCCCACCACCGGCTCCATGGGCCTGCGCGACCACCTCGACGAGGCCGTCGCGCAGGGGGCGGACGTCATCCAGTTCGTCATCTACAACCTGCCGGGCCGCGACTGCGCGGCGCTCGCCTCCAACGGCGAGCTCGCCGCCGACGAGATCGACCGGTACAAGAGCGAGTACATCGACCCGATCGCCGAGATCCAGTCCGACCCGGCCTACTCCGGGCTGCGGATCGTCAACGTCATCGAGATCGACTCGCTCCCGAACCTGGTCACCAACGTCTCGCCGCGCGCGACCGCGACGGCGAACTGCGACACCATGAAGGCGAACGGGAACTACGTCGACGGCGTCTCCTACGCCGCGGCCGAGCTCGGCGCCCTGCCGAACACCTACAACTACCTGGACGCGGGCCACCACGGCTGGATCGGGTGGACCAACGACGACCCGCAGTACGACAACTTCCACGCCTCCGCGGCGCTGTTCGGCTCGCTCATCGGCGAGAACGGCATGACCGCCGACGACGTGCACGGGTTCATCACCAACACCGCGAACTACTCGGTGCTGGAGGAGCCCTACTGGGAGGTCGACCAGGTCGTCGGCGGCAAGCCGCTCAACCAGAACGGCGACGTCAAGTGGGTCGACTGGAACGCCTACAACGGGGAGATCGACTTCTCGACCGCGTTCCGCGACGAGCTGGTGTCCAACGGGTTCAACGCCGACATCGGCATGCTCATCGACACCAGCCGCAACGGCTGGGGCGGCCCGGACCGGCCGACCGGCGCGTCGACCTCGACCGACCCGGTGACCTTCGTGGACGAGTCGCGCATCGATCCGCGGTTCAACAAGGGCAACTGGTGCAACCAGGACGCCGCCGGCCTCGGCGAGCGCCCGCAGGTGAACCCGGAGGCGGGCATCGACGCCTACGTGTGGATCAAGCCCCCGGGCGAGTCCGACGGCGCCTCCGAGGAGATCCCGAACAACGAGGGCAAGGGCTTCGACCAGATGTGCGACCCCGCGTACGAGGGCAACGTGCGCAACAACTTCAACATGAGCGGCGCGCGCGGCGAGATGCCGCTGTCGGGCCACTGGTCCTCCGAGCAGTTCGCGGAGCTGCTGGAGAACGCGTACCCGCCGCTGAGCTAGAGGGCGG
>NZ_QFRW01000043.1:0-2234 GCF_003265355.1 Glycomyces dulcitolivorans | reverse complement strand
GACCGGCACTCCGCCCCGGAGCGGGGCCGCGCAGAGGCGCGGCCCCGCTTCCGCGTGCGCGGAGCGGACTTTTTCTAAGCATCCCTTCGGATGGGCGCGGGAGCGTTTTCACTGATTCAAGCGCTTGCCGATCGATCGCGCGAGCGTGAAAGCGGTGGCCAGATCGCTTCCATGCGCGAAATATCCTGCTGGACCTCTTGACAGTCCATCCATATATCGGAGATTATCAATGCACATCTTGGGAGCGCTTCCCTCGGTGGACACCCGTTCCGGGCTGCCATCGCGGCCCCCCATCGACTCCGAAGGACATCGAAAAATGCAAGTACCTAGAAGACGAAGGAGACTGGCGATCGCCGGCGTCGCGGTAGCCGCGCTCGCCGCCACCGGTCTGACCTTCGCTTCGGCGAACCAGGCACTCGCCGAAGAGGGCTGTCAGGTCAACTACAAGATCGTCAGCAGCTGGGGCTCCGGCTTCCAGGCCAACGTGACGATCACCGCCCAGGAGCCGATCAACGGCTGGGACCTCACGTGGACGTTCCCGTCCGGCACCACGGTCTCGAACGCGTGGAACGTCGGCTGGTCGCAGAGCGGCACCTCGTTCACCGGCTCGGACGTGGGCTGGAACGGCACGATCGCCTCCGGCCAGAGCCGCGAGGTGTTCGGCTTCATCGGCGCCGGCTCCACCACGACCCCGACGAACATCCGGATCAACGGCGACGTGTGCAACGGGCCGACGAACCCGCCGACGACGCCCACGAGCAACCCTCCGACCAGTGAGGACCCGGACCCCGGCGGCGGCGACAAGGTCGACAACCCGTACACCGGCGCGCAGGTCTACGTGAACCCGCAGTGGTCCGCGCGGGCCGCGGCCGAGCCCGGCGGCAGCGCCGTCGCGGACGAGCCGACCGGCGTGTGGCTGGACCAGACCAGCGCGATCCTGGGCAACGACTCGCCCACGACCGGCTCGATGGGCCTGGAGGACCACCTCGACGAGGCCCTGGAGCAGGGCGCGGACGTCATCCAGATCGTCATCTACAACCTGCCCGGCCGCGACTGCGCCGCCCTGGCCTCCAACGGCCAGCTCGGTGCGACCGAGATCGCCAGGTACAAGAGCGAGTACATCGACGCGATCGTCGACATCCAGGGGCTGGCCAAGTACGCGGACCTGCGGATCGTCAACGTCATCGAGATCGACTCGCTGCCGAACCTGGTGACCAACGTGACGCCGCGGGCGACCGCGACCGCCAACTGCGACACCATGAAGGCCAACGGGAACTACGTCAACGGCGTCTCGTACGCCGCGGCCGAGCTCGGCGCCCTGCCGAACACGTACAACTACATCGACGCCGGCCACCACGGCTGGATCGGCTGGGGCGACACGAACCCGCAGTACGACAACTTCTTCGCCGCGGCCGACCTCTTCGGGTCGCTCATCGGCCAGAACGGGATGACCGCGGACGACGTCCACGGCTTCATCTCCAACACCGCGAACTACTCGGTGCTGGAGGAGCCCTACTGGGCGGTCAACCAGGTCGTCGGCGGTCAGGCGCTGAACCAGAACCCGAACCTCCCGTGGGTGGACTGGAACGACTTCAACAACGAGAAGGACTTCACCGAGGCCTTCCGCAACGAGCTGATCGCGAGCGGGTTCAACTCCGACATCGGCATGCTGATCGACACCAGCCGCAACGGCTGGGGCGGTCCGAACCGCCCGACCGCGACGTCGACCTCGACCGACCCGGTCACGTTCGTGAACCAGTCCAGGATCGACCGCCGCTACCAGAAGGGCAACTGGTGCAACCAGGCCGGTGCCGGCCTCGGCGAGCGGCCGCAGGCCGACCCCGAGTCCTGGATCGACGCCTACGTCTGGATCAAGCCCCCGGGCGAGTCCGACGGCTCCTCGACGCTCATCCAGAACGACGAGGGCAAGGGCTTCGACCGGATGTGCGACCCGACCTACGGCGGCAACATCCGCAACGGCAACAACCCCTCCGGGGCGCGCGGCAACATGCCGCTCTCGGGCCACTGGTCCTCGGCGCAGTTCGCGGAGCTGCTGGCGAACGCCTACCCGCCGATCAACTGATTGACCGGGCCCGGCGCTTCCGGGAGGCGGATCGCCGGGCCCCTTCCGACCAGATCCTCGGTTCCTTCCGGAGACCGGGCCCCGCGGGACGGCGGGGCCCGGTCGCAAATCCCAAGTGCGACGCGCTGCGGCCCCGGCCGGTCATGAGACC
>NZ_QFRW01000042.1:2203-19215 GCF_003265355.1 Glycomyces dulcitolivorans | reverse complement strand
CGCGGCCGGTGACGACGACGGCCGAGCCGCCCGCGCCGGGCAGGAGCGGGCGCACCTGGTCGGCGTCGCGGGCGTTGTCGAGGAACACCAGGACGCGGCGGCCCGCGAGGAGGGCCCGGTAGTTGGCGGCGGCCTGGCCGAGGTCGCCGGGCAGGTCGGTGGGGCGGGCGCCGAGGGCGCGCAGGAAGCCGTGGAGGACGGTGAGCGGCTGGGCGGCGCCGGTCTCGCCGCCGCGGAGGTCGGCGTGGAGCTGGCCGTCGGGGAAGTCGTCGCCGCGGCGCCGGGCCCATTCGAGGCCGAGTGCGGTCTTGCCCGCGCCGCCGATGCCGGTGATGGCGATCGCCAAGGGGCCCTTGCCGTCGCGGCGGGCCCAGCGGTCGTCGATGCGCGCCAGTTCGGCCGTGCGGCCGACGAACCCGGGGACGGGCGCGGGCAGTTGGTGCGGGACGCGGGGGCGCGAGCGGGTCGAGGGCCCGCCGGTCGGGCCGTGCGGGTCGAGGTTGCCGCGGAGGATGTCGAGGTGGACCTGGCGCACCTGCGAGCCGGGGTCGATGCCGAGGGTCTCGGCGAGCGCGCGGCGCAGGGTCTCGTACGCCTCAAGGGCTTCGGCGGTGCGGCCGGTGGCGGCGAGGCCCTTCATGAGCTGGCAGACCAGGCGCTCGCGGAAGGGGTGGTCGGCGAGGAGCCCGCGCGCCTCGGCGGCCGCCAGATCGAACCGTCTCAAGTGGAGCAGGAGGTCGAGGCGCTCCTCGACGACCTCCATGCGGGACTCCTCCAGGACGGCCGCACCGGTCTCGATGAGGCGGCCGCTCAGCCCGGCGAAGGCGGGCCCGCGCCACAGGCCCAGGGCGCGGTCGTACACGGCGAGGGCTTCGACGGGGTCGCCGTCCTCGACCAGCGAGCGGGCGTACGCGCGCCCGGACTCGAAGCGGTCCACGTCGATCCCGCCGGGGCCGACGCGCAGCTGGTAGGCCTGGCCGATGGTCTCCAGGGCGCAGCCGGGGTCGCCGCCGATGAGGCTGCGGATCTCGGCGACGCGGTTCTGCAACTGCCGCTGCGGGGTCCGGGGCGGGTCGTCGGGCCACACGGTCTCGATGAGGCGCTCGACGCTGACGGGGCGGTTGCGGTCGAGCAGGAGGGCGGCGAGGAGCGCGGCGGTCTTGCCGAGCGAGGGGCGCGGCTCCCCGTCGACGACGATCTGGAGCGGGCCGAGGACCATGAACCGCATGGGACTCCGGAATGCTTGTGGGGTGGGGACCCGGAAGGACCAAGGGTACCGGACCCCTGACGCGGCGGTGCGGAACACCGCTCGCGTTAGGATTCGGGCATGTACCTCGTCTCGGGAGCCACCGGCAACGTCGGCGGCGAAGTCGTTCGGGCCCTTGCGGATCGGGGCCTGCCGGTCCGGGCCCTGGTGCGGAGCGCGGCCCGGTGGAAGCCGGTCGAGCACGTCGAGGCGGTCGAGGCCGACCTCGACGAGCTCGACACGCTGGACCCGTGGCTCGGCGGGGTCGAGGCGGCGTTCCTGCTGCCGGGCTTCCCCGACATGCCCGGCCTGTACGCGAAGCTCCGCGAGGCCGGCGTCAAGCGGGTCGTGCAGCTCTCCGGCAGCTCGACCGAGACGGGCGACGAGACCAACGCGGTCACGGCGATGATGATGGGCACCGAGGCCGCCGCGCGCGAGTCCGGCGTCCCGTGGACCATCCTGCGCCCCAGCGGGTTCATGTCGAACGCGCTGCGCTGGCTGCCGCTGCTGCGCGAGGGCGACCTCGTGCGCGCGCCCTGGGGCGACATCGCGGTCGCGTGCATCGACCCGTTCGACATCGCCGCCGTCGCGGTCGCGGCGCTGACCGGGGAGGGCCACGAAGGGGCCGTCCACCGGATCTCGGGGCCGCGCGCGATGCTCCCGGCCGAGCAGATCGCCGTCCTCGCGCGGGTCCTGGACCGGCCGCTGCGCTTCGAGGGCCTGACGCCGGAGGAGACCCGGGCGGAGCTGGAGGCGACCATGCCGCCCAAGTACGTCGCGGCGTTCTGGAACTTCTACGTCGAAGGCGCCCTTGACGAGTCGCCGGTGTACCCGGCCGTCGAGGAGATCCTGGGCCGCCCGGCCCGCACGTTCGAGGACTGGGCCGAAGCGCACGCCGACGACTTCCGGTGACCGGACCGATGCCGCGAATGGCACGAACCCGGTAAACGGACAGTTACCGACCATGACCACACTGGTCACATGAACAACGCAACGAATGCAACCGCGCCCGCCCGGAGCGCCTCGGTCATCGCGTGGGGGCTCGCGCCGATCGCCTGGCTCGTCGTCTTCTTCGTGTGGCTGGGGATCGACCCGATCGACAGGGGCGCGGCGGCGCCGTTCCTCGACGCGCTCATCTGGGTGCTGCTGATCCTGCCCGCGCCGTGGCTGCTGTGGGCGTCGTGGCGGATGCCGCGCCCGCGCTTCGACACCTACCTGGCCGAGGGCGGGGCGCTGGCGATCATGCTGGTCTCGCTGTACGTCCTGGTCCTGAAGTACCTGCTCAGCCCCGAACCGGGGCCGGGGCCGGTCCCGCTGACCGTGGCGTTCCTGATCGCCGCCGCGGTGTTCGTGGCGGCCGCCGTGCCGCTGCCGGGCCGGCGCATCGCGTACGGGTTCGCGGCGCTCGCGTGCGTGATCCTGGGGATCGGCTTCCGGATGGGCGACGAAGGGAGCCTGTTCCACCTGCACATCGGCTCGATGACGCAGGACGAGATCTTCGCGACCGTCTTCCTCGGCATCCCGGCCCTCGGGGCCGTGCTGGAGGTCGGCCGCTGGTGGATCGGGCGGACTAAGAAGCGCTGAGTCCGATGACGGCGCGGCTGCTGCGCAGGAACGATGCGGCGATGGTGGCGGGCTCGTCGAGGTAGCCCGCGACCATCGCGCCGTCGCGGATGAGCATGAGGTCGTCGCCGGCGGCGCGCGGCGATTCGAGGTCGAGCGGCGCGAGGAGCCGCTCGAAGGCGTCCCGGTACCAGGCCCGGTGCGCGTCGACGGTCTGGCGGACCGCGCTGTCGGGGTCGGGGTACTCGGCGGCGGCGTTGATGAACGGGCAGCCGCGGAAGCCGGGGGTACAGGCGAGGCCGCCGACCGCGTCGGCGATGAGGCGGAGCGTGGCGTCGACGTCGCCGTTCCCGTGCGCGATCGCGGCGTCGACGCCGTCGCGCTCCAGCTTGGCGCGGACGCCGAGGTAGGCGACGATCAGGTCGTCCTTGCTCTTGAAGTGGCGGTAGAAGGTCACCTTCGTCGTGCCGGCCTGCTCGATGACCTTGTCGACGCTCACGGCCCGCAGGCCCCGCGCGTAGAACAGTTCGGTCGCGGCTTCGAGCAGGCGTTCACGCATCGGGCTGGTCACGGTGGTCATGCTACGTCCCTCTGGCGCGGTGGTTGCCGATCGTTCGCGGGTGGTCTATGCTCATCACAAGTAGAGTTACTAGTCATTCTACCTCCCGGATTCGGGCACCCGATCGAAAGAAGGCCGCCGTGACCACCGCCGCCCTCCCCGCCACCGCCGCCGGCGCCCTGCGCAGGCTGTACTTCATCCGCTTCGGCTTCGCGATCGCGTGGGCGGCCGGCCTGGCCCTGACCGCCGCGTCGCTGACACCGGTGAGCATCGCGCTGCTCGTGATCTACCCGCTGTTCGACGCCGTCGCCGCGGTCGTCGACTTCCGGACCTCCGACCCGACCGGGCCGCGCGCGGCCCTCGGCGTCAACCTGACCCTGAGCCTGGCGACGGCGGTCGCACTCGCCTTCGCGGTCGCCTCGGGCATCCCGGCGGTGCTCGTGACCTGGGGCATCTGGGCGATCGCCGCGGGCGTCGTGCAGCTCATCGTCGCGATCCGCCGCTACCGCCTCGGCGGGCAGTGGGCGATGATCCTCTCGGGCGGGCTCTCGACGTTCGCGGGCACCGCGTTCATCTTCATGTCGGGCTCGTCGTCGGCTTCTTTGAGCGCCCTCGCCGGGTACGCGACGGTCGGCGGGATCTTCTTCCTGGTCTCCGCGATCCGCTTGGGCCGCAAGACTTCTTAGCGAACGCGAGGCGGCCCCGGTCGTGGACCGGGGCCGCTTGGCGCGTCGGGGATCAGGAGGGCCGCGGTGGCGCCGCGGCGGTCGGGCCGGGCGCCTCGAACGTCAGCGAGGCCGAGGCGGTGTTCGCGGCGATGCGCGCGGAGTTCGACCGGCTCAAGGACCTCGACGACCGGACCGCGTTCGCGGCGGCCGTCGCGGCGCTTCCCGATTCGGCTATGCGGCAGGCGATGTACCTGCTGCGCGAGGGCCGCGAGAAGGAGGCCGAGCTGCGGGCGTGGGCGGCGGTGCGGCCCGCGTCGGGGCCGCTGTTCCGGTATTAGCGGTAGGCGCGCAGGAAGGCGTCGACGCCGTCGGTGATGATCGCGCGGGCCTCGGCCGGGTCGACCGTGCCGTCGGGGCTCTGGTCGATGGCGTCGAGCAGGAGGCTCATCGTCAGGACGAAGAAGTGCTGGACGGCGCGGCGGCGGTCGGTGAACGTGAGTTCTCCCGCGGCCGCGAGCTGCGCGAAGCGCTCTTCGAGGACCTGCTCGGGCGCCTCTGTGGACCGATTCGGATCCTTTGGGGCCGTGGAGGTCCGGGAGACGAGGTGGCGGAAGTTCGCGTAGGTCGACGACGGAAGGACGTCGGTCGTCAGGCGCTGCACGAAGGCGAGCAGGGCCTCGCGGAGGTCGCGCCCGTCGGTGAGCTCCGCGGCGACCGCCGTGCGGATGGTCGCGAGCAGGATCTCGTCGACGCGGCCGAGGACGGCCCAGAACAGGGACTGCTTGTCGCCGAAGTGGTCGTAGACGGTGCGCTTGGACACCTTGGCCCGCGCGGCGATGGCGTCGACGCTGGTGAGTTCGTAGCCGGAGGCGACGAACAGCTCCTCGGCGGCGTCGAGGATGGCCGCGCGCTTGGCCTCGGCCTGGGCGCGCCGGGCCGGGGTCTGCCAGGTCGAAGTCGGTGTCTCCACGGGCAGAGACTACCGCACGCAAAACTACACTGCACGGTGTAGTGTGTATTTTGAAGCCGTCAATCGACCGCCGAATCTTGGAGCCTTCATGCAAGACAGCACGACCTCCAGCACCGCAACCGAACCGCGAATGCGATGGACCGGGCGCCTCGTCGGCCTCGTCGCCGTCCTCGCCCTGGTGAACTTCATGGTCGACTCGGCCATCACCGCCCCGCTGCTCGTCCTCCCCCAGATGCTCGACTACTTCCACACCGACCAGGCCGCGTGGCTCAACGCGAGCGCCATGCTCGCCGGCGTCATGTGGGCGCCGCTGCTGGGCAAGAGCGCCGACGTCCACGGCAAGCGCAAGGTCCTCGTGCTGACGCTCATCGTCAGCGGCGCAGGCGCCGTCCTGTGCGCCGTCGCGCCCGCGATCTGGCTGTTCGTCCCCGGGCGCCTCTTGCAGGGCGCGGCCGTGGCCGCCATGTTCCTGGCCGTCGCGATCGTCCGCGAGGTCTTCCCCGCCCGCACCGCGATGGTCGTGGTCGGCATCGTGACGTCGGGGACCGCGGTCCTGAACATCGCGGCGCGGTTCCTCGTCGAGGGGATGGCCGAGCGGTTCGGGTTCCAGATCCTGTTCCTCATCGCCGCCGGGGTGGCGGCCGCGATGGCCGTCTTCGTGGTCGCCGTCGTCCCCGAGTCGAAGGTGAGGACGCCGGGCCGGATCGACGTCGGCGGCGCGGTGCTGCTGGGCGGCGGCCTCGCCGGGGTGCTCAGCTACATCAGCCTCGGGTCCGAGTTCGGTTGGCTCGCAGCCGGACCGGTGGTGCTGCTCTCCGCAGGGGCGGCGGCGCTGGCGCGCTGGTACTTCGTGTCGAGCCGCAAGCCGGAGCCGCTGATCGACGTCCGCGGGATCGGCCGCCCGCTGGCGGTCACGCTGCTGGTCATCTTCCTCGCCGCGGGCGCGTACCAGAGCACGCTGCAACTCATCCCACTCATCGGCGACGTCTCGTCGGGGCAGGGGCTCGGGTACGGGCTCGCCGACCAGGGGTCGGTCGCGCTGCTGCTCGCGCTGCCGGCCGTCGGGGTCACGGTCGGCGGGCCGCTGTCGGGAGTGATCGCGAACCGGATCGGCCCGGCCGCGACGCTCGCCGGGGCGGTGCTGCTGGGCACGGCCGGGACGCTGGGGATGTTCCTGGGGGCCTCGAATCTGGCCGCGGCGCTGGTGTCGGTCCTCCTGCTGGGTCTGACCGTGGGGGCGCTGGGGACGACCGGGTTCAACACGGCCGGGAGCCTCGCTCCCCCCGAGCGGCAGGGCATCGTGTCGAGCCTGGTCATGGTCGTGGTCTCGATCGGCTCGGTGGTCTTCGACTTCACGGGCGCGGCGATCCTCTCGTCCACATCCATAGTGGTCGACGGCTCCTCGGCCTACACCGCCGCCGGGATCTTCACCTGCATCGCGATCGCCGCGTGCGGGTTCGCGGTCGCCGCGATGCTGGCAATCCGGTCGGTCCCCCGCGCGCGGGCGATCCGCGCCGCATAGACGAAAGGACACAGAGAATGGAGCACGCAATGAACCACGGAGACAACAGGAAGCGCACGGTGCTGGTCTCCGGCGCGAGCATCGCCGGGCCGGCCGTCGCGTACTGGCTGCACCGCTTCGGCTTCGCCGTCACGGTGGTCGAGAAGGCCGCCGACGTGCGCGGCGGCGGCTACCCGATCGACGTGCGCGGCACCGCGCTGGAGGTGGTGCGCCGAATGGGGCTCCTGCCGGAGCTGCAACGCGCGCACGTCGAGTCGAAGCGGCTGACCTTTCTGGACGCCGACGGCGGCACCGTCGCGGCCGTCCACCCGCAGGCGGTCGTCGGCGGCGTCGAGGGCCGCGACCTCGAAGTCCGCCGCGGCGACCTCGCGCGGGCGCTGTACGGGGCGGTGGCCGACGACGTCGAGTTCGTCTTCGAGGACTCGATCGACACGCTCGCCGAGCACGCGCACGGCGTGGACGTCGCCTTCCGCGGCGGGTCGCGGCGGACCTTCGACCTGATCGTGGGGGCCGACGGGCTGCACTCGCGGACAAGGGGACTCGTCTTCGGGCCCGAGGAGCGGTTCCACCACTACCTGGGCTACTGCTTCGCGGGGTTCACGATGGCGAACCGCTTCGGCCTCGCGCACGAGGGCCTGATCTGGAACACGCCCGGTCGCGGCGCCGTCCTCTACGCGGTCCGCGACAGCGACGAGGTGCAGGCCCTCCTCGTCTTCGCCCGCCTGGAGCCGCCGCTCGGCGCGTTCCGCGACCCCGCGGCCCAGCGCGACCTCGTCAGGGCCGCATTCGCCGGGGACGGCTGGGAGGTCCCGGCCATGGTCGAGGCGATGGGCGGGGCCGACGACCTGTTCTTCGACGTCGTCAGCCAGATCCGCCAGCCCCGCTGGTCGAGCGGGCGCGTCGCGCTCATCGGCGACGCGGCCGCGGCCCCGTCGTTCCTGACGGGGCAGGGCTCCAGCCTCGCGCTCGTCGGCGCGTACATGCTCGCCGATGCCCTTGCGGCGCAACGGGACCATGCCGAGGCGTTCGCAGCGTACGAGCGGGCCACGCGCGGCTTCGTCGACCTCAACCAGGCCCAGATCGGCAGCGGCGACGCGGCGCTGTTCCCCGCCACCGCCGAGGCGCTGGCGCTGCGGAACCGGCGCCTCCAGGGCCTGGACGCCGCGCCGCCGCAGGCCGGGCGGCCCGCCCACACCGCACTGACGCTGCCGCCCTTGCCGGAGCGGGCCGCGTAGGCGGCCTCACTGCCAGGAGTTGCACCACGTTCCTCCTGCCGTCCCAGGACGTGGAGCACCACACCCCGAGGACCGGGAGGCCGACCTCGACATCCCCGAGGACCACGAGGCGGGCGAGACGTTCTCCTACTGGGAGGCCGCCGAGTCCACAGAGGTGTACTCCCTGTTCACGGACTACGTCGGGCGCTGATCCCGCGAGCTCACAGGAGTTCGGCGAGGCGGGCGCGGACCTTGTCGGCGTCGCGGTGGCCGAGGAGTTCGAACATGCGCAGGGACCGCTGCCAGGAGCAGCGGGCGGCGTCGAGGTCGCCGAGGGCGTAGCGGGTCTCGGCGACGCTCAGGTGGACGAGGGCCTCGCCGCGGGCGTGGCCGAGCTCCCGGTACAGGTCCAGGGCGGGACGGAAGTAGTCGAGGGCCCGCTCGTGGTTCCCGAGCTCGTGGTGGATGTGACCGAGACTGTCCAATGTGGCCGCCTCGCTGTAGCGGTCGCCGATGCGCTCCAGGATCGACAGGGCCTCTTCGCAGCAGGTCAGCGCCCGCTCGTGTTCGCCTGCGAGCGTGTGGATCCAGCCGGTGGTGTTCAGGGCGCTGGCCTGCCCGGTGAGGTGGTCTTCGGTGCGGTACAGGGCGAGGGCGCTGCGGCCGCTGCTGATGCCCTCTTCGAACCGCTGCTGGCGCATCCAGAGTCGGGCCTGGATGAGGTGGACGTGGGCTTCGGCGAGGTCGTCGTCCAGGACCCGGCACTGGATCCGGGCCGCGTCGAGGACCGCGTGGCCGTCATCGTGGCGGCCCAGGTGGCTGTAGGCCTCCGCGAGGAGGCGGCTGAGGCGGATCTGTCCGTCGGCGTCGGGGACGCGGCGCGCGGCGTCCATCGCGAGTTCCCAGACGGCCGCCTGGTCGTGCCAGGGCCCGAGGTCGAGGTGGTCGCGGAGCGCCCAGGCCAGGCGCCAGCAGTGGGCGTCGAGGCCGCGGTCGGCGGCGTGCCTGACGGCGGCCGCGACGGCCGGTCCCTCGGCCGCGAACCAGGCGAGTGCGGCGGTGTCGTCGGCGAGTTGCACGGGCGCCGGGCCGGGGGCGGCGGTGATGGTGATGGGGTCGCGGTGCGGGTCGATGAGTCGGGTTGCGGCGTAAGCGGTGTGGAGGTAGGCGTCGAGCATTCGCCTTGAGGCCGCGAGGAGGTCGGCCTGGCCGTCGAGGCGGTCGGCCTGCTCGGCGGCGTAGGCGCGCAGGAGGTCGTGGAAGGAGTGGCGGCCGGGCGCCGGTTCGGTGAGGAGGTTGGCGCGGGTCAGTTCGGCGAGGAGGCGGGCGGTCCGCTGCGGCGGGGCCTCGGCGATCGCGGCGGCCGCGGGGAGCGAGAAGTCGGGGCCGGGGTGGACGCTGAGCAGGCGGAACAGGCGGGCGGCGTCGGCGGTGAGGGCGCGGTAGGACCAGGAGAACACGGCGCGGACGTCGACGGCGGGATCGCTGTCGGCCAGCGCGTCGAGGCGGTTCGCGTCGGTCAGCTCGGCCGCGAGGGCGGCCAGGGGGAAGTCGGGGCGGAAGGCGGCGCGGGCGGCGACGATCGCCAGTGCCAGCGGCAGGCCGCCGCACGCTTCGATGATCTGTTGCGCGGCTTCGGGTTCGCGGGCGAGGCGGGGGCCGCGGAGGCGGTGCGTCAGGAGCCGCCCGGCCTCGCGCGGGGCGAGGGGGTCGAGCCGGACGGGTTGGGCGCCTTGGGTGATGAGGCCCGAGAGGCGGTCGCGGCCGGTGACGACGACGAGCGTGCCGGGGGCGCCGGGCAGGAGCGGGCGGACCTGCGCGTCGTCGCGGGCGTTGTCGAGGATGAGCAGGATCCGCTTGTCCGCCAGCAGGGTCCGGTAGAGGGCGGTCTGGGTCTCCAGGGCGGTGGGGATGTCCTCGGGCGCGACGCCGAGCGCGTCGAGGAAGGACCTGACGGCGGCCTCGGGCGCGGCGGGGTCGCTGCGCGGGTCGAAGCCGCGGAGGTCGATGTAGAGCTGGCCGTCGGGGAAGCGCTCGGACGCCCGGTGGGCCCAGTGGATCGCGAGGGTGGTCTTGCCGATGCCGCCGGCGCCGCTGAGCACGCCGACGGCGCCGGGCCGGTCGAGGAGGGCGTCGAGTTCGGCGAGCTGGGTCTCGCGGCCGGTGAAGTGCGCGTTCGCCGCAGGGAGCTGCCTGGGGACCGGCCGGACCGGGCCCGCGGGCTCGGGCGGGGCGATGTCGTCGCCGCCGTCGAGGATCCGGCGGTGCAGCGCCTCGATCGGCGCCGAGGGGGCGACCCCCAGCTCCTCGTCGAGGAGGCGGTGGAGCCGCCGGTACGCGGCGAGCGCCTCGCTCTGGCGGCCGGCGCGGGCGAGGCCGAGCATGAGCAGCCGCCACAGTCCTTCATGGAGCGGGTGGGCCGCGATGAGCGCTTCGATTTCGGCGACGATCCCGGCGGGCGGCCCCGATTCGAGCTCGGCGCCGAGGCACCGCTCGGTGGCGTCCATCCGCAGCGCGTCCAGGTGCTGCGCCCGGTCGCGCACGGCCGGAACGTCGATCCCGCTGAACGCCGGGCCGCGCCACAGCGCCAGGCCCTCGCGCAGCACGGCGGCCTCGGGCTTCCGGGCGGCGAGCTCCTCGAACCGGTCGGCGTCCACCGACCCGGCCGGGACCTGGAGGACGTACCCGCCGGAGCGGCCGGTGATCACGGCCTGGGTCTCCTTGCCTCCCAAGAGCCTTCGCAGATGCGAGACGTACCCGCGCAGGGTCGCGACCGCGGTCGCGGGCGGCTCGCCGTCCCACAGCTGCCCGATCAGCCAGTCCCGCTCGGCCACCGTCCCGGCCTTGACCACCAAGAGCGACAGCAGGGTCCGCAGCTTGGCGGCGTGCAGCGCGACCGGCTCCCCGCCGACGGCCAGCTCGACCTGGCCCAGCACCCGTATCTCGACCTGGCGTCCTATGTCGACCCCACCAATGCTCCGCGTTTCCCCTGCACCCGTCCCGCAAGATGGCGGGGCGGGCCTGCGCTCGGCTCATCCTAGGACACGTTCGAACCCGGGAAGTCGATGCGCTCTCGGAAAGGCCGGCGCCCGAGCGCTTCGGCGACCTCGGTCAGCAATACGGCCAACGGCATCGACAGCTCGGCGTCGAGTTCGGCCATGGCCGCGACCGTCGCGTCCCACTCGGCGGTGATCTGCGGGACGAGCGCTTCCGCCTTGGGCGTCAACGCGACCAGCCGCCGCCGCTGGTCCCCCGGGTCCGTCGCGTGCTCGACGAGGCCCGCCTTCGCCATCTGCGCGGCCGTCTGGCTCGCGGCCGAGTGCGTGACGCCGACCGCCGCAGCGAGGTCGCGAACCGACAGCGGGCCCTCCCGCAGCAGCGCCCGGACGATCGGCGAGTAGCGCGGACGGTACTCGTCGAGCCCCTGGTCCCGGTAGACCTCGGCGACGGCCCCGTCGAGCAGGTCGAGGACGTGGCGCATCAGGGTGCCGAGCGCGTCCGGATCGGGATAGTCCTTCATGCTGTTATTCTAACAGCGCTGTTATAAATCATCTGGAGGCGTCGCACCATGTCCGATCTCTACCCCCCGATCGAGCCGTACGAGCACGGCATGCTCGACGTCGGCGACGGCGACCTCGTCTACTGGGAGGCCTGCGGCGACCCCGGGGGCAAGCCCGCACTGGTCCTGCACGGCGGCCCCGGGTCGGGCTCCGGACCGTTCTGGCGGCGGCTGTTCGACCCCGAGGCCTACCGGATCGTCGCGTTCGACCAGCGCGGGTGCGGGCGCAGCACCCCCGACGCCGCCGACCCGCAGACCTCCCTGGCCGCCAACACCACCGACCACCTCATCGCCGACATCGAGCGGCTCCGCGCGCACCTGGGGATCGACCGGTGGCTGGTCATCGGCGGCTCCTGGGGCGTCACCCTCGCGCTCGCCTACGCCGAGCGCCACCCCGCGAGCGTCTCGGAGCTGGTGCTGTTCTCCGTCACGAACACCACCCGCCGCGAGGTCGAGTGGGTCACCCGCGACATGGGCCGGGTCTTCCCCGAGGAGTGGGCGCGATTCCGCGACGCCGTCCCCGAGACCGACCGCGACGGCGACCTCGCGGCGGCGTACGCCCGGATGCTCGCCGACCCCGACCCCGCGGTGCGCGAGAAGGCCGCGCTGGAGTGGTGCCGGTGGGAGGACGTGCACGTCTCCACCGCGCCCGGGCACCGGCCCGACCCGCGGTACGAGGACCCGCGCTTCCGGATGCGGTTCGCCCGGCTCGTCACGCACTACTGGGCGAACGCCGCGTTCGTCGAGGACGGCGCGCTCCTGCGCGACGCCGCGAAGCTGAACGGCATCCCGGGTGTGCTCATCCACGGCCGCATGGACATCAGCAGCCCCGCCGACGTCGCCTGGAACCTGGCGCAGGTCTGGCAGGACGCCGAACTCGTCCTCATCTCGGACGAGGGCCACGGCGCCTCCGGCGACGCCACCGTCGAGGCGATCCGCAGGGCCACCGACCGCTTCCGGCCCTGACACGTCAATCTCCTCCGCGGCGATGAATCCGCGGCCGCCGGGCCGTCTCCATTCAGAGGCAGTCGCACCGCACGTCGAGAGGAACGCCCATGACCACCAGAACACTCACCGCCGACCTGTTCGTGTCGGCCGACGGATGGGCCCGCGGGGAGCACTCCCCCGGGTACTTCGGCTACTCCGGCCCCGAACTGGGGCAGTGGATCGAGGAGGAGTCCGCCCGCCCGCAGCACGTGCTGATGGGGCGGGTCACCTACGAGGCGCTCGCCTCGGTCCCCGACGAGGCCCGGGACGAGGGCTACGAGCGGATGACCCGGCTGCCGGCCACCGTGTTCTCCACGACGATCACCGAGGCCGCCTGGCCGGGGGCCTCGGTCGAGTCCGGCGACCTGGTCGCGGCCGTCCGCACCCTTAAGGAAAGCGACGGGGCGCCGCTGCGCACCATGGGGAGCCTGTCGGTCGTGCGGCAACTGCTCAACGCCGGGCTCGTCGACCGCATCAGGCTCATGATCTTCCCGCTGCTGGTCGGGCCGGGCGGGCGCGAGGCGGTGTTCGCGGGGGCCGAGGAGGCCGACCTCGAACTGGTCGGCCAGCGCGTCCTCGACGGCCGGATCCTGTTGGTCGAGTACGCCCCGACCGGCGGGCCCGTCCCGCACTGAACCGGACGAACACGCATCATCTCGGCACAGGGGGCGGAGCCGCTGCACCGCCCACCTTAGACCCGTTGCGCGGCAAGAGGGACTGGTCATACGATGCTTGCACCCTCGCAGGGCGCGAATCGGCCTCGGATCGGATCTGACATGCTGGTCTTCCTCCCCGCGCCGGACGACGCGCACGATACGCGCCCCGGCGGTCCCATCCACGCATTCGGAGGAGTCCGATGAAGGCCGAACAGGAAATGCAGCACGACGCGCGCGCGACACCGGTCGCGGAGCAGGCGGCCGCCCCAGCCGTCGAGCAGCCCAAGGAGTACGTGTTCCCCGGGTCGGCCGCGTACTGGGAGCAGCGCTACGCCAGCGGCGGGAACTCCGGCGCGGGCTCGCGCGGCGTGCACGCCGAGTTCAAGGCGGGGGTCCTCAACGGGATCGTCGCCGAGCACGGCGTCGAGTCCGTCATCGAGTTCGGCTGCGGCGACGGCGAGCAGCTCTCGCTGGGCCGCTACCCCCGCTACCTGGGCCTGGACGTGGCGCCGACCCAGCTGCGCAAGACCATGGCCCGCTACGCCGACGACCCGGCGAAGAGCTTCGCGCTCTACGACCCCGAGTCGTTCGCCGACCCCGCCGGGCTCATCACCGCCGACATGGCCATGTCGCTCGACGTCATCTACCACCTCATCGAGGACGGCGTCTACGACCTGCACCTGCGCCACGTCTTCGGCGCCGCGAAGCGGTTCGTGGTCCTGTTCACCAGCGACGCCGACGACCCGTCCATGCAGGGGCAGTTCGCCCCCCACCTGCGCCACCACCCGGTCCCGCGGGACGTGGCCGAGCGGTTCCCCGAGTGGAAGCTGCGCGAGAAGATCGACAACCCCCGGCCCTGGCGCATCGAGGGCGAGGCCGGGTCGATCGCCGACTTCTACGTCTACGAGCGCATCGAGTAGGCGCCCCCGCGGAGGACGGTGCGCCGCCCCTGGCAGGGGCGGCCCCGACCGCGGGTCAGGTCCTGACGGGGACCGGCGCCGACAGCGTCGCGATGTCGAGGTAGACGCGCTCGAACTCGGCCAGCGTGGTGTTGATGTCGTGCACGGCGATCAGTTCCAGGCTCGCCTTGCCCATCGCGGGCGCGGTCGTGTCGTCGGCGAAGACCTGGCCGATGCGCTGGGCCAGCTCGATCGTGTCGCCGGGCTGGTAGAGCCAGCCGTTGCGGCCGTTGCGCACCAGGTGCGGGAGCGCCATGGCGTCCGCGGCCACGACCGGTTTCCCGGCGGCCATCGCCTCCATCGTCGCGATGCTCTGGAGCTCGGCGGTCCCGGGCATGACGAACAGGTCGCAGCGCTGGTAGGCGCGCACGAGGTCCTCGTCCGGCAGGAACCCGTGGAAGACGACGCGGTCGGCGATGCCCAGCTCGGCGGCGAGGGCCTCCAGCCTGGGGCGGGCGCTGCCGTCGCCGACGACCTCGACGCGGAACTTCCGCGGCAGCAGGGCGGCGGCTTCGAGCAGCTCGTGGATGTTCTTCTCCGCCTCGATGCGGCCGACGAAGAGCGCGGTCGGCGAGTCGCCGTCCCTGGCCGGGCCGCCCTTGTACTTGTCGCGGTCGATGCCGCAGGAGATGGCCATGACCGGCCGGTCCAGGCCGTTGCGCTCCAGCAGTTCGGCGGCGCGCGGGGTCGGGGTGGTGCAGACGGTGGCCCGGCCGTAGAGGCGGGCCAGGTCGCGCCAGGCGAGCTTGGCGATGGGGCGGTGGGTCCAGCGCGGCAGCGGCCCGGCCGCGAAGAGGTTCTCGGGCATGAAGTGGTTGGTGGCCACCAGGGGGATGCCGGCGGCGGTCGCGGCGCGGACGGCGGCGCGGCCGACGATGAAGTGGGCCTGGGTGTGGACGACGTCGGGGTCGATCTCGGCCATCAGCGCCGGGACGGCCTTGTTGGCGCGCCAGGGGAGGCAGAACCGGAAGTCCGGGTGGAACGGGGTGCGCACCCCGGCGATCCGGTGGATCCTGACGCCCTCGAAGATCTCGGTGAACGTCTCGCGGCCGGGGCAGATGACGTGCACGTCATGGCCGCGGGAGGCCAGGCCGGCGGCGAGGCGGTGCGCGAAGTTCGCGGCGCCGTTCACGTCGGGCCAGTAGGTGTCGGCGGTGACGAGGATCCGCAGCGGGCCCTCCTCCTTCTTCCGGCGCGCGGGCGCGTTGCCGGCGGGGCGAGGCGGCAGGGCGCGGGCGAGGATCGCGAGCCCGGCGACGGCGGCGGCCGCGGGGACGGTCATGAGGGCGAGGGTGCCCGTCGAGGTCTCGCCGTAGGCGAAGGCGCCGATGAGGACGGCGGCGAGCGGGTCGACGACGGTGAGGGACCCGACGACGGTGGCGGCCGGACCGGCGGCGTAGGCCTGGTGGACCAGCCACGCTCCGGCGAGGGCCGCGGCGGCGGCTTCGGCGACGACCAGGGCGACCAGTTCAGGAGAGATCGGGGCGACGGCCGCGGCGCGCACGAGCGCCGACGTGAAGCCGAACAGGACGGCCGCACTGACCGCCAGGAGCAGGCACCGCGTCCTCCCCTTGACGGCGAACGCGGCCGCGGCGACGACCGCCGCGGCGAGCAGCGCCCACTGCGCGGAGGCGATGTCGGGGGTCTGCACGATGCCGCTGGTCCTGGCGGACAAGGCGGTCAGTCCGGCGATGCCGGCGATGCTCAGCACCAGCGCGACGACCACGGAGCGGGTGAGCACGGTCCCGGTGAACACCACGGTGAGCGCGAGGGCGATCATGCCGATCGGCTGCACGACCGTGAGCGGCGCGAGCGTCAGCGCGATGATGTGCAGGCCGGAGCCGAGGACGACCAGTCCGTTCCCGACGTACCAGGAGGGGGTGCGCAGGATCGCCCGGATCGCCGGGAGCCGCAGCACGGGACCGCTCGTCGCCTGATTCACGGCGCCGTGCTGGAGGCAGGCGGCGCCCGCGAGACAGCAGGCGCCGACGGCGGCGAGGACGATGGCAAGGATCAGCATGGATTCCTCTCGGACGGCACGACGGCGAATGCCGAAACGGGCGGGCAATTGTGCTGGGGCAGGACCGATGGTTCGTGATGCACGATCAGACTGGCGTATCCGCGTATGCGACTGGATGAAGAGCGGCCGTCGCGCAGGTAAAGAACTCCCGACTTCATCGGGGTCCGGCAACCTGCCCGACGTCCGCGCCGCATTTCTCCGCGCCTAGTCGATCGCATCGGAGAGACCTTTCGGCACTGCCCTGATCGAACGATTCCTCATCATACGAACGGTATGCACGACAAGGGGCCCACGCGATCCCGCTAGCCTCCCTCATCGGGTACAGCCAGCCCTACCAAGGAGACTCACTCCCCCACCCGTTGACCGGTGCCGAGAGGTCGGTCAGCGGTGCACCTGGAAGCGCAGGTGGAGCACGCGGTCGCCCTGGAGCACCTCGGGGTCCTCCAGCAGGTGCTGGGCGTCGACGGACCCGAAGTAGCGCTTGCCGGACCCGAAGACGACGGGGGCGACGTCCATGCGGACCTCGTCGACCAGGCCCGCGGCGAGGAACTGGCCGCCGACGTCGCCGGCGGCGACCTCGACCAGGCGGTCGCCCGCGAGCTCCTGCGCCTTGGCGAGGGCCGCCTCGATGCCGTCGACGAAGTGGAACGGCGCCTTGGGGTCCCAGCCCTCGGGCGGCGGCCGGTGGGTCACGACGACCACGTGGTCGATCCCGCCCGGGGGCCGGCCCTCCCAGCCGTCCGTCAGGTCGAAGACGTGGCGGCCCGCGATCGTCACCCCGACCCGGTCCCAGTACGCCCGGGTGTAGTCGCGGGACGTCTGCGACATCTTCAGCACGCCGCTCTCGTCGAGCGGTACGTCGCCGCTGGTCAGCCAGTCGAACAATGGTCCGGGCCGGTCGTGCTCGTCGGCGATGAAGCCGTCCGCCGACACCGACGCGTACATGACCACTCTGCCCATGGGAGCTCTCCTCTACTCTGGATCGCCCTCAAACTAGCGTGCATCGAGCGGTCGGTCTTGTAAGAAATCAATCGGCCGGCAGCGGCCAGCCGTTTCGGGGTGACGCCGATGAGCTCCTTGAACCGCTGC
>NZ_QFRW01000042.1:0-2167 GCF_003265355.1 Glycomyces dulcitolivorans | reverse complement strand
GGTGCCGCTGACGCCGGCCGCCGCGTTCAGGTCGCCGATCGCCAGCGCGCCGCCGGCCGCCGCGGCGAGGCGGTCGCGCAGTCCGGCGACGGCGGCCCGGCCCCACACCTGTTCGAGGGTCACCGGCCGGTCGCAGATCTCGGCCGCGGGCATCGGCAGGAACGGCGCCAGCCCCCACGGCTTGACGTGCACGCCGACCGAAATAGTCCGAAGTGGATACTCTAACGCGAACGCGCGGGTGGGCGTGGTGACCACGCAGCCGTCGGCGTACTCGGCCAGGTGGGTCTCGGCGCCGGCGCGGATGCGGAACGGCGCGCCGAGGTTGACGATGAGCAGCGACGCGGGCATCGGCGGCAGCATGAGCCGGGCGTAGGGCGGGGAGCCCTCCAGGTAGTAGAGGTCGTCGATCAGCCCGTCCAGCGGCGGTCGCGGCACTCTGGATGCGTACTCCATATTCACCGGATGCCCTCCCTCGCAATTAACCGATGTTAACCCGATGCGGCCGTTGAATTAACCTCGATTAACCATATACATTCTCCTATGTCAATTCAGCAATCTATTAGCCGGATTTGGAGCAATGATGCTGCGAACCTCGAGACGGACGCTGCTCCGAGCCGTCGGCGCCGGCGGCGCTGCCGGCCTCATCGGCGTGCCGTTCGCCGAATCGGCTGCCGCCCAGTCACAGTCGCGTCGGCCCTACTACCACTACTCGGTGCCCGACGGCTGGAAGAACGACCCGCAGCGGCCGATCGTCGTCAACGGCCAGACGTACTACTACTACCTGTACAACAAGGACTTCCCCACGGCGGTAGGCACTTCGTGGCGACTGGTCTCCTCCGCCGACAACGTCGCATTCACCGACCTCGGTGACGCCATTTCCAAGGAGGCCAATCCCAACGGGTCGATCTGGTCCGGAAGCCTCGTCGTCGACGCGAACAACACCGCCGGGTACGGCGCGGGCGCGATCATCGCCATCGCGACCCAGGAGGACCGCTTCGCCTCGGCCCCGCACCAGCAGGCGCAGTTCCTGTTCTACTCGAACGACGGCGGCCGCACCTTCGACCGGCGCGACCAGGTCGTCCTGCCCAACCCCGGCGTCGTGGACTTCCGCGACCCTAAGGTCATCTGGGACACCGCCCGCGGCCGGTGGGTGATGGCCCTCGCCGAGAACGACAAGGTCGGTTTCTACCACTCGAACGACCTCAAGAGCTGGACGTACGTCGACGGCTTCATCAGGGGCGGCCTGGGCGTCTTCGAATGCCCCGACCTGTTCTGGATGGACTCCGACACCGGTCCCGGCCAGTGGGTGCTCGGCGTGAGCGTCAACGCGAAGCACCTGGGCCTGCCGGCGAACTACGCGTACTGGACCGGGGACTTCAACGGCACCAACTTCATCCCCAACCACCAGGACCCGAAGTGGCTCGACTACGGCTGGGACTGGTATGCGGCCGTCACGTGGGAGCGGCGGGTCGGCGGGGCGCTCGACACCAAGACCCGCTACGCCATCGGGTGGATGAACTTCTGGGACTACGCGAACAACACGCCGACCTGGGACTCGGACGGGTTCAACGGGACCGACTCGATCGTCCGCGAGGTCTCGCTGAAGTGGTACGGGTCCGTGCCCGCGCTCGTCTCGACGCCGGTGCGGACGCTGGAGGCGCAGGCCTCCAACCGGATCGAGCTCGGGGACGTCACGGTGAACGGCAGGACGGTGCTCGGCTACCGCGGGCGGGCCTACCAGATCCAGACCCGCGTGACCTGGGACCAGGTCGAGAACATCGGCCTCCAGCTGCGGCTGTCGAACGACGACTCCAGGCACATCGACGCCGGCGTCTACCACGACTTCGCCTACGTCAACCGGGAGTACACCGGGAACCCCGACTCCCGCTGGCTGGAGAGCCACACGCCCTTCGACCCGGCGCGGCGGGAGGTGAACCTGCGGATCCTGGTCGACAACCTCTCGGTGGAGATGTTCGTCGACGACGGCCGCTACGTCCACTCCAGCCTGGCCTACCCCGAGAACGCCGACGACCGGCTGGCGCTGTACACCGACGGCGGCGCGGCGGTGTTCCACGACGTCGTGATCACGGAGTTCGCTGCGGGGACCGCGACCGCGTAGGCGCGGAACGCGAGCCGGCCGCGCCGCATGATCGGTGAGCGATCATGC
>NZ_QFRW01000041.1 GCF_003265355.1 Glycomyces dulcitolivorans | reverse complement strand
GTCGCGGGCGTCGCCGGCGCGGTCCTGCCCGCCTGCGAGTGCGCGTCCGTGCCCGTCGCCGGGGCGCTCGTGCGCCGCGGCGTCGCCCCCGCCGCCGCGTTCACGTTCATGCTCGCCTCCCCGGCGATCAACCCGATCGTCGTCGTCTCCACCTTCGTGGCCTTCCCCGGCAACCCCCAGATGGTCGCCGCCCGCGTCTCCGCCTCGCTCCTCGCCGCCGTCACCATCGGCTGGCTCTGGGCGAGACTCGGCAAGACCGAATGGTTGAAACTGCCCCAGCACCACCACCACGACGACGGCAAGTGGGCCGCGTTCTGGGCCGCGATCCGCCACGACTTCCTCCACGCCGGCGGCTACCTCGTCATCGGCGCCGCCATCGCCGCCAGCCTGAACACCCTCGTGCCCGAGACCTGGCTCCAGCCGATCGCCGACCACCCGGTCCTCGGCGTGCTCGCGCTGGCGGTCCTCGCGGTGCTCGTGTCGATCTGCTCCGAATCGGACGCGTTCGTGGCCGCCTCGCTCACGCAGTTCTCGCCGACCGCGAAGCTCGCGTTCATGGTCGTGGGCCCGTTCATCGACGTGAAGCTCGCGGCCATGCAGGCCGGGACCTTCGGCCGCCGGTTCGCGGCCCGGTTCGCGCCGGCGGCGTTCATGGCGGCGGTCGCCGCCGCCGTGCTGATGGGAGCGGTCTGGCTGTGAGACGCGACGCGCAGGCGGTCATCCTGCTCCTGGTCGGCGGCGGGATGCTGCGCCTGGCCTGGACGGGCGACTACCTCGACTACGTGAAGCCCTACGCGTTCTGGCTGATCGTCCCGGCCGGGATCCTGCTCGTCGCGGTCGCCGCGATCACCGGCGTGCAGGCCTGGCAAGGCAGGGGCGACGCCGACGACGGGCACGGGCACGGCGAGCCGAAAGTGGCGTGGCTGCTGCTGGCGCCGGTGGTCGGGATGCTGCTGGTCGCGCCGGACGCCCTCGGCTCGTACGAGGCCGAGCGGACGGGCACGGTGGTCGGCGCGGAGGAGTCCCGGTCGAGCTACCCGGAGCTGCCCGACGACGTCGACCCGGTGCCGCTCACCTTGCTGGACTACGCGGCGCGGGCGATCTTCGACGAGGGCCAGACCCTGGAGGGCCGCCGCATCGAGCTGCGCGGGTTCATCCTCTACGACGGCGACGAGCCGCAGCTCGCGCGCATGGTCGTCTCCTGCTGCGCGGCCGACGCCCGCCCGGTCAAGATCGGCTTCGACGGCGACGTGCCGGATGAGCTGGAGCCGGACCAGTGGGTCGCGGTCGTCGGCGAGTACTCCCCGCGCCAGGGCCGCGACGAGATCAACGGCGAACTGGTGCCCTACATCGAGGTCGAGTCGATCACCCCGATCGCCGCCCCGGACAACGAGTACCAGTGACGCCCGTCATTCCAGCGGTGCCACGTCCGAGTGAAATCCAAGTATTCGCGCAGGTCCCGACCGGATGAGCCGCCCGCGCCGTCATATTAGATGTTGACAATGATTGTCATGACGGAGCAAGGTTTGAGCATGCGCCGTTCCAGCTTGCTCATCCTCCCCATCGCCGGCCTCGCCGCCGCCTCGCTCGCCGCCTGCGGCGGCGAAGGCGGGTCCGACGGCGACGGCCTGAACGTCGTCGCCGCGTTCTACCCCCTCGCCTACGCCACCGAGCAGGTCGGCGGCGACGACGTCGCCGTCACCAACCTCACCCCCGCCGGCCAGGAGCCCCACGACCTCGAACTCGCCCCCTCCGACATCGCCGCGATCGAGGAGGCCGACTACGTCGTCTACCTCAAGGGCTTCATCCCCGAGCTCGACGCCGCCGTCGAGGAGTACGCCGCCGACAAGGCCCTCGACGTGACCACCGCCGTCGACACCATCGGCTACGACTCCACCCAGGTCTTCGAAGAGGACCACGAGGAGGAGGCCACCGAGGAGGAGGGCGACGAGCACGAGCACGAGGAGCTCGAAGGCACCGACCCCCACATCTGGCTCGACCCCGTCCGCTACGCCCAGATCGGCCAGGCCATCGCCGACGGCCTCGCCGGGATCGACGACGTCAACGCCGACTCCTACGCGACCGCCGCCGACGCGTTCACCGCCGACCTCACCGAGCTCGACGCCGAGTTCACCGACGGCCTCGCCGGCCGCACCAGCGACGCGATCGTCACCTCCCACGCCGCGTTCGGCTACCTCGCCGACCGCTACGGCCTCACCCAGATCGCCATCTCCGGGCTCAGCCCCGACCAGGAGCCCGACACGCAGCGCATGGCCGAGGTCGCCCAGTACGTCGAGGACAACGCCGTCACCACGATCTTCTTCGAGACGCTCGTGTCGCCCGACATCGCCGAGACCCTCGCCGCCGAGAGCGGCGCGCAGACCGCCGTCCTCAACCCGCTCGAAGGGCTCACCGACGAGCAGGCCGAAGGCGGCGCCGACTACTTCACTGTGATGCGCGAGAACCTGGCCGCGTTGCAGACCGCCCTCGGCGCGGCGTAAGGCAGCATTAGCCGAATGCCCGTCCTCAACGTCCGCGGCGCGACCGTCTCCTACGGCGGTCGCGCCGTCGTCCGCGGCGCCGACCTCGCCGTCGCACCCGGAGAGGCCGTGGCCCTCATGGGCGCCAACGGCTCCGGGAAGTCCACGCTCATCAAGGCCGTCGCCGGACTCGTCCCGCTCGCGGGCGGGTCCATCGAGCTGTTCGGCACGCCGCAGAAGCGCTTCCGCGACTGGAAGCGCATCGGCTACGTCCCCCAGCGCACCGGCGCCGCCTCCGGCGTCCCCTCCACCGCCGCCGAGGTCGTCTCCCAGGGCCGCCTCTCCCACCGCGCCCTCGGCATGCCCGCACGCCGCGCCGACCGCGACGCCGTCGCCCGCAGCCTCGCCGAGGTCGGCCTCGCCGACCACGCCCACTGCTCGGTCGACACGCTCTCGGGCGGCCAGCAGCAGCGCGTCCTCATCGCCCGCGCCCTCGCCACCGACCCCGAACTGCTCATCATGGACGAACCCACGGTCGGCGTCGACGCCGAGACGCAGGCCGCGCTCGCGAAGGTCATCGCCGACCGGGTCGACGCCGGGTGCGCGGTCCTCCTCGTCACCCACGAGCTCGGCCCGCTCACCGACCGCCTCGACCGCGCCGTCGTCCTCGCCGACGGCAAGGTCGTCCACGACGGCGCCCCGCCGCGCCCCGTCGGCGAGCACGCAGACCCCGCGCACGAGCACGCCCACCCGCACGCCAACGGGCAGGGCGACTCCGACGACCTCTGGGGCGGCAAGTGATCCTCGACTACTTCCAGTACGAGTTCATGCAGCGCGCCCTCCTCAGCGCGCTCGTCGTCGGCCTCTGCGCGCCCACCGTCGGCGTGTTCCTCGTCCAGAAGCGCCTCGCGCTCATCGGCGACGGCCTCGGCCACGTCGCGCTCACCGGCGTCGCGGTCGGCTTCCTCACCGGCGCCGCGCCCGTGTGGACGACCCTCGCCGTCACCGTCGCCGCCGCCGTCGTCATGGAGCTGCTGCGCGCCAAGTCCAAGACCTCCGGCGACGTCGCCCTCGCGATGCTCTTCTACGGCGGCCTCGCCGGCGGCGTCTACCTCACCGGCATCGCCTCCGACAAGGGCATCGCGAACCTCCAGCAGTACCTGTTCGGCTCGCTCCTGACCGCCGGCTGGTCCGAGGTGTGGACGATCGTCATCGGCGGCGCCGCCGTCGCCGTCCTCATGCTCGTCCTGCGGCCCTGGCTCACCGCGATCTGCGCCGACGAGCAGTACGCGCGCGCCTCCGGCCTCCCCGTCGCCGCCCTCAACCTCCTACTCCTGGTCACCACCGCCGTCACCGTCTCGGTGTCGATGCGCGCGGTCGGCATCCTCCTCGTCAGCGCCCTCCTGGTGATCCCCGTGGTCACCGTCCAGCAGTTCACGCGCTCGTTCAAAGCCACGATGTTCGCCTCCATGGCCGCCGGGTTCCTCATCTCCGGCGCGGGCGTCCTCACCTCCGCCGCACAGGACGTCCCGCCGGGCGCCACGATCGTGCTCATCGGCGTCGCCGCGTTCGTCGCGACCGCCGTCGTCGCGGCCCTCACCAGGCGCGTGCGCCGCACCCGGAGGGGCCACCTGCCGCCCGAAGGGGAGCCGCTCGAAGTCGAGCTGCCCGCGAAAGCATGACGGCGCGGACACCTGGGACCTCGCCGGAGGGCGCGACGCGATATTTTTGCGGGGTGCGGACCGAAGCCGAGCCAACCGAAGCCCCCGCCGACTACGAGTCGGCCGGGGAGCTGCTGCGCGCGCTCGCGGCGCCGCTGCGCATCGCGATCGTGATGGAGCTGGCCGCGGGCCCCAAGTACGTGCACCAGATCGTCGAGACGCTCGGCGTCACGCAGCCGCTGGTCTCCCAGCACCTGCGGGTCCTGCGCGGCGCGGGGATCGTGCGCGGCACCAGGTCGGGGCGCGAGATCTCGTACTCGCTCATCGACGACCACATCGCGCACATCGTCACCGACGCCGTCAACCACGCCAGGGAGGAGCACTAGTGGCGACCAAGCCCCCGGCCGAGAACATGGCCAGGTCCACAAAGCAGCGGACCGCGATCCTCGACCTGCTCGAACACGACGACGCCTTCCGCAGCGCCCAGGACCTCCACGCGATCCTCCGCGACGCCGGGTCCAAGATCGGCCTGACCACCGTCTACCGCACCCTCCAGGCGTTCGCCGAGGCCGACATCGTCGACGTCATGCGCCTGCCCGGCGGCGACCACCTCTACCGGCTGTGCGCCGCCGAGGAGCACCACCACCACCTGGTGTGCCGCTCCTGCGGCAAGACCGCCGAGGTCGCCGGGCCGACCGTCGAGCGCTGGGCGAACAAGGTCGCGGCCGAGCACGGCTTCACCGACGTCGGACACACGCTCGAACTCCACGGCCTGTGCGCCGACTGCTCCAAGTAGGCTGAGCAGCGTGCTGGTTGTATATCGTTTCGCCGTAACCGAAGGCGAGACGGAGAGCTTCTCGCGCGACGCCGAGGACGCCCTGGCCGCGCTCGCCTCCTGCGGGGGCTACGTCAGGGGCGGGCTCGGCCGCGCGGTCGACGACTTCGATGCCGAGGACTCGGTCTGGATGCTGTGGACCGAGTGGGACGACGTCGGCTCCTACCGGCGCTCGCTCTCGAACTTCCAGGTCAAGATGGCCACGCCGCTGCTGTCGCGGGCGCTCCCCGAGGCCTCCGGCTTCGAGGTGCTCGCCGAGTGCGGGCCCGGCGAGGCGCCGCGCCGCACCGGCTCCGACCGCGAAGCGGACCCCGAATCCGCCCGCAGGGAGGCCGCCCGATGACCGACCGCGACCCCGCCCGGCCCGAGCAGGTCCCGCCGGAGCAGCACGCCCCGGACGAGCCGCCGTACGCCGAACCCGCCCCCGTCGGCTACCCCGCGCCCGAGCCGCACGACCACCCCGAGCCCCCGCTGGAGCCGATCCCGGACCTCGCGCCCGCCCCCGAGCCCGAGGCCCCGCCCGAGCACGCGCCCGGGCCGATCGAGGCCGAGCCGCACTCGAACGTCGAGGTCGTCGCCGACCCCACCGGCCCCGACCAGATCGCCTCCGAACCCGCCCCCGACCTCTCGGTCCTGACGACCGGCAGCCTCCAGGCCGCGCGGGCCGAACCCGTTGCGGCCGAAGGTGACGCGCCCGTCTCGCTGGAGTTCAGCACCGCCGACACGCTCGCGCTGCCGCCCACCACGGCCGCGGTCGAGCCGCCCGTGGTCTCCTCCGCGCCGCCGCCTCCGACCGGCGTCCCGGTCCCGTTCGCGGCCCCGCCGACCGAGCGGAACGGCGCCAGGCTCGGGCTCACGCTCGGCTTCGGTATCGGCGGTGGCCTGGTCGCCGCCGGGGCCCTGGTCATCGCGGTCGTCATGGCGGTCGTGACGATGACGAACTCGATCAGCGAGGAAGTGCAGGACACCGCCGCCCAGTTCGTCGGCGAGCTCGCCGACGAGGACTGGGACGGCGCCTACGCGATGCTCTGCGAGGACCTGCGCGACCGCCCCGCCGACGAGTACATCGCCGAGTGGGAGTCCTGGGACCCGGCCAGCGCCGAGGTCCAGCCCCTCGCGTTCGACGACGTCGACGTCAGGGTCCGCCTCGCCGACGGCTCCGAGATCGCGCTCGTCGTCCAGGTCGACCAGACCTCGCAGGCGCTCGGCACGAGCATCTGCGGCTGGTACGACGTCGAGGACTAGCCCTCAGCCGCCGTAGGGCGGCTGCGGGCCGTACGGGCCCGGCGGCGGCGGTTGCTGCTGGTACGGCGCCTGCTGCGGCGGGCCGTACGGTCCGGGCGCCTGCGGCACGACCACGATCAGGGCCGTCGGGGGCTTCCCGGGCGTCCACGCGCGCACGCCGGGCGTGAGCACGAGGATGAACAGCAGGACCAGGAGCGCGGCCGTGGCGAGGTTGCGGACCTGGGTCGCCAGGAGGTTCCCGGCCTGCCCGGGGAGGGCGTACTCGCGGTATTCGAGGTACTGCGTGAAGTAGGTGACCGCGAGCGCGCCCCAGGCGAGGGTGAGGACCGAGGTCCAGACGATCGTGAAGACGCGGGCGCCGAAGCGGCCGCGGAGCAGGCCGAAGCCGGTGAACAGCGCGCACACCAGGACCGCGAAGCCGACGACGGCGGTCATGAGCAGTGCGCCGGTGCCGTAGATGATCCCGGTGAGGTCGAGCGCGGTGGACGCCGTGCCCTGCTGGAGGGCGACCATCGCGGTGGTGTTGACGAACACGGTCCATGCGGTGAGCGCGATCAGGAGGAACGCGACGGCGGCGGCGAACGTGGCCGACCCGGGCCGGGTCTGGGGCCGCTGCGTTTCGGCGGGGCCGGCCTGGCCGTAGGCCCCGGGGGCCGCGCCGGGGAGCTGGACTTCGCCTCTTTGGATGCGGTGCATGAGGATCCACTGCCGGGCGGATTTGGAGCACAGGAGTCCGAGGAGGGTGCCGTAGAGGCCGCCGAGGACGGTGCCGATGAGGAGCGAGAGCCAGCCGGTCTCGATGTAGACGATCCCGAAGACGATCGCCGCCGTGCTGATGACGAGGCCGAGGATGGCGCTGACGAGGGACCAGATCCATGCCCACCGCTTGCCGCGGGTGATGTGGATGCCGCTGGTGAGGGCCTGGACGGTGGAGTAGACGGCCCAGGCGAGGCCGATGAGGCCGAAGACGCTGAAATACTGGACGAGGCCGATGGCCGAGGCGATGTCGCCGAGGCCGCCGAGGGCGGTGAAGATCCACAGGATCGCCTGGATGCCGGTGATGGTGCCGGGCTTGGCCATCGTCATGGCCGGGGGCGGGAGCTGCCCGGGGAGGGGCTGGTCGGGGCGCTGCTGGACGGGCCCGTAGGCGCCGCCGGGTCCCGACGGCACCGTGCCGGCCGGCGGCTGCGGCGGTGCCGGCTGGTACTGGAGGTGCATCCGGTCGGGCGGCGGGGGCGGGAAGCTCATCGGGGCGGGGTCCTCGCGGTTCGGGAGTTCGGTAGCGGCCACCTTACCGGACGTGCCCCCGCGGCCTGGGTCCGCGCTTTTCGCACGTTCTGCGAGAGCGGCGGTTTGCTAGTCTGACTGACGCTGAACGACCTCCGATCAGAGCAGGACGCGCCGTGTCTGAGACAACGCCCACTTCCCATACGTTCCAAGTGGACCTGCGCGGACTGGTGGACCTCCTGTCGCACCATCTGTACTCCTCGCCGAAGGTGTACGTGCGCGAGCTGCTCCAGAACGCGGTGGACGCGATCACCGCGCGCCGCCTGATCGACGACGGGTTCGACGCGGACGCTGCCGCCGTGCGGATCGTGACGGATGGCCGGCGCCTGCGGATCACCGATCCCGGTGTGGGCCTTACCGTCGCGGAGGTCCACAAGCTGCTCGCCACCATCGGCGGATCGTCCAAAAGGGACGAGGAGATCGAGGGTGCGCGCCGGGACTTCCTGGGGCAGTTCGGCATCGGCCTCCTCGCCTGCTTCACCGTCGCGTCGGTGATCACCGTGACCTCGCGCTCGGCCAAGGACGCGGCCGCGCCCGCGGTCCGCTGGGCCGCGAAGGACGACGGCTCCTACACCGTCACCGAAGTGCCCGCGACCGAGCGCCCCGAGCCGGGTACCACGGTCGAGCTCGTGGCCCGCCCCGGCGAGGACTGGCTGGAGCCGGAGCGCGTCGTGCAGCTCGCCCGCGAGTACGGTTCCCTGCTGCCCGTTGACATCACCGTGGAAGGCGAAGGCGAGGCGCCGGTCCGCATCACCGACACCCCGCCGCTGTGGGAACGGGAGCACCCCAACCCGACCGCGCGCCGCCTCGCCCTGAACCGCTACTGCGAGAGCGTCCTCGGCTTCCCGCCGCTCGACGTCATCGACCTCGACGTGCCCCTCTCGGGCCTCAAGGGCGTCGCGTTCGTCCTCCCGCACGCCACCTCGCCGTCGGCGCGCCCGGCGCACCGCGTGCACCTCAAGCGCATGCTGCTGACCGACACCGCCGACAACCTGGTCCCGGAGTGGGCGTTCTTCGTCCGCTGCGTGGTCGATACGGACTCCTTGCGCCCCACGGCCTCCCGCGAGTCCCTGTACGACGACGAGGCCCTGGCGGTCGCCCGCGACGCGGTCGGCGCGCAGATCCGCGAGTGGATCTCCCGCCTCGCCGCCGAGGACCCGGCCCGCCTGGAGGCGTTCCTCGCCGTCCACGAGCTCGGCGTCAAGGCCCTCGCCCGCCACGACGAGGAGCTGCTCGCCGCGATGCTCCCGTGGCTGCGGTTCGAGACCACCGCCGGGCGCACCAGCCTGCCCGAGTTCGCCCGCGCCTACCAGCCGATCTACTTGGCCGCCACCGTGGACGAGTACCGGCAGGTCGCCCAGATCGCCGCCGCCCAGGGGATCGGCGTCGTCAACGGCGGCTACACGTACGACGGCGAGCTCGTCCAGGCCCTGCCGCGCCTGGACCCGCAGGTGAAGGTCGAGAACCTCCAGCCCGGCGTCATCTCCGCGAGCCTGGACGCGCTCGACACCCGGACCGAGCTGGGCCTCCAGTCGTTCCTGGCCGCCGCCCGCGCCCGCCTCGACGCGGTCGACGTCGACGTGGTCGTGCGCGAGTTCAACCCCGTGTCGGTGCCCGCGCTGCTCCTGGACGACCGCGAGGCGCGCCGCGAACGCCAGCGGGCCGAGGCCGAGGCGCAGGCCGACGACCTGTGGGGCGGCATCCTCGCGTCCATCAAGCAGCACGCGCCGCGTGCCCAGCTGGTCCTCAACCACCGCAACCCGACCGTGCGCCGCATCGGCGCCATCGCGGACCCCGAGCTGGCGGGCACCGCCGTCGAGTCGCTGTACGGGCAGGCGCTGCTGATGAGCCACCGGCCGCTGCGCAGCGCCGACACCGCGCTCCTCAACCGCTCTTTCATGAACCTGCTGGAACGCGTTACAAAGGACTAGCTCCCTCGACACCGCCTGAGAAGAACCGAGGTCCCGCGATGGCCACTCCCGACCCCGACGCGATCTGGCGACTGCTCAACGAGGCCCGCTTCGAAGAGGCCGGCGAGGCGAAGGTCGCGGCCCTGGAGCGGGCGGTGGAGGCCGCCGACGCGGTCGGCGACCCCGAACTGGTGAACTACGCGCTCAACGGCCTGGTCGACGCCTACGAGTTCTCCCGCGACTCCACGCGGCTCCTCGTCCCCTTCGCGCGGCTCCTGCGCGGCTTCGACACCCGCCCCGAGCACTTCGACGCCTACCTGACCCGGTCCCTGTACTGGACGTTCAAGTGGATCGTCGACTCGATGATCGAGCAGCCCGACGTCCCCCTCGAATCGATCGAGCACTGGCTCCAGGAGATGCGCCGCCGCTACGCCGAGGCCGGGTACTCGATGCACGCGCCCGCCGCCTACGAGATGCAGCTGGCGTACCACACCGGCGACTACGACCGGGTCGCCCGCGCGATCGAGGCCCTCGGCGAGGCCGAGGAGGACGAGATGTCCGACTGCACCGCCTGCCAGTACACGACCCTCGCGACCATCGTGTTCTACGCCGAGGAGGACTCCGCCGACGCCGCGATGGAGATGCTGGAGCCCGTCCTCAAGGGCGAGTACTCGTGCGCGCACGAACCCCAGTACGCCCTCGCGCTCTCGCTCCTGCCGCTCGTGGAGCTCGGCCGCTCCGCCGAGGCCCGCGCCAACCACCTGCGCGGCTACCAGCTGTGCCGCGGCAAGGAGGACATGGTTCCGATGATCGCGCTGCACATCGAGTTCTGCGCGCTCACCGGCAACGAGCACCGGGCCGTGGAGATCCTCGCCGACCACGCCCGCTTCTTCGACCTCGACCTGGGGGTGCGCGAGCGCCAGCGGCTCCTGGAGGTCGCCGTCCTCACCTGCCGGCGCCTCAAGGCCCTCGGCCACGCCGAGACCGCCGTCCCCGGCCCCGGCGGCCAGCAGTGGACCGCCAGCACCCTCCACGACTGGGCCGAGGCCGAGCGGACCGCGATCTGCGCCCGCTTCGACGCCCGCAACGGCAACGACCACCACTCGCGCATGTCCGCGTGCGTCGTCGAGTCCACCCCGTACGAGCCCGGGGTCCACCTGGGCCTCAAGGAACCACGCTCCACCGAACCGGTCGTGGTCCTGCCGCGGGACGAGCCGGTGGAGGGCCCCGACCTCGACGCCGCCATCGACGCCGCCTACGCCGCGTACGACGCCTGCTCCCCGGACACGTGGAAGGCCTGGCTCACCGTCGGCGCCATCGCCGACCGGCTCGGCATCGAGCTCATCGCCGAGCACCGCGCCGAGATCGCCCACGCCGAGTCCGCCCGCGCCGACGACCCCGTGGCCGTCGAGGAGGGCCTGCGCCGCGCCGTCGCCCTGTTCGGCACCGCCGGGCAGCCCGGCCGGGCCCTGGTCGCCGAGGCGTTCCTGCTCATCCACCGCGCCGAGAGCGCTCCCCGGGAGGTCGCCGAAGGCGCCGCCCAGATCGGGGCCACCGCCCTGCGCCTCCAGGGCGAGCAGCGCATCGACGACCGCAGCTTCCACACCAGCCGGGTCCTCGCCATGCGCGCCGAGTACCTCGCCGCCGTCGGCGAGGGCGCCGCGCCCGCCCCCGACCTCGACGCCCGCGCCGAAGCCCTCGACGCCGAACTCGCCGCCCTCCCCGACCGCCGCTGGGCGCTCATCCGCCGCTGCGACCTCCTCGACCTGCGAGCCCGCCTCACCGCCGACCACGACCTCAAGACCTGGCTGCTGACGACCGAACTCGAAGTCGCCCGCGCCGCCGACGCCGGATGGGCCGTCGCCCGCGCCTGCGCCGACCTCGCCGACCAGATCGGCCTCACCGGGGACTTCACCCAGGCGTACGCCGTCACCCGCGAGGGCCTGACCGCCCTCGGCGACGAGCCCAGCCGCACCATCGCCGCGAAACTCCACCTCCAGGCCGCCGAGTTCCGCATGCGCGAGGCCGACCACCCCGGGACGTACGAGCACGCCCTCGCCGCCTCCGTCCACTGCGACGCGGTCGGCATGACCGTCCCCGGCGCCGTCGCCCGCCACCTCATGGGCGCCGCCCTCGTCGAGCTCGACCGCCGCGACGAGGCCGTCCCGCTCCTCGAAGCGGCCCTCGACGACCTGCCCGACTCGGAGATGTGGCGCGTCTGCAACATCCGCTTCAACCTCGCCGAGGCCTACGACAAGCAGGACGACACCCGCCGCGGCGTCGAGCACGGCCTGGCCGCGCTCGCGCTCATGGAGACCGGCGGCGAGTCCGGCCCGTTGTACGCCGACACGCTGTTCCTCACCGGGGAGCTGCTGGAGAAGATCGGCGAGCACGAGCACGCCCTGGAGGTGTACACGCGGGCCGCCGAGTGCTTCGGCGAGATCGGCGACACCACGTCGTGGGCGCGGGTGAGCCGGGCCCGGGTGTGGCTGCTGCGCACCGTCTCCGGCGACGTCGCGTTCGGCGAGGGCCTCCAGGCCATGGCCCACATCGCCGCCGGGCTCATCGCCGAGCGCGCCAACGCCGAGGTCCCCGAGGCGGTCCGCGAGTCCGCGCGGTTCGAGCTCGGCGAGACCTACCGCCAGCACGCGCAGCTGACGTTCCAGTTCCTGGAGTCCCAGGCCGGGCCCCCGGGCCTGCGCCGCGACGAGGCCGAGCCGGTCCTCGACCTCCAGCGGCGGGCCCTCGCGGTGTTCCGCGACGGCGCCCTCCTGCTCGAACGCGCCAGCCTCGTCGCGCACCAGACCATGTGGCTCCTGTCCGAGCTCGGCGACACCCCCGGCGCGATCGAGGCGGGGGAGGAGGCCCTCGGCTGGCTCGCCGACCCCGAGCACGCCGAGGCCCGCGACGGCTTCGAGCAGCACCTCGCCGACCTCCGCCAGGGAGCCGCCGGGGCCTGACGGCGCCAGCGGGGCGCGCACACCGGGGCGCCTCGCGCGAGGTACGCTTGCCCACTGGCGGCAGGCGCGCACAGTCGGTGCGCCCGAACGTTCACCACCAGGTCGAAAACCGGGTTGAACATCCGCCGCCGCTCGAACAGTCTGTTCGAAAGAACTTATCCGCAGTCTCACCGACCGCCAGCCGGATCGAGAGGAATCATCGTGTCCCAGGACCGCACCGAAGCGCTCATCAGCCTGTCCAAACGCCGCGGCTTCGTCTTCCCCAGTTCGGAGATCTACGGAGGCACCCGCTCGGCGTGGGACTACGGCCCGCTCGGTGTGGAGCTGAAGGAGAACATCCGCCGCGAATGGTGGAACGCGATGGTCCGCGAAAGGGACGACGTCGTCGGCCTCGACTCCGCCGTGGTCCTCAACCCCCAGGTGTGGGTCGCCAGCGGCCACCTGGAGGAGTTCACCGACCCGCTCACCGAGTGCCAGTCCTGCCACAAGCGCTTCCGCGCCGACCACCTCGTCGAGGCCTACCAGGAGAAGCACGACGGGGCCGAGCCCGAGGGCGGCCTCGCCGACCTCGCGTGCCCGCACTGCGGCGCCCGCGGCTCCTTCACCGAGCCGCGCATGTTCAACGGCATGATGAAGACCTTCCTCGGCGCCGTCGAGGACTCCGAGAACACGCACTACCTGCGGCCCGAGACCGCCCAGGGCATCTTCGTGAACTTCACGAACGTGATGACCGCCTCCCGCAGGAAGCCGCCGTTCGGCATCGCCCAGACCGGCAAGAGCTTCCGCAACGAGATCACCCCGGGCAACTTCATCTTCCGCACCCGCGAGTTCGAGCAGATGGAGATGGAGTTCTTCGTCGAGCCGGGCACCGACGAGGACTGGCACGAGTACTGGCTCACCGAGCGCTGGAACTGGTACACCGGCCTCGGCCTGTCCGAGGAGAACCTGCGCCGCTTCGAGCACCCGCAGGACAAGCTCTCCCACTACTCCAAGCGCACCGTCGACATCGAGTACCGGTTCAACTTCGCCGGCAGCGAGTTCGGCGAGCTCGAAGGCATCGCCAACCGCACCGACTTCGACCTGTCGACCCACTCCAAGCACTCCGGGGCCGACCTGTCGTACTTCGACCAGGCCAAGGGCGAGCGCTGGACCCCGTACGTCATCGAGCCCGCGGCGGGCCTGACCCGCTCCGTGCTCGCGTTCCTCCTGGAGGCGTACGACGTCGACGAGGCCCCCAACACCAAGGGCGGCGTCGACAAGCGCACCGTGCTCCGCTTCGACCCGCGCCTGGCGCCCGTCAAGGCCGCGGTCCTGCCGCTGAGCCGCAACGAGGACCTGTCGCCGAAGGCCAAGGACCTGGCCGCGCGCCTGCGCCGCCACTGGAACGTGGACTTCGACGACGCCGGCGCCATCGGCCGCCGCTACCGCCGCGCCGACGAGATCGGCACGCCCTACTGCATCACCGTCGACTTCGACACGCTCGAAGACCAGGCCGTGACGATCCGCGACCGCGACTCGATGAAGCAGGAGCGCGTCGCCCTCGACCAGGTCGAGCGGTACCTCCTCGAACGCCTCTAACCTGAACCGCGGGGGCCGAGCTCGATCATGTCGAGGTCGGCCCCTTCGGGTATCCACGAGGCGTGCAGGTCGATCTCCTGCACCGTCTCGCCCGCGTTCACCGTCCGCCAGCCCGCCGAGCCCAGGTCGAACGAGAACGGGTCCTCCCCGGCCGGCAGGCCCCCGATCAGCTCCCCCTCCGCGTCCCGGAACAGCACCGCGAGCTGGATCTCCCGCTCCACCTCGCTCACCACCCGGTAGTGCAGCCGGTAGCCCTCCGGGCTCAGCAGCGGCTCGACCGACAGCAGCTCCACCTCCGGCAGCGGCGCCACGACCGCCCACTCCCGCTCCTCCGTGCTCAACGATTCCGGGTCCGGCGCCAGGAACGACGGCTCGCGCGTCTCCAGGCGCAGGTCCGCCACCCGCGACGCGATCGACTGCCCCGTCAGCACGAACCCCAGGTTCACGGCCGTGTCCGCCGGGATCGGGTTCGGGTAGAAGCTCTCGACGACCGTCGCGACCCCGTCCTCGTCCTGCGCGACGACGTCCAGCGAACCTGGGCTGAGGATCGCGGTGCTGAACGGGTTGTAGACCACCGCGCCCAGGATCACCCGCTCGGTGCCCAGCTCGTCGGTCACCGTGGAGAACGCGTACTCCAGGATCTCGAACTCGACCTGCGAGCCGCTGGTGAAGTCCAGCCAGTCCTCCAGCACCGTCGGCAGCTCCGTGACCTCCGCGATGTCGTCGTAGGGGCGCGGCTGCCACTCCACCGACACCGCCAGGACCACCGCCGCGGCCGCGAGCGCCACCGCGAACGGCAGGCGCGGCAACGGTTCCGCACGGCGCGCGAGGCGCGCGGCGAACCGCCGCAACCGCCCGGCGGGGGCGCTGATCCACCTGGTCGAGGGCATGGAGGGTCCCGAGTGAGAACGTTAGACTTTGTTACGACAAGGTAGCGGCGCTTCGCCCCGCCCGCGATGCGGGGGTTCGGCGAACGTCAGGCGGATTGCGGGCAGTCAAGGGAGCCAAGGTGTCCGGAGCGGCTTCACCCGACCGCTGGGGCGAGGAGCACGACATCGACCTCGGCTCCGTCGACGCGCCCGACGAAGGCGACGCCCCCGAGACCGCCCCCGCGCCCCCGCGGCGCCTGCGCCTCCGCTTCCCCAACGCCGCCATGGCCTTCGCCGCCGTCGTCTTCGCGCTCGCCGCCGCCACGGTCGCCGTCGTCAAGTGGGCGCCCGCGAGCGCCCTGAACGCCGAGGAGGTCGTCACCGGGTTCCTGGAGGCCGTGCGGGCCGGCGACGTCGAAGGCGCACTGGCGTTCACCGACCAGCCGCACGCCACCGGCGACTTCCTCGTCCCCGAGGCGCTCGACACCCGCTGGAGCGTCGTCGAGGTCGGCCAGGTCCAGTTCGAGCCCAGCCGCCGCGAAGGCCGCATCACCTCGTACGTGTACGCCGAGATCGAGGCGTTCGACGGCACCCGCATCGGCTTCCGCTACCTGGTGCGCATCGAGGACGGGCGGGCCCGCATCGAGAACGCGCTCGACACGACCGAGGCGTACCCGGCGTTCGACCACCTCGACGTCAACGGCGTGACCTCGCCGGTCGACGAGGCCCTGGGCATCACCAACATCATGCTGCTGCCGGGACTGTACGAGTTCTACCCCGACCTGCCGTCCACGATGGAGCTGGAGTCGGCGGGGACGGTGCTGACGCTCGGGAACCGGTACACGCTCCTCGGCGAGGACCGCTCCGACGAGCGGCTGCCGATCCCGTGGCCGACGGTCTCGGCCGAAGGCGAGGCGCTCATCGAGTCGGAGCTGCGGGTCTACCTCGACGCGTGCGTCCAGGCCCCGGACGCCGCGGGCTGCCCGTTCGGCTTCCCCGAGGACGACGGCCTCGCCGTCGAGGCCGCGCCCGGCGCGCAGTGGGAGATCACGGCCTACCCGGAGGTGGGCGCGCAGTGGTGGGGATACGAACTGCTGCAAGGCTTCATACTCGTGACGACCGAGCCCGGCGAGGCGCGCATCGCGGCCGTCGTCACCGAGGACGGGGCGTCGCGCGAGACGGTGGTGAGCTGCCCGGTCTGGGCCGACGGCCTCTTCGCGGACCTCGACTTCGAAGGCGGCGTGGGGATCGGACGCGCCGACGGCACGACCATCGAGCGGTGCAGCTCGCTCGTCGAAGTGGACGAAGAAGCGCAGTGAGCGCGCGGCCGGAGGCCGCGCGGGCTCAGTCGCTGTGGATGACGCAGTCGCAGTCGACCCACGCGGGGGCCGAGGCGCGGTCGGTGTGCGTGATGTAGTGGCCGCGGCTCTCCGACGCCCAGAGGGACGCGGGGCTGGCGGGCACATCGGCCTTGACCTCGGCGGGCAGGGTTTCGGACGCCTCGACCGGGGCGGTCTCCACTTGCTGGACCATTGCTGTTGACGCTCCTTAGTCTCTCCTGAGTCAAACGCAGAAACGGCTCACATGGTTCCGGGCTTGAGAGCAGTCTCACAGCGCACTCGCAAGGCCCAGGTTAGCGTCCCCCGGCGACGGGCATATAACGGTTTCATGCCAATGGGTCGCCGGGGGTGCAGGTCACAGCCGCCTACTCATCCGTTCGGACGAGGCTCCTACCAGGACGATTTCCGCACACCGGGCAATTCGCCGCGGTGCGCCATCGCCCTGAGTCGGACACGCGACAGTTCGAACTTCCGGAACACGCCCCGCGGCCGGCCGTCCACCGCGTCCCGGTTCCGCAGCCGCACCGCCGAGGAGTCCCGCGGCAGCCGCTGGAGCGCCCGCACCGCCTCGGCCCGCGCCTCCGGGTCCGTCGCCGGATGCGCGATCAGGCGCTTGAGCTCCGCGCGCCGCTCCCGGTACCGGTCCACCAGGACCTCGCGCCGCCGCTGCCGCGCGACCGCCGACTTCTTCGCCATCTAGCGGTCCTCTCTGAACTCGACGTGCCTGCGCGCGACCGGGTCGTACTTGCGCAGCACCATCCGGTCCGGGTCGTTCCTGCGGTTCTTCCTCGTCACGTACGTGTACCCGGTGCCCGCGGTCGACCGCAGCTTCACCACCGGACGCACGTCGTTGCTCTTCGACGCCATCTCAGACCTTCCTTCCCTGTGCTCTGATGCGCGCCACCACGGCCTCGATGCCGTCGCGGTCGACGATCTTGATCCCCTTGGCCGACAGCCGGAGCCGCACGTGCCGCCCCTCGCTCGCCAGGTAGTAGCGCTTGCTCTGGAGGTTCACGTTCCAGCGCCGCCGGGTCTTGTGCTTCGACCACGGCACGTTGTTGCCGAACCCGGGGCCGGCCCCGGTCACGTCGCATGTTCTGGGCACGTCGCCCTCCCTTCGATCCTTCAATTATAATGACAATCGTTTTCAATTAGATCGGAGGTCCCATGTCCCAGCTCGCCCAGCCCGGAGCCGCACCGCAGCAGGCCGACCTGCGCCCCGCGCTGACGCTCCTGACCGGCTTCGCCCCCGACGCGACCCGCGCCGCCGCCGACCTGCTCACCCGCGCCGACCCCGGCCTCCTCGTCGTGGGCTACGACCTCGCCGCGCTCGCGACCGACGGGACCGTCCGCCGCACCGTCCGCGACGGCCGCGGCGTCGTCGAAGACGAAAGCACCGCACTCGAACACGGCTGCCTGTCCTGCACCGTCCGCGAAGACCTGCTCCCCGCCCTGGTCCGCCTCGCCCGCGACCGGCCCGGCACCGACATCGCCCTCGTCCTCCCGCCCAACATGGAGCCCGAGACCGTCGCCGCCGCCTGCTCCTGGTCCCACGTCGACGGCGCGCCCGTCACCGACGCGATCCGCATCGACTCCGTCGTCGCCGTCTGCGACCCCGCGAGCCTCCTCGACACCCTCGACTCCGACCAGGACCTCGCCGACCGCGGCCTCCACGCCGCCGACGACGACACCCGCTCCGTCGCCGACACCGCCGCCCGCCAGATCGAGTACGCCGACACCGTCCTCCTCTGGGCCCCCGGCGCCGACCCCGACTTCGAGCACGCCCGCCTCGCCGTCCTCCTCCAGCGCCTCAACCCCTGGGCCCGCCACCTCGTCGTCGACCTCGACGAGCCCGCCTGGCTCTCCGCGCGCCTGCGCCGCAGCGGCCGCTTCGACCCCGACGCGCCCGAACCGCACGGCCGCGGCCTGGAGGGCTACGCCGTCGGCAGCCATGAGCCCGAACCGGACTGCGGCGTCGTCGCCGCCCTCTACCGCGCCCGCCGGCCCTTCCACCCCGGCCGCTTCCACCGGGCGCTCCCCCAGATCGCCGGACGCACCCTCCGCGGGCGCGGCCACCTGTGGATCGCCACCCAGCCCGACTCGATCGTCGCCTGGGAGTCCAGCGGCGGCGGCGTCTCCATGGGCGAGCTCGGGCGCTGGCTCGCGGCCACGCCCGACGAGGAGTGGGAGGACTCCAGCCCCGAGCGGCGGGTCAACGCCGACCTGCACTGGGACGCCGACTTCGGCGACCGCGAGGTCCAGCTCGCGTTCGTCGGCCTGCACTTCGCGGCCGACGAGCTCGCGGCCCTCCTCGACGGCTGCCTCCTCACCGACGCGGAGGTCGACGAAGGTCCGCGCAAGTGGCGGGAATACGAGGACCCGTTCGACGGTTGTTTCGACGGCAAGGAAGGGAACTGACATGAAGCAAGGCATTCACCCGAACTACGAGCACGTGGTCTTCCGAGACCGCGGCGCCGACTTCGCCTTCCTCACGCGGTCCACGGCCACCTCGGCCGAGACCGTCGAGTGGGAGGACGGCCGGACCTACCCGGTCATCGACGTCCAGATCTCCTCGGCCTCGCACCCGTTCTGGACCGGCAAGAACCGCGTCCTGGACGACGAGGGCCGCGTCGCCAAGTTCTACAAGCGCTACGGCCAGAAGAAGGCCGAGTAGCGGCAGCGACCGCAGCAGGGACCTCCCCGGCACCGGGAGGTCCCTGCTGTCGCGTTCAGGGTCGGGTCCTCGGCGGTCAGCCGCCGGAGGAGTCGATCTCGGCCCCGACGGGGACCGTGCGGTCGTCGCGGTCGTCGAGCCAGCCGTCCGGCAGCGAGACCTTGCCGGGGGAGTTGGTGCGCCCGCGCGGCTTCCCGATGGTCGACTCGGGGAACGGCGCGTCGGCGTCGAGCTTCCCGAGCAGGTCTTCGAGCTCGTTGAGGGACGCGACCATCGCGAGCGAGCGGCGCAGCTCGCCGCCGACCGGGAACCCCTTGAGGTACCAGGCGACGTGCTTGCGGAACTCGCGGCAGCCGTGCTCCTCGGCGGCGATGTTCCGGCGCGCCTCGTAGGACTCGGCCCCGGCGATCCACTCGACGAGGAGCTGCGCGTGGCGCAGCATGACCGTCGCGACCTCCCCGAGCGAGGGCATGAGCCGTGTTTCCCGGCCGCTGAAGGCCGCCTCCAGGTCCCCGAAGAGCCAGGGGCGCCCCAGGCAGCCCCGGCCGACCACGACGCCGTCGCAGGCCGTCTCAGCGGCCATCCGCACCGCGTCGTCGGCCTCCCACACGTCGCCGTTGCCGAGCACCGGCACGTCCAGGCGCTCCTTGAGGTTCGCGATCGCCTCCCAGTCGGCGGTCCCGGAGTAGCGCTCGGCAGCGGTGCGGCCGTGGAGGGCGACCCACGCGACCCCCGCGTCCTGGGCGATCTCGCCGGCTTCGAGGAAGGTGAGATGGTCGTCGTCGATGCCCTTGCGCATCTTCACGGTGACGGGGATCCCCCGCTCGGCGGCGGTGTCCACCGCGGCGGTGACGATGTCGCGGAACAGCCGCCGCTTCCACGGCAGCGCCGAGCCGCCGCCGCGCCGGGTGACCTTCGGCACCGGGCAGCCGAAGTTGAGGTCGATGTGGTCGGCGAGGTCCTCCTCGACGACCATCCGCACCGCCTTGCGCACGCCTTCGGGGTCGACGCCGTACAGCTGGAGGCTGCGCGTCTCCTCGTCCGGATCGAACTCGATGAGCCGCATGGTCTTCGGGTTGCGCTCGGTGAGCGCCACGGTCGTGATCATCTCGCACACGTAGATCCCCGCGCCCTGCTCCCGGCAGAGCTTGCGGAACGGCAGGTTCGTGATCCCGGCCATCGGCGCCAGGACCACGGGCGGGGACACGGGCTTCCCCGCGAGCGAGAGCTGATTCGTCACCGGTCGATTGTCCCAGGGTCTGCCGGTCGCGCCAAACGCCGAGGGCCCGTCCGGTGATCCGGACGGGCCCTCGTTCGATACGTCTTATTCCAGGTCGACCGTGACCGAGGCCGACCAGGGCTTGCCCGCGACGTCGTAGGCGCCGCCGTAGGAGAAGCCCTCGCCGCCGACGGTCGCGCCGCCGGGGATCGTCGCCTGTCCATCCAGGTAGGCGTGGAGCTTCTTGCCCTCGAAGTCCGAGACCAGGACCACCGCGGCGGTCCCGGCGTAGTTCTTCACGTCGAGCGCGGGCGTCTCCGAAGCGCACAGCGGGTCGGTCAGCCGCGAGTCCGCGAGCTGCTTGGCGACCTCGCCGCCCGCGACCCAGCTGATCGTGCCGGTGCCGCGGCTCGTGGCGATGAACTGCCCGCTCTGGGCGCCGACCACCAGGCACGTCGGGTTCGCGCCGACCTCGGTCGCCGCGGTCTCCGCCAGCTCCCGGTCCAGTTCGTGCACAGTGCCGCTGCTCGTCGCCACGGCCGGTCCGGCCTCGGCGGCCGCGACGTCCGCGACGCCGCCGTCGAACGCGATCGCCTCGCCGGCGGCCGCGTCGAACGCGAACTCGGCGCCGTCGTAGTACTGCGCCGCAAGGCCCTGCAACGTGGACGCGAGGTCCACGACCGCGACCTGGCTCGTGCTCAGGTCGCCGACCACCGCGTAAGCGGAGCCCGCGACCGTGTCGCGGTGCGCCCCGTCCTCGACGGTCCCGCGCTCCAGCGAGAGCGACCCCGCCGAGTCCGACCACGCGTCGACCGAGGTCGGCGCGGTGAACGGGAGCGCGACGGTGCCGAGGATCTGCGCCGAGGCGAAGTGCCCCGGGTTCGGCAGGCCCGGATACGACTCCGACCAGCTCGACGAGTACGAACCGCTCTTGTCGCCCAAGGCGATCACCACGAGCGAGCCGGTCTGCGACGCCGGGTTCCAGGTGGTCACGAGCGCGAGCTCGTTCCCGTCGGTGAGCGCCACGTCCGTCGGCACCTGGCCGTCCGGCAGGAGCAGGCAGGTGCCGCCCTGGGCGCCGCTGATGCCCGCGGTCGCGATGACCCCGGAGGAGAACGCGATCACCGAGTGCGCGCTGACCTCGTCGCTCTGCTCCGGCCGCGCGAGCGCGACCGGCCGGCCGAGGTCGACGCCGAGGCCCGAGATGCACTCGGCCGTGGCGCCCTCGACGAGCTCCAGTTCGGGCGTGCCGTCCTCGGTGAAGCGGCCGCCCGCACGGGGCGTGAGGCCGATGAGGTCGTCGGTGGTCTCGACCGCGGTGACGTGGTCGATCCCGCTCAGCGCCGTGTCGTCGGCGAGGTAGCCGAGCTGGCCCTGGATGCTGCGGTCGGCGTCGCCCAGGAGCGGCGCGGTCGCGAGCGCGTCGCCGCTCGCCGCCGCGACCTCTTCCGCGTCGGAGCCGCCGGAGGCCGCGCCGTAGCGCCACGCGAACCATTCGGCGGTGCCCGCGGCGGCCGCGAGCGAGGCGTACTGCTCGGCGCTCAAGGCCTCGTCGGCGCCGGGGCTCTCGCTGCTGGAGGCGTCGCCGTCGTCGTCGGAGGGCTGGTTCGGCTCGCTCGGCGGGGCCGCGCCCAGCATGAGGACGATGCCGATGATCAGGCCGAGCGTGATGAGGCCGCCGATGCCGTAGATGGCGTAGCGGACGCCGACGTGGGTCGGCGGCGAGACGCGGGTCGGCGGGGCCTCGGCGGGGGCCGCCTCTGGTGCGGCGGTCTCCTCGCTGCGGCGCTGCGCGGGCACGGTCTCGGTGGTCAGGGCCTCCGCAGACCGGTCCCCATAGGACGGTTGCGCGTCGGCGGGGAACCGCTCGGCGTACGCGCTCGCCGGCGCCTCGGGGAACGGCTGCTGCTCCTGGTGGCCGCCCTGGGGCTGCTCGGGGAACGCGGCCTGCTGCGGCTCCGCGAACGCGCCCTGGGAGGCCGCGGGGAACGGATCCGCCTGGTACTGCTGCTGTTCGGCCTGGTACGCCTCGCGCGCGGCCTGGGCCTCGGCGGCGATGCGGTCGGCCTGGTACGGGTCGCCCTGGTAGAGGTCCTGCGCGGCGTCGCCGCGGTACTGCTGCTGGCCGTACACGTCGGCCGCGTACGGGTCGGCGCGCAGCTCGGGGAACTCCAGGCCCCCGCCCTGCTGCGGCTGCTGCGGTTCGGGGCCCGCGAAGCCCGGCCCGGACGCGGGGGCGGCGTACGGGGCGGCGCTCGGGTCCTGCCGGTACGCCTGCTCCGCAGGCGGTTCGGCGGGTCCGGGCTGGCCGGGGACCGGCGGGCCGGACGCGGGCCAGGAGGCGCCGCCTCCGGCGAGCCCCCAGCCGGTCTGGCCCTGCTGGTTCATCCACTCCTGGCTCGACCGCGGCGGCCAGTCGGCGGACTCGCCCCAGTCGCCCTGCGGCGGCGGGGCGTCCGGGGCGCCGGAGGTCTCGAAGAGGGTCCCGCGCGCCTCGCCGACGCGCGGCGGCTCGGCGCCGCCGAGGTCCGCGGCCCACTCGTTCCGCCTGGCCTCGGGATCGAGGTCGTCGGGGGAAGCGGGCGCGCCGAACAGGTTCGGGCCCGCGGGCGGACGGGGATCGGACGACGCCTCGTCTTCCGGCGCTGCGGAAGGCAGGTGGCCCACCCCGCGCGCGGTGATTCGGGGCGGATTGGTGGGTGTGGCCGCGGGTTCGCTGGTGGGAGGCCAGGAGGGCGGCTGCTCGGGCGATGGGTCCGGCATGATAGGCGACTCTAGCCGATCGGACCCCGCAACCGTGAGGCGTGGTCGGGAAAGATGTTGCCGGGGCCCGTGGTACAGCGGGGCCGTCACCTCGAACTTCTTCCGCGCCAAGCGATCCCGCGCCGCCCAGAGGGGACGTGACCTTCGGCTCCGGCGTGTCGCCCGGCCGCCTCACAACCTGCCGCGTCCGCCGCCGCGGTGTCGGACCCTCCGGGCAGAATGGTGGGGGCAGCGAGAATGAGGTGAGCAGTGGCGGGGCGAATCCGGGACGCCGACATCCAGCTGGTGCGCGAGCGGGTGGACATCGCCGAGGTCATCGGCGAGCGCGTCACCCTGCGCAACGCGGGCGGCGGCAACCTCAAGGGCCTGTGCCCCTTCCACGACGAGCGCTCCCCGAGCTTCAACGTCACCCCCGCGCGCGGCGTCTACCACTGCTTCGGCTGCGGCGTCGGCGGCGATGCCATCACCTTCCTCACCGAGCTCGACGGGCTCACGTTCGTCGAGGCGGTCGAGCGCCTCGCCGGGAAGGCCGGCCTCAAGCTCACCTACGAGGACGTCGACGGCCGCGTCCAGCGCGGCCCCTCCGGCCAGCCCGGCCTCAAGCAGCGCCTCCTCGACGCCCACACCGCCGCGGCCGAGTTCTACACCGGGAAGCTCCTGTCGCCCGAGGCGATGACGGCCCGCCGGTTCCTGTCCGAGCGCGGCTTCGACCGCGACGCGGCCGCGACCTTCGGCTGCGGGTACGCCCCCGACGGGTGGGACGCCCTCGCGAAACACCTGCGCGCCAAGGGCTTCACCGCCGAGGAGCTGACCCAGGCGGGGCTCGCGAAGCCCTCGCGCTCGGGGAGCCTCATCGACCGGTTCCGCCGCCGCCTGCTGTGGCCGATCCGCGACTCGTCCGGCTCGGTCATCGGCTTCGGCGCCCGCAAGCTCTTCGACGACGACCAGGGCCCCAAGTATCTGAACACGCCCGAGACGCCGCTGTACAAGAAGTCCCAGGTCCTGTACGGGATCGACCTGGCGCGCAAGGAGATCGCCAAGACCGGCCGGGTCGTGATCGTCGAGGGCTACACCGACGTCATGGCCTGCCACCTCGCGGGCGTGCCGATGGCCGTGGCCACCTGCGGCACCGCGTTCGGGGCCGAGCACATCCGGGTGCTGCGCCGGTTCCTGTTCGACTCCGAGTCCGCCGACGGGCGCATCATCTTCACGTTCGACGGCGACGAGGCCGGCCAGCGCGCCGCCCTCAAGGCCTTCGACGAGGAGCAGCGGTTCGTCTCCCAGACGTACATCGCCGTCACCCCCGGCGGCCAGGACCCGTGCGAGCTGCGCCAGAGCGCCGGCGACGCGGCCGTGCGCGAGCTCATCGAACGGCACACGCCGCTGGTGCAGTTCGCGATCGAGCGCGCGATCGCCAAGCACGACCTCGACACCGCCGAGGGCCGCCTGCACGCCACGCGCGCCATCGCGCCGCTCCTGGCGCGCGTCAAGGACCGCGGCCTCGTCGAGGAGTACCTCGGCGTGTACGCCGTGCGTCTCGGCAAGGACAAGGCCGAGCTGCGCCGCGCCGTCCAGGGCGCCGCCGCCGGGCAGGCCCCCGCCGAGGCCCCGGTGCAGCCGCGGCGCGAGACCC
>NZ_QFRW01000040.1:2202-7782 GCF_003265355.1 Glycomyces dulcitolivorans | reverse complement strand
GTGCTGCACCGGCGCGGGGGCGGGCGCGACGTTCCAGCCGCGGACCTTGCGGTGCGCGGGCTTGGCCGCGGCCCGGCCGTAGCGGCGGGCGGCGCGGCGCCCGAAGCGCAGCAGGTCGTACTCGCGGCGCAGCCCTGGGTGCGAGAGCGTCTCCCAGGCGCCTTGGACGAGGTGGAACTCGCCTTCGTCGCCGCCGCGGTCGGGATGGGTCTCGCGGAGGCGCCTGCGGTAGGCGGCCTGGATCTCGTTGCGTGGTGCCTGCGGGCTCACCCCGAGGACGCGGTAGTGGTCTGGTTCGTTCACCACGGCTCCCGGTCGGTCGTACGGGGACGGGCCTGTGCCCGGCGAGGGGGATCGGGCGTCGGACTCGACGGTAATGGAGCCCCCAATCTACCGCCGGTTCGCCCCTTTCGGTGTCGGCAGGTCCCTAAATTTCAGCCTGTCGTGGCCGCGACTTCAATCAGGAGACGGTGACGGTGACACTGTGGAGGCCGGTGGCGCCGTCGGGGATGACGCCCTGCACGGCGCTGGTCTGCGGATTCCCTTCCCCGTCGGTCGCTCTGACGGTGAGCGTGTGCTCCCCGGAGGACGCGTCCCATTCGAAGCGCCATTGCCGCCACGTGTCGCCGGTGGCGACATCGGACAGTGCACAGGGCTGCCATTCGCCATTGTCGATGCGTAGGTCGACCGCGGCGATGCCGCGGTGCTGGGCCCACGCGACCCCCGCGACGGTCACCGTCCCGGCGTCGGCGCGCGAGCGCGGCGTGTCGATCCGCGACTGGGTCTTGATGGGGCGCGGGGTGGACCAGCCGCGGGTGATCCAGTACGCGTCGTAGGCGTCGAAGGTGGTCAGTTCGAGTTCGGTGAGCCACTTGGTGGCCGAGACGTACCCGTACAGGCCGGGGATGACCAGGCGGGCGGGCCAGCCGTGGAGGACCGGGAGCGCCTCGCCGTTCATGCCGACGGCGATCATGGCGTCGCGCCCGTCGAAGACGAGCTCGGTAGGGGACCCGGCGGTCCAGCCGTCGGTGGAGCGGGAGACGAGCTGGTCGGCGGCGGGGTCGGGCCCGGCCTCGGCGAGAAGGTCGGCGAGGGCGACGCCGAGCCAGCGCGCGTTGCCGACCAGGTCGCCGCCGACGGGGTTGGAGACGCACGCGAGGGTGATGTCGCGTTCGATGAGTTCCCTGCCCAGCAGGTCGTCGAAGGTGTAGGTCATCTCGCGGTCGACCATGCCGTGGACGCGCAGCGACCACGTGTCGACGTCGACGCGCGGGACGGTGATGGCGGTGTCGATGCGGTAGAAGTCGCCGTTGGGAACCCGGTAGGGGGTGAGATGGTCGACGTCGAAGTCGGCGACCGGGCCCGGTTCGACCGCGGGCACATCGGGTTCGGGCAGCGTGACGGCCTCGCGGTCGGCCTCGATCGCGGCCGGCCCGACCCGCCCGGCCCACCACGAGGCGGCCACGGAGGCGGCGGCGACACCGGCGAGGGCGCCGAAGAACCCCCTGCGGCCCTTCACGGTCGCGGCGTGTCCGCGCCGGGCCCACCAGGCGAGCGCGGCGAGCACCACTATCGCGGCGAGGACCGCGGGGACGGCGGCCGAAGCGCCCAGGCCGGGCCTGGTGACCGCCGCGGCCCCACCGACACCGGCCAAGGCGAGCACGCCGATGGCCGCGGGGAGCGGGCGCGTGCGCCACAGGACCCCGAGCCCGGCGCCCGCGGCGAGGACGCCGGCGGCGAGACCGATGGTCAGCAGGGGCTTGTCGGCGGTGCCGACCAGTTCGATGAACCAGTGCGAGACCGCCAGCGGCACGACGGCGATGACGGTATCGGCCAGCGCCGACAGCGGCGAGGACCTGGGTGCGGCGAGTGCGGCGGCGAGATGCCCGACCGCGAGAGCGGCGAGCGTCGCGAAGAATCCGGCGGCGGCCCACGAGTTGCGGGCTCGCTTCTCGCCTCCCGCCGCTTCGACGGGGGCCTGCGGCTCTGGTTCGTGCGAATCACCGGTCACGCCACCATCATCGCTCCGTTTCCCCGGCAGGTCCACGACGGGGCCGCCGGGACACGCCGACGGCCGCGAGCTGCGCGGTTCGCGCCCGCCCGCTGCCGGTCGCCGCGGTATGTGACATTCCACTGTGAGCCCGCGCCGAGAGCTAGTTTGGTGGCATGTGACATGCCACTGTGTGCCCGAGCCCGGCGCCGCCGCGGAGGCGGCCGGTTCGGCCGTGTCCGCGGCGCGGACGAGCGGCCCTGCCGGGACACGACGATGGCCCCGCACTGTGCGTGGTGCGGGGCCATCGGATGTCGTGTCGGTCGGCGGCTGCCGGGTCCGCCGAGCCGGGTCTGCTATCCCTGCCAGAAGCGGGCGAGGGCCTGAGCTGCCGGGTCGTCGATGTCGGCGATGGCGTATTCGCTGGCGTCGACGGTGTTCACCCAGGGTTCGGCCTCGGCCGAGCCGAGGGCGTCGAGGTCGACCCACGGGTAGCCGTCGACCGGTTCGGGCACGTCCAGGTCCAGTTCGGGCGGGAACGTCGGCGGGTTGTCGGCCTCGTCGAGCAGGAGGTCCTCGTAGGTGGCCGCGTAGGCGGTCTCGTCGCCGGAGGTCTCGGCCTCCTCCTCGTACTCGGCGTCGACGCCGAAGGTCTCGTCGAGGGGCTCGTCCTCGTCGATGTCGCTGTCGTCGTCGAAGGCGAACGCGTCCAGGCCGTCCTCGTCGGGAACCTCGCCGGTGTCGAACTCGTCGAACCCGGGGGCCTCCTGGCCGTCGTCGTCGAGGTCGGGGAAGTCCCCGTCGGCCCCTTCGGGGTCGAACTCGTCGAACTCATCCATCGGATTCCTCATCTCCTGGTACGAGGGTGCGGGCCTTGGCGAGCACCTCGTCGAGCTGCTTGACCTTCTGGGCCATGGAGTCGCGGCGCTGCTTGAGCGCGGCCTGCTTCTTGGCCCGGGCGGCCTGGTCGGCCTTCGCGGCGTTCTCGGCCGCGGAGATCCGCGCGTCGAACTCGGCGGCGCGCCGCTCCAGGGCGTCGTCCAGCGTGGAGTTGAACACGAACTCGACCTCGGTGAACCGGAACCCGATCTCCTCGTTGAGGTTCGCCCTCGCTTCGGCGATGACGCGCTGCACCCACTGCTTCGCGGCCTGGCGGTCGCCCTGGATCTTCCTGCGGTACAGCAGGAACGCCGCGGCGGCGAGCCCGATGCCCACACCGGAGGCGGTCAGGGCGACGGAGGCGACGGAGCCGGCGACGGCGGTCAGGCCGATCATGCCCGCGCCGGCGGTGACGGCCCGCCCGGCCATCATCGCCACACCGGCCGAAGACGCCATGAGGAGGGCGCCGTCCTGGTTGGCGTCGCGGCGGGCCCGGCCCGAGGCCGCGGCGCGCAGGCCGGCGGAGATCGAGTTGGTGGCCTGCATGAGCTCGTCCTCGGTGAACACCTGGCGCAGGACGCGTTCGGCCAGGAGCACGAACCGCTGGTGGAGTTCGCCGGAGAGGCGCGCGGCGATGCCCTGGAGGGCGATGTCGATGCGCTGGGGGAGGGATTCGAGGGCGGCCTTGTTGGCCTTCTCCAGTTCGTTGAGCAGGGCCTCTTCGAGCTCCTGGAGGTGGGCCCGCAACCGGCCCTGGACTTCGATCTTGGCGCGCTGGGTCTCCACGCGCAGGGCGAGGTTCGCCTTCTTCGTCTCGGTGCGGCGGGCGTTGAGGGCCGACTTCTTCTCTTCCTTGAGCCGGTTGGCGGTCTCGGGGTCGGGGTCGTAGGCCTTCATGTCCTCCTGGGCCGAGACGGCGAGGCGGGAGAACTCGGTGCGCACGGCTCGCACGACGTTCGCGGCGACCAGGGCCTTGCCGGCGGTGCCGACCTTGACCAGGGCGCGCTGCATGCGCCCGATCCCGGACTCCTTGGCGAGGGCCTGACGGGTCGGGCCCTGCGAGTTGAGTGCGTGTTCGGCGAGCATCGCGGAGACGGGGAAGTGGGGGGCGTTGCGGAAGCGGGGCGCGTGGGCCTCGATCAGGGACCGGTTCTCTTCGAGGACGGTCTTCCACCCGGGGTACGTGTCGGTCTTGGTCAAAGCGAAGACGACGAAGTTGACGCGCTTGGAGGCCTCGGTGAGGAAGTCCAGCTCGGTCTTGGCCATGGGGGACGAGGCGTCGGTGACCATGATCAGGCAGGTGGCGCGGGCGACCGCTTCGAGGGCGATGACCGCGTGGTCGGGGTCCAGGCCGCCGGTGCCGGGGGTGTCGACCACGGACATGTGCTTGAGGAGCGCGGAGGGGTGGCCCACGAGCATGCGGCGGGGCGGGACCATGCCGGGGGGCATGGTGCCCAGGCGGGTCGCCCAGTTGCGCAGGTCTCCGACGCCCAGGAGCATCGGGTCGGCGGCGCCGGGCTGCCAGGCGCGCACCGACGCCTGGTCGGCGTAGGCGAACTCCAGGTACGCCGTCGTCGCCACCTGGGCGTCCACAGGGGATAGGCCGGGCATGCCGAGGAGGGCGTTGACCAGGGACGACTTGCCGCGCTTGGTCTCGCCGACGACGACAGCGACGGGCTTGTCGGGCTGCCAGCGGGCGACCTCGTCGACCTCGGCGGCGGCGCGGGCGTCCACGGTCCGCAGCGAGGCGTTCCCGGCCTTGGCGGCCTTGGCGCACAGCTTGTGGATCGCCACGGCCGGGTTCGGCTTCGCGGCGGCCTTCTTCGCCGGGGCCGGCTGGGCCGCGGAGGCGGCGGGCGCGGCGGCGGGCGCGGTGGTGTCGGTCATGCCCGCACCCCCTGGCCGCGGTAGACGGTGACGATCGGGTGGCGCACGATGCGGCCGCGGTCGGTGTAGCCGATCTGCTCGGTGCGGGCGATGATGCCCTCGTCGGCGGGGCCGCGGGCGGCGACGGTGGAGCCGGCCTCGTGGACGGCCGGGTCGAACCGCTGCCCGGTCGCATCCACCTGCGCGACACCGACTTTCACGAACGCGCCGTCGAGGTGCTGGGCGAGCGCGGGGGAGGTGGCGCGGTCCCGCATCCAGATGCAGGTCTCGACCAGGACGGTGCGGTCGGCGGTGTTCTGGGCGGCGCGGGCGGACTCCTGGAGCTGGCCGACGGGGATCGCCCCGGAGACGGCGCCGGTGCCGGAGGCGGGAGCGAACGCCGGGGCCTGGAGGGCCGGTCCGGCGGCGGGGGCGATGGACTTGCCGGCGATGAACGCGACGACGGCGGTGACGAGGACCGAGCCGGCGGCTATGGCCAGGACGTGCGCATCGAACCCGCCGCCGGTGAGGAACACCGCGCCCAGGGCCGCGGCGGCGAGGCCCACGAGGGCCCCCACCAGCGGTCCGCCGAGTCGATTCGTCACTTTGCTCTCCTTATGTCGTAACGGTGACGGGGTCAGCCGAGTCGTTGGGCCAGCAGATGGAAACCACGATGCACCACGTTCGCCACCCGCGCCTGGGACGGGGTGGCGCCGCCGTTGGCGAAGGCCCGCCAGCGCGCGGCCGCTTCGATGGCGGCGCGCCGCAGCTGCGGGCGGGGGGCGTCGGGCAGGCCGAGGACGACGCCGGCGTCGTCGGTGAGCGCGAGGCGGGCGACTTCGGCC
>NZ_QFRW01000040.1:0-2080 GCF_003265355.1 Glycomyces dulcitolivorans | reverse complement strand
CCATCGCCTCGGGGAGGGCGACCTGCCCGGTGGTGACCTGCGCGGCGGCTTCGAGAAGGGGCAGGCGGTGGTATTCGGGGCGGGCGACGATCGACTCGACCGCGCCCCGCAGCAGGTCGCGGTCGGCGGCCGGGCCGGAGGCGGCGGCGGCGTCGAGGCGCCCGAGCGCCCAGCCGGCCTTGATGACGTCGGCGCGGACGCCGAAGATCTGGTGCAGGGTGGTGCGCAGGCGCGGGAACCCCGAGGCCGCGAACAGCAGCCGCACGAGCTCGCCGGTGGCCAGGTGCGGGCTCGCCTGCAAGTGGGCGATGGCGAAGTGGATGCCGTACAGGTCGAGTCGCTCCAGCAGGCGCTGGCGCTGGTGCTTGTCGACCGGGCCCTCGGTGGACAGGAACAGGCCGGCGGAGGCGAGCATGAGCGCCCGCTTGTCCTCGCCCAAACCGGCGAGGGTGCGCAGCGCCTCGCAGTCGGCGGCGGTCAACAGGCCGGCCTCGGAGGTCTCGGCGAGGAGCCCGACGACGGGGACGACGTCGCACACCGAGCGGCGCAGGACGTTCGCCTGGTCGCCGGCGATGGGGCCGGCGACGGGCCAGGGGTCCTGCCCGGGCCCGGGAGCGAGCTTGTCCGCCTTGTTGTACAGCCCGAGCGCGTTCATCGGGGAGGACGAGAGCTGCTGGGAGGCTTTGGCGAACGCCTCCAGGGCGTCGACGTCGTCGGCGCGGACCTGCTGGGTGAACACGTAGATGATCGCCTCGGCCGATTCGACCGCGGCCTTGGAGTCGTCGTCGACGTCCTCGGCGATCGGCGCGGCGAACAGCATCTCCCGCGCCGCATCCGAGATGTCGGTGTTGACCGACTGCAAACCCGGGGTGTCGACCACGGTCAGGTCGCGGAGCCGGTCGGAGGACAGCTGGACGTCGATCATCGCGGCCTCGTCGGCCGGGATCGGCAGCGTCGTGGGGATCATCCCGTTCGCGTCCAACGGGACCGCGTGCTTGGTGCCGTTGCGGGCGACGACGTCGACGCGGTCGGCCGGGCCGTACCGGAACTGGGTCACCACGCGCGTGCACTCGCCCGCCGCCGTCGGCGCGACGCGCCGTCCGATCAATGCGTTGACGAGGGTGGACTTCCCGGCCTTGAGGCGCCCGGCGACCGCGACGCGCAGCGGCTGCCCCAACCGGCCCGCGACCTCCTCGACCACGGGGCGCGACGCGCTGCTGACCTTGCCGGCCAGTTCCTCGCACATGCTCGCCACGCTCGTGGTGAGTTGTCCTGCCACCATGGTCCCCGTGTCCGCCCTCTCCTGTAGTCTCGTCGGTCCCGATGGTCCGGGCCTGCGCCGGTCTGCGGCACTTCGGCCGCCGACGCCGGTCTGCGGCATCGAAGCTTCCGCAATATCATGAGAGGCGTCGGCGATCCGTCGACAACACGAGATTACAAACCGCGACCGCCCGGCCGCCTCCCCCATTCGTGCCACAGCGTTAGGAGCCACCTTGGCCCCCCCGCCGCCCACCCCCGGACTGGCGCCCTCCGTCGCCTCGACGCCCCGACCCCTTGGGGCCTTGAACCGTGACGATGCACTGCGCGCCATGGCGGGCGCGCTGGCGGGACCGGGCCTGGTGGTCGTCACCGGCCCGCCCGGGTCCGGTCGCACCCGCCTGCTGGAGCGCCTCGCCCGCGCCTCCAAGCGGCCCGTGCACGCCGGGGGCGGTCTGTCGATGCTCTCCGGCCAGCCCGCACTCGCACTGGAGCGGGCCACGCGGGCCCGCATGCCCGCCGGGGACCTCCCGCTGCTGGCCGAGGCCGTCTACTCCCGCACCCGCGGGGGCCTGCTGGTCATCGACGACCTCCAGTGGTGCGACGCCGCGACCCTCGCGGTGCTGCCGGTCCTGGCCGAGCGCCTCCCGGTCGCCGCCGCACTGCGCATCCCCAACCGGCTCGGCGAGGACGCCCTCGCGCGCCTGCTCGCCGCCGCCACCGTCATCGCCGTCCCCGAACTCACCGACGCCGAAGCCGCCGCGCTCGTCGCCGAAGCCGCCCCCGCCCTGCCCCCCACCCGCGCCGCCGCACTCGCCGCCCG
>NZ_QFRW01000004.1:381-595 GCF_003265355.1 Glycomyces dulcitolivorans | reverse complement strand
TGATGACTTCAATACGGCAAATGCCATCTCTGTTTTATTTGAACTAGCGAAACAAGCGAATTACTATATGGAAAATGACCATACTTCCGAGGAAGTGATCAAGGCATTTATTGGCTTGTTCCAAGAAATCACATCTGTCCTCGGCTTCTCACTAGAAGAAAAGCACACGCTTGACGAAGAGGTAGAAGCATTAATTGAGAAGCGGAATGAAGCT
>NZ_QFRW01000004.1:0-314 GCF_003265355.1 Glycomyces dulcitolivorans | reverse complement strand
ATTCGTGACCAGTTAAAGAGCATGAATATTGTATTGGAGGACACTCCTCAAGGTACGCGCTGGAAAAGAGGAGAATAGGTCATGTTGAATTTTGAAAAGCTGAAAGACGGTAAACAATTGAACGGACTTGCGCTTGCTTATATGGGTGATGCCATTTTTGAAGTCTACGTGAGGCATCACCTCCTCCAAACGGGGGCGACCAAACCAAATGAGCTTCATAAACGTGCAAGTAAGATCGTTTCAGCTAAATCTCAGGCCGCTATTTTATTTGAGCTTCAGCAGAAGGGCTTTTTCACAGAAGCGGAAGAAGCGGT
>NZ_QFRW01000039.1:2202-10436 GCF_003265355.1 Glycomyces dulcitolivorans | reverse complement strand
GGCGCCCTCGGCGGCGGCGCGCGCGGCGGACACGAGCCCGAACGGCGCGGCCTTGCGCGCCGCTGACGCGGCCGCTTCGGCGACGGTGAGGATCGTCCCGGCCATGGGGACGGCGACGGCGCCGGTGGCGGCGTCGGTGGCCGAGCGCAGGCCTGCGGCGAAGCCTTTGGCGTCGACCGCGTCGGCGTTCCACGCGTCGGCGAGGCCGCGCAGCATCTGCGCGAGGATCACCCCGGAGTTCCCGCGCGCCGACAGCAGTGCCCGTCCGGCGGCCTCGTCGAGCAGCGCTTCGAGCCCGAGGCCCGGCGTCCCGCCCTGGAAGGCGGCCTGGAGGGTCGCGACCATGTTCGTCGCGGTGTCGGAGTCGGCTACGGGGAACACGTTCAGTTCGTCGACGCCGCGCCGGTGGCGGGTCAACGTGTCGATGCCGCGCGCGGCCCACTCGCGCATGATGTCCGCGTCGAGGGCCTGGCGTCCGGTCTCAGGGATTTCCACCACGGGCCATGAGGATACGCCTCCGGGGGAGGACGCGGTACCGCTCGGTGCCGCGTTCTCCCCCGGAGTTGGTCGTACTAGGGGCCGAAGCTGATGCTGGTGCGGGCCGCTTCCAGGGCCTCGACCTGCTCGGGGGTGGCCGTGCCGACGAAGCCGACATAGGCGCTGCCGTTCTGGACGACCGCGGTCATGACGGTGTTCCCGGCGACGGTGAACGTGTTGAAGTACGCGGCGCGGGCGTCCACGCGGTACTGGCCGCCGGAGGCGCCCTCGGCCGCGCCGCCGGCCCATTCGGCGGCGAGGTTCTGGAGGTTCGTGCCGAGCGCCTCCAGGTTGACGTCCTCGCCGGCGCCGATCGCGCCGTTGTCGAGGGTCCCGAAGTAGACGGTCGGGCCGGTGCCGCCGAGCACGCTGCCGGTGACGTCTGCGAACCCGCCGGGCGGGGTCGTGGCCTCGGTCGAGCCCTCGGGGACGAGGACACTCAGGCCGGAGCCCTCGTTGGCGAGGACGGTGGTCGCGGCCGGGGCCTCGGGCTCCTCGGACGGCGCCTCGGAGGTGGCCTCGCCGCTCGGCGAAGCCTCACCGGAAGCGGACTCCTCGGCGGACGGCTCGGCCTCCTGCGAGGTGCCCTCGATCGTCCCGGTCGTATCGCCGCCCGGGTCGTCGCCCGGGTTGAACAGGATGAAGCCGCCCACGCCCAGGGCGACCGCGATGACGACGACGCCGACGAGCAGGAGCCACATCGGGCCCTTGCCGCCCTTCTTCTTGCGCTTGATGGTGTCCGGCGCGCCCCACGGCTGCGCCCCGCCGCCGCCGGAGACCGGGACGAGCTGGCCGCCCTGGGGGCCGAACTGGCCCCCGCCGAACGGCGGCTGGCCGTACGGAGGCTGCGACTGGCCGTAAGGCGGCTGCTGGCCGTACTGGACCGGGCTCGACACCGGCATCCCCGAGGCCGGGATCGACGACACCGGCGGCATCCCGGACACCGGCATTCCGGAGACCGGCACCCCGCCGCCGCCTCCGAACGGGTCGGCCGCAGGCATCTGGGGCGGCATCTGCTGAGGGGACATCTGCGGCTGGTCGAAGGGCGAGATCGGGACGCCCGGGGGCGGGCCGAACGGCGGCGGCGACTGCTGGCCGGGGCCGCCCACGTACTTCACGGTCCCGTCGGCCTCGACCGGGCCCTGTTGCTGCTGGCTCATCCCCGACATCCGCTGGCTCTCGGGCGACCACGGCGGCGGTTCCTCCGGCGGCTGCTCGTTGGGGCGGTACACCGGGGGCTGTTGCGGGGACTGCCATCCGTCGGCAGGCTGCTGCGGGGTGTTGCTCATGTTCGACTCACCAAAGAAGCTATGGGCATCGGCACATCATCTGTATGCGGCCAGCCTACGGGATTACCGCCCATCCTAGAGTCACCGACGGTAGCGGACCGCGGCAGCCGCCACAGTACAGAGCAGTGGAGAGACGTCCTCGAAGGACGCGCCGACGCGGCTGTGGCGCAGGTCCCCTGACCTGGATGGGCGGGGGTTCTCCGGGTCCGTTAGAATTGCCGGGTTGCCCGCCTTCAGGCGGGTCGAATGAACGTCAAGCAGGAGTTTTGGATTATGTCGAGCGTGTGTGAAGTCTGTGCCAAGCGCCCCGGCTTCGGCAACAACGTCCCGTGGTCCCACAAGAAGACCCGTCGTCGTTGGAACCCGAACCTGCAGACCATCCGCATCGCGACTGGCTCCGGCGACAACAAGCGCCGCGCCAAGGTCTGCACCTCGTGCATCAAGGCCGGCAAGGTCACCCGCTAAGGGCTGACGCCGAAAAGGCTTACGCCGCCGGGGCTCGCCCCCGGCGGCGCTTTGTCGTACCCGGAGGTCGGGCTGGACACCGCCGGTCGCCGCGCTGCGGTGGCGGGCCGACCGCCGAAACCAGGTGATCCTCGCAACGCCCGGGCTGCGGCCCGGGCGTTTTCGTCGTACCTGGGCGGGAGGCTGAGGAGCTATACCCACCCAGGGTGGGTAGACCTCCCCGCCCGGCCAGGCGCGATCCTCCGGCCCGGGGATTCGCTCAGGTCGTCGCGAAGTGGTCCCAGCCGGTCGGGCCGGTCCAGCGGCGGCCGTCGACCGTCACCCCTGTTCCGTCGGCGACGGTGCCGATGCGGCGCCAGCCCTCCGGGAGAAGCACGTCGGCCGGAAATGCCGCTGCCAGCGCGTGGTCCTCGCCGCCGGTGAGGAGCCAGCGGCGGGCGTCGGAGCCGAGGGCTTCGGCGGCGTTGCGCATCGGTTCGGGGATGGGAAGCGCGGTGGTGTCGACGTCGATCGCGACGCCCGAAGCGGACGCGATGTGGCCGAGGTCGGCGAGGAGGCCGTCGGAGACGTCGATCATGGCGTTGACGCCCATGAGGGCCGCGTCGCGCGCGGCCGCGTACGGCGGTTGGGGTCGGCGGTAGGCGCCGACGAGGGCGCCCGGGGAGCGGAAGCCGCGGGAGAGGACGTTGAGGCCGCCGGCGGCCCAGCCGAGCTTGCCGGCGAGGGCGATGACATCACCGGAGCGGGCGCCGCTGCGTGTGACCGGGGCGCGGCCTTCGAGGTCGCCGAGGGCGGTGACGGTGATCGTGAGCTGCTCGCCGCGGGTGGTGTCGCCGCCGACGACGGCGGCGCCGACTGCGGCGGCCTCGTCGGCGAGGCCGATCGCGAGTCCTTCGAGCCAGTCGGCGGGCGTGTCCTGGGGCGCGCAGACGGCGGCGAGGAGGGCGGTGGGCCGCGCGCCCATGGCGGCGATGTCGGCGAGGTTGACGGCGGCGGCCTTGTGGCCGACGTCGGTCGCGGAGCACCAGTCGCGGCGGAAGTGGTTGCCTTCGACGAGCATGTCGGTGCAGGCGACGACCCGCCCGTCGGGGGCGGCGACGACGGCGGCGTCGTCGCCGGGGCCGAGCAGCACCGCGTCGGTGGTGCCGAAGTGTCGGGTGAAGCGCTCGATGAGGCGGAATTCGCCGACCTCGGCGACGGTCTCGCTCACGGTCGGATCATTCCTCGGTCGCTTGAAGGTCGGTGGATCACTGGGTAATCTTCGCTCAACGGCGAACGGGAAGCGGTCAGGCCCGCCCGTGTCGGGTCGGGGCCCACGTCCGCTCATGCCGCACGGGGAGGTGGCCTGTGATGGTGCAGGCGTACATGCTCATCCAGACCGAGGTCGGCATGGCCGACTCGGTCACCGAGGCCGTGTCCGGGATCGAGGGCGTGGTCCGGGTCGACGCCGTGACCGGCGCATACGACGTGGTCGTGCTCACCGAGGCCGCCACCGCCGACCACCTGGGGCAGGCGGTGGTGAGTAGAGTCCAGCGGGTGGCGGGCATTACCCGCACGCTGACCTGTTCGATCCTCAAGATCTGAGGGGGCGCCCGGTGGGCGAGTCGAGGCTTCCCGCGGTCATCGCGACCGCGGTGGCGGTGCCGGTGGCGGCCGTCGCGGGCGTGCTGATCTACAACGCGATGGTGCCGGTGGCCGAGGAGCACTCGGACCTGGTGCAGGCGGACCTGTCGCCGGTGTCGGTGGCCGTGCCGGAGCTGAGCGAAGAGGACGCCGTCATCTGCCTGGCGCTCACGGCGACCGCGCCCGCCGAGGCGGGCGGCCTGGAGGCGCGCCCGGTCGAGGGCGGCGAGGGCGCGGCCGAGGCGGTGCTCGCGTACGGCGACCCGGCGACGGTGGCGACCTGCGGCGCCGAGGCGGTCGCGGTCGAGGACACCGCGGCGGTGTACAAGCTCAACGGGGTCTGCTGGTACTCGGACGAGGCGGGTCTGGAGTGGACGACGCTGGACCGGCAGGTGCCGGTCGGCGTGAGCGTCCCCGAGGAGAACGAGCAGCCGGTGGACGTGCTCAACGACCTGTCGAAGGTCATCGCCGACAAGGTCCCGGCCGCAGCGGAAGCGCCGTCCGGGTGCGCGTGAGCGCGGTTTCTTGAGGCGCGGTCCGGTGACGCAGGTGCTGGACCGGGCGTTCTTCGCCCGGGACTCGGTGGTGGTGGCTCCGGAGCTGCTGGGCTGCATCGTGACCGCGAACGGCGTGTCGGTGCGGTTGACGGAGGTCGAGGCGTACCGCGAGGACGATCCGGCCTCGCATTCCTTCCGCGGGCCGACGAAGCGCACGGCGGTGATGTTCGGTCCCGCCGGGTTCCTGTACGTGTACTTCACCTACGGCATGCACTTCTGCGCGAACCTGGTGTGCGGGGACGACGGGACGGGCGCGGCGGTGCTGCTGCGCGCCGGCGAAGTCGTCGAGGGCGAGGCGCTCGCGCGCGGGCGGCGCGGTGAGGCGGTCAAGGACCGGGACCTCGCGCGGGGCCCGGCGCGGCTGGCGCAGGCGATGGGCTGGGACCGGTCGGACGACGGCCGCGACATGATCGGCGCGGTGAGCAAGAGCGGAACGGCGGCCTCGGTCGCGGGCCCGCGGACCGGCATCACGAAGGCGGCCGACACGCCTTGGCGCTTCGCGATCCCGGGCGACCGGTTCGTGTCCCCGTACAAGCGGCACCCGAAGGCGCCCGCGGCACCGTAACTCCAGTCGGACGTCGAAGAACGGCGAGCGCATCAGGTCGCGGAACGCCTCCAGGGCACCGTCATCGAGGTGGATCTCGGAGTTCCTGCCGCCGTTCGAATCCGAGGGCGTCTCGAAGTACACGATCGCCTTCAGGCGCGGGTAGTGCGCCATCTGGTACCGCGCGGCCTGGAAGACCGCGGCCTGGTGGTCGGGGTACTGCTCCTCGTGGAACACGCCCCATTCGGCGAGCATCATCGGCTTGGCCGGGTGCTCCTTGGCGACCCAGTGGTAGAACCCGGGCCAAGCCGTGTCGCCCTTGGTCTGGTCGACGATCTCGCCGAAGTCCGAGCGGCCGTCGTCGTGGAGGGACTGGCCGTAGCCCGACAGGCCGATCCAGTCGACGACGTCGTCGCCCGGGTACAGCTGGTCGTGCCAGGGCTTCTCGACCCACTTGAGGTAGCCCATGTAGTTCATGACCGACACGAGGTTGTCGACCCCGTTGGCGCGCAGGCGCTCCACGACGTACCGGAACATGGCCGCGTAGTCGGCGGCCTCCATGCCCGAACCCTCCCGCTGGACCACGTCGTTCTCGGGTTCGTGGTGGACGGTGAAGAAGAACGGCTTGTCGAAGTTCGCGGTGATGTGGGCCGCGAGCCGGTCGAGGTACGCGTCGACCTCGGGGTCGCCCGCGGCGATCTCGGCCCACGAGGCCATGCGCGGCTTCCAGTTGATGAAGAGCGTGCGCGGGCGCTCGGGGTCCTCGGTCAGCGCGATCTGCGCGTCGGTCGGGAACAGGCGGTCGTCACCGCGCTCGTACGCGTGGTAGATCTGCTGCGTGTGCTGGACGCGCTCCTCGAACGCGAGCAGCTCGTCCTCCTTGACGCGGCTGGTGTGCGCGGCCGGGGCGACGCCGACGAGGGCGCCGCACGTCGGGATGAGCTTGTCGCCGGTGGAGCAGACGCTCAGCTGGTCCTCGGACTGGCCGGACTCGGGCAGCGGCTCGGTCGGCTCGGCGGCCGGGAGGCCCGGGACCGCGGACGGGTCGGTCGACGGGCTCGGCGAGCCGGCCGGGTCCGCCGGGTTGACGGGCGGGTCGGCCGGTGCCGGGGACCCGGTCGGGGACGGTGAGCCGCTCGGCGTGGGCGAGCCGGTCGGGAGCGGCGAGTCGGTGGGCGCGTCCGAAGGGGACGGCGACGGGCTCGGCGGCAGGTCCACCGGGGCCGTCGGCGGCGCGGTCGGCGGGAGCGGGCCGGTCGGGGCGTCCGGTTCAGAGACCGTGCGCAGGGCCGGGCCCGTGTTGTACTCAGCGCCTTCGAGTTCCAGGTACGCCTTGCGGTCGGGGCTGGTGACGGCGAATCCGTAGCGGCCGGGGGCGTTGATCGCACCGGTCACGTCGAAGACGATCTCGGTGGTCGCGGCGTTGACCTCGACGGCGTCCCAGACGGTGCCGTACGGCGGCGCGGTGGCGGCGGTGAGCGAGCACAGGCAGCTCACCGGGTGCACCGAGGCGACCTCGACGGTCATGCCCTCGGAGTCGGGCGGGACCGCGACGGGCAGGCGGAGCTCGGCGGTGTGCGCGGGCCGGACCGTGGTCTCGTCGACGGCGAACTGGAGGTGGGCGACCGCGATGCCGAGGTCGTCGGAGTAGCCGACGGGCAGCACGGCGGGCGCGTCGGGCGCGCGGCCCTCCACGGCGGTCGCGGTGAACGAGGCCGCGAGCGGCCGGTGGTCGACCGTGCCCTCGCCGCCCTCCCAGGCCTCGCGGACGGCGTCGCCGAAGCGGCCGTCGCCCGAGCCGACCCCGTATCCGACGACGAAACCCGCCAGGACCAGCGGGAGGACCGCCAGGACGGTCACGATCCCGCGTCCGGTCGCGAGCGGAAGTCGCTGCCGCGCGTCGGTGCCGCTCATCGTCCACCTTCTTCCGTCCAATGTGATCCGGACTCAATATTGCGAATCACCATATTAGCGAACAAATTGCTTTCTACTCGCCTCCTCTCCCATTTACAACCCCCGTCGCGCGTGGCGCGGCGCGGCCGTCACCTAACGGACACATCGCTCGTTACTCATTCGAGATCCCTAGAACGAGAAAGGGCTTCGCGTTGAGGACCCCTGCCGCCCGCACGCTCGCCGATTACGGCGTCATCGTCCGCCGCTCCTGGTGGCTCGTCGCGGGCACCGTCGCCGCGGCGCTCGCCGCAGGCGTGGCCTACACCGAGCTGAGCCAGGAGGTCTACGAGTCCACCGCTTCGGTGCTGGTGCTGCCGACAGCGGGCGACACCGAGGTCCAAGGGGCCCGCACCGCCGGACAGGTCAACCTGGACACCGAGGCGCAGCTGGTCAAGTCCACGGAGGTCGCCGAGGCGGCCGCCGCGGCGCTCGGGGCCGACCCGGCCGCCGACCTCGTCTCCCAGGTGTCGGTCACCGTGCCGCCCAACACCGCGGTCCTGGAGATCAGCTTCAAGGGCGGCACCCCGCAGGCGGCGCAGGAGGGCACGGTCGCGTTCAGCGAGGCGTACCTCGCGCACCGGCTCACCGGGGCCACCGCGTCGATCGAACGCGAGATCGGCGCCGCGAACGTCGAGCTGGAGACCGTCAAGGCCGAGATCGCGTCGGCCGAGGACCGCCTCGACGGCATGGACGCCGGCGCGGGCGGCCGCTCCGGGCTCGAATCCGATCTGGAGGACCTGGAGAGCCAGGCCGCCGAGATCGAGGCGTCCGTCGCGGGCCTCCAGGCCCAGGCCGAGGCCGTCTCGCCGGGCCGGGTCATCAACCAGGCGTCGCTGCCGACCGCGCCGATCAGCCCGAACGCAATGTTCAACCTCGCCGCGGCCCTCGGCGCCGGGCTCCCGCTGGGCCTCATGCTCGCGTGGGCGCGGCACCGCCTGGCGCGCAAGGTGTCCTACCCGGCCGACCTGGTCGACCGGTGCGAACTCGACGTCCTCGCCTCCGTGCCGCCGGCCGTGAAGTTCCAGCGCCGCGAGGTCTTCGGCGCCTACAGCCCCGGCGGGCGCGTGTTCTCGCAGCTGCGGAACATCGTCGCCTCCCAGCTCACCCACGACCAGCGCGTCATCGTCGTCGCCGGGGTCGCGCCCGGACCGGCCGCGAGCGTCGTCGCCGCGAACCTCGCCACCGCCATGGCCCGCGCGGGCGACCGCGTGACCGCGGTGGCCGCCAACCCGAGCACCACCGTCGGCCTGCCGGAGCTGTTCGGCA
>NZ_QFRW01000039.1:0-2048 GCF_003265355.1 Glycomyces dulcitolivorans | reverse complement strand
CCGGCGCCGCCGCCAGGGCCGCCGGGCCCACCAGCGAGGCCGCCGCCGAGACGTTCGCGAAGCTCGCCGAGGCGGGCCGGTTCGTGGTCGTCGACGCGCCGCCGCTGTCGTGCTCGGCCGACGCCCAGCTGCTCGCCGGGCACGCCGACGCCGTGATCCTCGCCGTCCAGTCGCAGCGCGACGCCATCGTCGAGACCGCGGCCGCCGCGGTCGCCATGCGGCAGATCGACACGCCGCTGCTCGGCGCGGTCCTGCTGCCGGGCGTGCTCGGGCCGATGAACACCGTGCCGCTGCCGACCGCGCGCCGCGAACTCACCGCCCGGCCCGCGCCGACCGCCGACGAGACGCCGACCGACTCGCTCGAACCCGTCGAGGACGCCGCCGCCACCGAGGTGATCCCGGCCGTCGGCACCGCACCGAGCGCCGATGCCGTGCCGGCCCCGGTCGCCGAGTCGCGATGACGCTGCTCGCGGCCCCCAGAGCCAGGGCGCGCGCCGTCGCCGAGTCGCCGGAAGGCGCCTCGCTGACGTGGCTCCTGGCGGCCTACCCGCTGTGGTGGGCGCTGGGCCTCGGGGTCCTCGCGATCCCGTTCGTCGCCGCCGTCGCCGCCGTGAAACTGGTGCGGCGCAAGTCGATCGCGGTCCCGCCCGCGTTCGGGTGGTGGCTGCTGTTCCTGCTCGCGGTGGTACTCAGCCTCGCGAACCTCGGCGTCGACCCGCCCGGCGTCGTCCCCGAGACGTTCATATCGAGCCTCCCGGGGGCGACCTACCGGTTCGGGTTCTACTGCTGCGTCACGCTGATCGCCCTGTGGGCGTACAACCTCGTCGTCGAAGGGAAGCTCCGCCGCGAGCACCTGATCCGGCTGCTCGCGTGGCTGTTCGCCGTCACCGTCGCTGGCGGGCTGCTCGGGACGTTCTTCGGGAGCTTCGAGTACACCTCCCCCGTCGAGGCTTTGCTGCCGAAGGCCGTCGCGAAGGACGGGTTCGTGCAGTCGCTGGTGCACCCGGCCGCGGCGCAGACCATGGACTTCCTCGGCTACGAGACGCCGCGCCCGGCCGCCCCGTGGGGCTACACGAACACGTGGGGCAACAACTTCGCGATCACCGCCGTCTGGTTCACCGTCGCCGCGTTCTGCATGCCGGTCAAGGCGAAATGGCGCGTCGCCGCGGTGGCGCTCCTGGCCGTGTCGCTCGTCCCGGCCGTCTACTCGATGAACCGGGGCCTGTGGCTGGGCCTCGCCGCGATCGCGGTGTTCACCGCGCTGCGGCTGCTCGTCTCCGGGCGGCCCGGCGGGATGCTCGCGCTCGGCGGCGCCGGATGCGCGGCCGTGCTGCTGGTGGTCCTCACGCCGCTGGGCACGGTCGTCCAGGCGCGCATGGACAACGGGCACTCCGACGAAGGAAGGGCGTTCTCCTCCGAGCGCGCCGTCGAACTCGTCGTCGAGCACTCGCCGGTCATCGGGTTCGGCTCCACCAGGAAGACCCTCGGGTCCGGCGAGTCGATCGCCGTCGGCCCGACCCCCGAGTGCCCCCGCTGCGGCGGGCGCACCCTCGGCGGCAACGGCCAGCTGTGGCAGGTCCTGTTCGCCCACGGGATCGCCGGGACGGTCGCGTACCTCGGCTTCGCGCTCGCGGTCCTGTGGCGCTTCCGGTCCGACCACTCCGCGGTCGGCATCGCCGGGAGCGCAGTCGTCGGGTTCTCCCTGCTGACGATGTTCTACTACAACGCCCTCGTCACGCCCCTCCTGCTCACCCTGCTCAGCTACGTCCTCCTCGCCGCCAACAGAACCAAGACGCCCGGTGCCCAGGGCCCAGAGACGGAGAACCGATGAGTCGAGCACTGAAGACCGCCGACGACCTGCGCAGGCGGGCGACGTACCTCGCGGAGGTGGTCGACCAGCTGTACCCCGCCGCCAGCGCCGGGGAGGGACCGGCGCGGCCGTACATCGTCGTGCCCGGGCGCCGCAAGCCGCGCGTGCTCATCCCGGCCGCCGACCGGAAGGTCGCCGCCGCGGCCCTGTCGCGGTACGCGCGCCCGGCCGCGCGCGG
>NZ_QFRW01000038.1:2029-10279 GCF_003265355.1 Glycomyces dulcitolivorans | reverse complement strand
GTCCTTGCCCTCCATGAGGAATTCGAGGTAGGTGAGGCCGTCGATGGCTTCGGCCGGGTCGTCGGAGGCGAGGATCGCGTCGACGGTGAGCAGTTCGGCGCCGCGCGCGGTCGCGTTGAACATGGCGGCGCGGGACTCGCGGGCGTCCTCGACCACGGTGGCGGCCGCGGTGTACGCGGCCTCGGCGGCGGCCAGGGCCTCGCGGGCGGCGTCGGCCTCGCGCTGGGCCTGGGCGGCCTCGGACTCGGCGGCGGCGACGCGGCCCTGGGCAACATCGACCTCGTGCTGGGCGCCGGGCAGGAGGGCGCGGGTCTCGGCGAGGACGTCGCCGGCGGCGCGGACCTCGTCGGAGGCGTCCTCCAGCTCGGCGGCCATCTGGGCCTTCTCGCGCTCGACCTCGTCGAGGTCGGACTGGGAGACCCCGAAAGCGGGACTGCTCGCGGTCCCTGCCAAGAGCAGGGCCGCGAGCAGCCATCCGATGCGCCTCATAGCGCCTGAATCTAGTCCATCTGCGACGGATGTTCAGGACAATCGGGACACAGGCCCCGATCAGGTGAGGGTTAGACCTTGATGTTGAACCGCAGGGTGATCCAGGCCGTGATGGCGGAGATCAGGGCCGAGATGCCGGTGAGGATCGGCAGGAGCAGCAGGATCGACTGCATGCTGATCGGCGGCATCAGGCTGAAGAGGTCCTTGAACTGGCCGTCGATGACCAGGAACTTCGCGGCGATGAGCGTCGCGAAGGCGAAGATCGCGCCGATGACTCCGGCGAAGACCGCTTCGAGGACGAACGGCGCCTGGACGAACCAGTTCGGCGCGCCGACGAGCTTCATGATCGCGACCTCGCGGCGCCGCGAGTAGGCGGCGACCTGGATCGTGTTGGCGACCAGCATGAGCGCGGCGATGCCCTGGACGAGCGCGACGATCAGGGTGAGGCGCTGGGCCCCGCCGAGGATGTCGAACACCTGCTGGAGGATGTCGCGCTGGTTGGTGACCTGGTAGACGCCCTCGCGCTCGGAGAAGTCGGCGATGAGCTTGTCCGCGTCGTTGATGTCGTTCATCTTGATGCGGAACGCCGCCGGGAGCACGGTCGGGTCGACGGAGGCGACGAGGTCCTTGGACTCCTCGAAGGTCTCCTTGAACCGGTCGTAGGCCTCTTCCTGGGACTCGTACTTGACCTGCGCGGCATAGCCGCTGGCCTCCAAGTCGGCCTTGATCTGGTCGGTCGTCGGCTGGTCGATGTCCCGGTCGAGGTAGACCACGACTTCGAGGTTGGTCTGGTAGTACTCCTCGATCACGTCGACCTGGTTGTACAGCAGCAGGCCCGCGCCGAGCATCGTCAGCGAGACGGCCATGGTGATGATCATGGCGACGGTCATGGAGATGTTGCGCCACAGTCCGAGGAAGACCTCGGACATCACGTACTTCGCGCGCATGTGCTCTGGTTCTGCCTTTCGCTCAGCCGTAGACGCCGCGCGCCTGGTCGCGGACGATCTGGCCGTTCTCGATCTCGATGACGCGGCGGCGCATCTGGTTCACGATGTTGGAGTCGTGGGTGACCATGAGGATGGTGGTGCCGGTCCGGCTGATCCGGTCGAGAAGGCGCATGACCTCGATCGAGGTGTCGGGGTCGAGGTTTCCGGTGGGCTCGTCGGCCAGCAGGAGCAGGGGCCGGTTGACGAAGGCGCGGGCCACGGCCACGCGCTGCTGCTCGCCGCCGGAGAGCTCGTGCGGGTAGCGGTGCTCCTTGCCGCCGAGGCCGACCAGTTCGAGGACCTCGGGGACGACGCGGCGGGCCACGGACTTGGGCTTGCCGATGACCTCAAGCGCGAACGCCACGTTCTCGGCGGCGGTGCGGTTGGGCAGCAGCCGGAAGTCCTGGAACACGCAGCCGATGCTGCGCCGGTACGCGGGGGTCTTCCAGCGCCGCAGCCGGGTCACGTCGGTGTCCCCGACGGTGATCTTGCCCTTGTCCGGGATCTCTTCCCGCAGCAGGAGCTTGATGATCGTCGACTTCCCCGCACCGGTGGGGCCGATGAAGAACACGAACTCCCCCTTGTCGATGAAGACGTTCATGTCCTCCACCGAGGGGCGGTTCGACCGGGGGTAGTGCTTGGTTACACCCTCAAGCTGAATCACGAGGCGGAGTCTATCCGCCGATTCCCCGGGGCGGTCCGGCGGCTCCAGTACAAGCGTGGCATATTCCGGCGTTTCGTCACCATATGTCACGACCGTTCGGGGGTAACGACGCGATTTCGGCCGAACGGGGGAAGCATATGTGGTCAGGAGGCCCATGCGGGGGCCGCGAAGGGTCACCGGGCGGGTACGGGCGGTCCACAGCGGATCGCAGATCCTATATGAAATAGGATCTACGATCCGGGCTAGGACGTGGACTTCTCGCCGCTCTTGCGCCAGCGGATGCCCGCCTCCAGGAAGCCGTCGATGTTGCCGTCGTAGACGCCCTTGACGTCGGCGGTCTCGAAGCCGGTCCGCAGGTCCTTGACCATCTGGTACGGGTGCTCGACGTAGGAGCGCATCTGGTCGCCCCACGAGGCGGTGGCCGAGCCGCGCAGCTCGTCGACCTTGGCCCGCTCCTCGTCCCGCGTGCGCTGGAGGAGCTTGGCCTTGAGGACGGCCATCGCGGTGGCCTTGTTCTGGAGCTGCGAGCGCTCGTTCTGGCAGGAGACGACGATCCCGGTCGGGAGGTGGGTCAGGCGCACCGCCGAGTCGGTGGTGTTGACGCCCTGGCCGCCGGGGCCCGAGGAGCGGTAGACGTCCACGCGGATCTCGTCCTCGGGGATGTCCTCGATCTCGTCGGTCTGCTCCAGGGCCGGGACGACCTCGACGGCGGCGAAGCCGGTCTGGCGGCGTCCCTGGTTGTCGTACTTGCTGATGCGGACGACGCGGTGCGTGCCCTGCTCGACCGAGAGGTGCCCGTAGGCGTAGGGGCCCTTGACTGCGAAGGTCGCCGAGCGGATGCCGGCCTCTTCGGCGTAGGACACGTCGTACACCTCGGTGCCGAAGCCGTGCGGCTCCGACCAGCGCAGGTACATGCGCATGAGCTGCTCGGCGAAGTCGCAGGCGTCGGCGCCGCCGGCGCCGGAGCGCACGGTCACGACGCAGTCGCGCTCGTCGTACTCCCCCGACAGGAGGGTGCGGACTTCGAGCTCGTCGACGGCCTTGCGGATCGATGCGAGCTCGGCGCCGGCCTCGGCGGCCGCGCTCGGGTCGTCCTCGGCCTCGGCGAGCTCGAACATGATCTCGACGTCGTCCATGCGCCCGTGGAGTGAGGCGAGCTTCTTCAGCTCGGCCTGGACGTAGGAGAGGCGGGAGGTGAGCTTCTGGGCGTGATCGGGGTCGTCCCACAGCCCGGGGTCGGCGGCCGCGGCTTCGAGTTCGGCCAGCTCGCGCCGGAGCGCGGGCAGGTCGAGGACGGCCTCGACGCTCGCGAGCGTCGCCTTGAGTTCGCGGAGATCGGCTGAAACATCGACACTGGTCACAACAGATCAGGGTACGCCTGTATTCGGGCTCATACGAAACGGGACGCGAGCCCCCTCAGGGGCCGCGTCCCGCTCCGTGCTTGATTCCGTGCGACCGGCGTCGGCGCCGGGTCTGACCCGCTGTTACCGCTTCTTCAGCCAGCTGAGCGCCGACCGGTGGTACCCGATCGCGAACTCCATCGCGATCGCGGCGTTCGGGTCCTCGTCCGCGTAGTCCTTCGCGGCGGCACGGGCCTCTGCCAAGGCCTCCTGGTGCTGCTCGACCGCGTCGGAGAACATCTCGTCGGCGGTGTCCTTCGAGAGGTAGTCGAGGAAGGCCGTGCGCAGCGCGACGGGGTCGCGCAGCTGGCCGATGCGGGCCGGCTCGTTGAGCCAGCGGGTGAACGCCCGCTTGCCGTTGGCGCTGATCGTGTAGGGCACCGAGGCGCGCGGCCCCGGCTTCCCAACCCGAACGAGGCCGCCTTCGGCGAGGGCGGGGAGTTCGCGGTAGACCTGCGAGCGCGTCATGGTCCAGTACGGACCGAGGCGACGGGTCGCCTCCGCCATGAGTTGTCCGCCGGTCATCGGTCCTTCGTGCAGCAAGCCCAGCAATGCTGCTGAGGTCGCGTTGAGTTCTTTTCCTGCCATGCCCGACAGGATGCCATGTGGATGCCGCCCTGACAAGTGGACAGCTCCAATGTGTCGATAGACCCCGACCGATGGTTCATGCTGCGTGACCACGGAAAGCACTGCGAGCCTTGTGATTCCGCCGAGCATCGATACGGGATTGCAACGCATGATCGGAGAATTCCAATCGTGTGATCCCCATCGCCCTCATCGGTTCGGGTGACACGGCGTCACTCGCCGCTCATGGATCATTATCGACTGTCGCGGCCGATATCGCTTGTCGGCATGGGCGAACCGATGAGGTCCGATCCGGGCGAGTCGTCGTCGGAACCGCCCTCAGTGGAGCCTCCCGATTCACCCTCTGATCCGGACATACCAGTCGATTCCTCCCCGGGATCGGGGCTCTCCGACTCCGCCCCTTGAGGACTCGCCGACTCGCCATCCGGCGACGCGGACTCGCTCGAGCCCGGATCCGTTGGGTCCGCAGAGGACTCGGCCGGAGCGGACGTAACGGCCTCTTCGGACGGGTCGGCCGTATCTTCCGCATTCCGGTCGTCAGGGCCCGTCAGTGCCGCGACGGCCCAGACCGCCGCGGCGGCAACGGCGACCAGACCCAGTGCGGCGATGAGGAAGCGGCCGCGGCGCGGGGACTCGGCGGGCTCGGACTCGGCGGCCATGAGCGCGGCGATGCCCTGGACCTCCGGGGCGTGCGGCGTCACCGGCATGTAGTCGAAGGACCTCGTCGCCTCCCGTTCGCGCAGTTCGGGTTCGATGGGCGCGGTGGCCTGGCGGGACAGGCGCGGGGCGAGGCGGCGCAGCTCGGCGGCGACCGCGTCGAGGTCCCCGCGGGCGGCCGGGTCGAGCGACAGGAGCATCTCGACGACCTGCCACAGGTCGCGGTCGACGGCGGCGGGCTTGACCGGGATGCGGGTGAGGTGGCGCTCGACGACGTCGGTGATGGACCCGCCGCGGTAGGCGCTGTGCGCGGTCAGGGCCTCGTAGAGGACCAGCCCGAGCGCGTAGTTGTCGACGCCGGTGCTGGCGGAGTCGCCGGAGGCGACCTCGGGGGCGATGTACTCGGGGGTGCCGTGGGAGGGGGCGGTGCGGGAGGCGGCGGCGCGGGCGATGCCGAAGTCGACGAACTTGACGCCCTCGGTGCCGTGGAGCATGAGGTTGCCGGGCTTGACGTCCGAGTGGCGGTAGCCGGAGCGGTGGATCGCGGCGAGGGTCTCGGCGGCGCTCGCGCACCGCAGCGCGGCCTCGGCGGCCGGGAGCGGCCCGTGGAGGCGCAGGTGCTCGCGCAGGTCCAGGCCCTCGATGAACTCCAGGACGACCGCGCACAGCGTCTCGGTGACGATGAAGTCCTTGACGCCGACCACGCCCGGGTGGTCGATCGTGCGCAGGATCTCGGCCTCGGCGCGGAAGGACTCGAAGATCTCCGACTCGCCCCGCAGCTCCTCGCGGAGGACCTTGACGGCCACCCATTCGCCGGTGATCCGGTCGAACGCCCGCCAGACGACGCCGACCGCCCCGCGCGCGATCTCGTGCTCCAGGACGTAGCGGTCGGCCAGAACCGTCTTCATGGCAGCTCCCGGGGGTGATGTCGAAGCGGGCTGAATCCACTGTAATCGGGGCGTCACCGCAGCTCAGCGGCGGGTTCGCAGGCTGGCACGAACGGGGGATACAACGCGGGCGCGCGCCGGTGCGGAAAGCGGGGTTCAACGGTCGCGTGCTGTGAGTGCGGGACCACTACACTTGCGCCCATGTCCCTCGAACGGCCAAGCTTTGAACAGACTGCCGAAACTCAGTGCCGAATCAGTGGTGATCGCCTGTGACCGAATTGCGCTGGCGCTACGGCGCCGCCACCGACGTGGGCAAAGTCCGCGACCTGAACGAGGACTCCCACCTCGCGTCGCGGCGGCTGCTCGCCGTCGCCGACGGCGTGGGCGGCGCCGCCGCCGGTGAGGTCGCCAGCGGGGTGACGATCGCCGAGGTGACCCGCCTCGCGCGCCGCTCCCCCGCGGACGCCCATGTGGAGCTGGGCGAGGTCGTCGAGGCCGCCCGCGACCGCATCCGCGCCGCGGTGGCCGAGAACCCCGAGTCCGAGGGCATGGCGACCACGCTGACGGGCCTGTGGCTCGGCGACGACGCGGTCGACATCGTCCACATCGGCGACTCGCGGGCCTACCAGGTCCGCGGCGAGGACTTCGTGCAGGTCACCGTCGACGACTCCTACGTACAGCACCTGGTCGACGAGGGCGCCATCACCCCCGCCGAGGCCCAGGACCACCCCTACAAGTCCGTGGTCACGCGCGTGCTCCAGGCCAACCCCGCCCCGGCGCACTTCGAGACCCGCCCCGCGCAGCTCGGCGACCGGTACATGCTGTGCTCCGACGGGCTCAGCGACGTCGTCGACGACGCCGTGATCGAGAACGTCCTGCGCGACTTCGCCGACCCCCAGGCGGCCGCCGACGAGCTGGTGCGGCTGGCCCTGGAGGGCGGCGGCCCCGACAACGTCACCGTGGTCGTCGGCGACGTGTCGGAGCACCGCTCGCGGCGGCGCTGGCCGTGGGTCCTCGGCGCGGTCGCCGCGGTCCTGGTCGTGGCCGCGATCGCGCTGGGCCTGTACTTCTTCTAGCCTCCGAGTCTTCGGCGAGGGCCGTCCGGCCGCCGGGCGGCCCTCGCCGCGTCCGCGGTCAGTCGAAGGCGAGGCCGAGGTTGGCGCCCTCGGAGCGGGCCGTGTACTCGAAGTAGGCGGCGTCGTCGGCGGTGACGTTCTTGAGGTGGCCGTGGAGCTCGAAGCCGATGACGCCGACGAGGCGGTTCCAGGCGAGGATGAGCCGGGCGGTCTCCTCGACGGTGAACGCGCCGTCGTCGAGGAGGGCGAGCATCGCCGGCTCGATCGCGGACGGGTCGCACTCGGGCCCGGTATAGGGGCGCAGGCCGCCGTCGCGTTTGGCGTCGGCGACGATGCGCGCCAAGGTGAGCGGCATGCGGGCGGCGATCTCGGTGGTGAGGTGCGGGGCCGCGTAGCCGGGCACGGGGGTGCCGAACAGGAGCGCGTACTCGTGGCGGTTGGCGAGGGACCAGTTCCGCACGCCGTTCCAGACGCCGAGCCAGCGGTTCTCGGGGACGGCCTTGGGCCGGTCGGACCGCTCGGCGGCCGCGCCGACCTCGTTGTAGGCCTCGATGAGGAGGGCCGTCAGGAGCTCGTCGCGGCTCGCGAAGTAGCGGTAGACGGCCGAGGAGGCCATGCCGAGGTCGCGGGCGACCGAGCGCAGGGACAGACCCGGGGCGCCGACCTCGCCGAGCTGGCGGCGTGCGGACGCCAGGATCTCCCTGGTCAGCTCGGCTCGGGCGCGTTCTCTGGCGGTTCGCGGCGCGTTCATGGAACCAGTGTACAGAAACGAGAGCACCGCTCTTGCGTTGTCGCGGACGGTGTGCAATCATTGCTCTCAACAGAGAGCGCCGCTCACAACAATGAGCGGTGGACCCCAAGGAGCACCCGTGTCAGTCCCCCAAGCCCCCGACCCCCGCGCCCGCACCGGCGCGATCGCCTTCGCCCTCGCCGGCGTCCTGTTCGTCCTCTACGAGGCCGCCGCGCCACGCGAGGACCAGACGACGCTCGCCGGAGCCGAGTCCTGGACCACCGCCGGCTGGTCCATCGCCCACATCGCCGCGATCGTCGGCCTCATCCTCATCCCCCTCGCCTACGGCTCCCTGCGCGGCCACCTCGAAGGCACCCGCAACGAGAAGACCGCGTTCCTGGCCGCGACCACCGGCTACATCGGATCGGCCCTGACGATCTCGTACTACGGCGCCGAGGTCTACGGCCTCAAGGCCATCGGCGAGCGCGCCGTGGCCGACGCCGACCCGACCATGACCGAGGTCGCCGACGCGTTCCGCTACGACGCGACCGCCATTACCGTCTTCGCGATCGGCCTCGCCCTCGTCGCGATCGCCGCCGTCATCGCCGCGGTCGCGGTGTGGCGCTCGGGCACCCTCAACCGCTGGAGCGGCGTCCCCCTCGCCGTGCTCATGGTGACCTACCTGCCGCAGTTCTTCCTGCCGCACGCCGGCCGGATCGCCTGGGGCGCCCTGGTGACCGCCGCCTGCCTGTGGCTCGCCGCCGAGATGTGGCGCG
>NZ_QFRW01000038.1:0-2002 GCF_003265355.1 Glycomyces dulcitolivorans | reverse complement strand
GTCCAAGACGCCCGCCAAGGATCTGCAAGCGGCGTAAGCGAACACGACGGCGGCCCCGCGAGGAATCGCGGGGCCGCCGTCGTTCGTCCTATGCGGACAGCGCGATGCCGTCGAGGATGTCGTGCTCGCTGATGAGGACCGCGTCGATCCCGCTGCGCTCCATGATCGTGCGCAGCACCAGCGCGCCGCCGACGATGACGTCGGCGCGGCCCGGGTGCATGACCGGGATCGCCAGGCGCGCGGCGTGGTCGGCCGCGGCCAGGTCGGCGGTGGTCTTCGCGACCTGCTCGTACGACAGGCGGGTGCCGTCGATGGCGTCCGCGTCGTACTCCGGCAGGCCCAAGGCGATTCCGGCGACCGTGGTCGCGGTCCCGGCGACGGCCACCAGCTCGGTCGCCTCGCGGCCCGCGTCGGCCACGGCCAGCGCGCCGTCCACGATCGCGGTGATGTCGACGACCGCGGCGTCGATCTCCTCGGGGCTCGGCGGGTCGGCGCGGAAGTGGCGCTCGGTCATGCGCACGCAGCCGACGTCGACGGAGATCGCCGCGACGACCTCGGTGCCGGTGCCGCGCACGAACTCGGTGGAGCCGCCGCCGATGTCGATGAGGAGGCGCTGGCCGTCGTGAGCGGGGAGGGTGGCGACGGCGCCGGTGAAGGACAGCCGGGCCTCCTCGTCGCCGGAGATGACCTCGGGGGCCTGGCCGAGGACGGCCTCGACCATGGCGGTGAAGTCGGCGGCGTTGGCGGCGTCGCGGCTCGCGGAGGTGGCGACCATGCGGACCGTCTCGACCTCGTGCTCGCGGATCTGCGCGGTGTAGTCGGCGAGCGCGGTGCGGGTGCGCTCGATGGCGGCCTCGGAGAGGCGCCCGGTCTGGTCGACGCCTTCGCCGAGGCGCACGACCTCCATGCGGCGCACGACGTCGCGCAGGCGCCCGTCGTCGCCGATGTCGGCGATGAGGAGGCGGATGGAGTTGGTGCCGCAGTCGATGCCGGCGACGCGTCGGGTGCTCATTCGGCGTCCTTCGTTGCGCAGCTGGAGTTCCGCCACCACTCGGGCAGCAGGTCGATGGCCTCGTCGCCCATGGGGCTGACGCCGGGGCCGGCGGCGAGGGCGTGGCCGACGAGGGCGTGGAGGCACTTGACGCGGTCGGGCAGGCCGCCGGCGGAGACGCCGGCGATCTCGGGGACGTCGCCGAGGCGGGCGCGGCGGGCGAGGTAGTCGTCGTGGGCGCGCCGGTGGTGCTCGGCCAGGTCGGGGTCGGCGCCGAGCCGCTCGTTCATGTCCTTCATGACGCCGCCGCCTTCGAGGCGCCCGATCGCGGAGGCGGCCTTGGGGCAGGTCAGGTAGTAGGTGGTCGGGAACGGCGTGCCGTCGGGCAGGCGCGGCTCGGTCTCGACGACGGCGGGCTGGCCGCAGGGGCAGCGCCAGGCGACGGCGTGCGCGCCGCGGATGGGGCGTCCCAGCTGGGCGGAGACGGCGGCCGCGTCGGCCTCGGTGACTTCTTGAGGCGCTTGGGGCCACGCTTCCGGCTTCACTGGATCACTCCGCTGGTTCCTCGGTTTCCTCTGGGTCGAGCTGGTCGGCGTCTTCAAAGGTAGCGGCCAGCTCTTCGTACCAGGCCTGGTCGGCCCCGGTTTCGTCGTCCTCGCCACCGGTGTGCTTGGGGTCGTCCTCGTCGATGACGATGACGAGGTCCTCGCCGGGGGGCACGAGCAGGAGGCTGGAGCGGATCTGCGCCTTGACGTACTCGGGGTCGTCCCATTTGAGGCGCTCGGCTTCGAGGTCCTCGATGCGGTCCTGCTGCTCGGACTGCTCGGCTTCGAGGCGGTTGATCTCGATGCGCTGCTCGACGTAGGTGCGCAGGGGGTAGGCGTACGCGAGGGCGAGCGCGGAGAGGACGAGGGCGAGGACGGCGGCGCGGCGGGAGACCTTGCGGGCGGGCCGGTACCGGACCCGCTTGACCTCGGCCCGCCCGGCGGCGCCGGGCGCGGGGCGCCGGGC
>NZ_QFRW01000037.1:32816-59092 GCF_003265355.1 Glycomyces dulcitolivorans | reverse complement strand
GCGGTCGCCGCGGCGCGCCGCAGGCGGCGCCGCCAGGTCGTGGCCGCCGCCGGGACCGCCTGCGTGCTCATGATCGGCGCCGTGCTGTCGCTGCCGTTCTGGAAGCCGGTCCGCGAGCCCGAGCAGCCGGCGAACGCGCCTGCGCCGGTCCTGCCCGCGATCGAGTTCGTCGTCAGGGACGACGAGGGCTTCGCGGTGATCAACGCGGACGGCGAGCGCGTGCCGCTCCCGGACGTGGAGCCGTCGAGCGTGTTCCGCACGGCCCGTTCGTACCTGGTGGTGTCCCTGGCCTCCCAGAGCACGGTCGAGATCGCGCTGGACGGGACCGTGACGTCCGGGCTCACCTGGCCGACCGAGGCCACCTCGACGACGCTCAACGCCGCGGGCACCGGGTTCGCCCTCGCCTCGATGGTCGAGGACGACATGAACGAGTACACGGTCTTCAACGTCCCGGCCGTGGACAACACGGCCCTGGTCCCGTTCCGGATCTCGGCGGGCATGACGCTGGTGGACTGGTCGGACTCGATCGCCGTGTTCAGCGCCGACGCGATGCCGCAGATCGCCGACGAATCGGGGCCGCAGCTGGGGACCGAGCAGTTCCTCGGCTCGCTCCAGAGCGTCGACGAGGCCGGGTTCGCGGCGGCCGCGGTCATCGACGCCGCCGATCCGGGGAGCGTGTGCGTGACCGCGTTCGCGCCGGGCGCGGCCGGGGGCGGCATGGACGCCTGCGGGCGGATCGACACCGCCGCCGTCAAGTCGGCGATCAGCCGCGCCGCCGGGGACGAGGCGTACGACGTCGTCGCCGGCACCGTCGCCAGGTGGACGCTCGCGAGCGGGCGGCCCGCCCCGGATCTGGGCGAGTACGCCGACGAGTACGAAGCGGCCGAACGGTACTGGGCCGATCCGGGCCTGCGCTGGGACCTCGCCTGCGACGGCACCTTCTCCGACTGGGTCCGGGTGGACCATTCGGACGACGGCTCGTCCGCGGCCTCGGCGGCCGAGGTGCCGGAGGGCGCGATCATGCCGGTCCTGGAACCCGCGGACGGCGACTGAGCGCCGAAAACGGGTGGGCCGCCGGGGGCCGCGGCCGATAGCGTGTGCCTTGTCCGACTTCGGAGGAGAGGGGCCACAGGGGATGCATGCGGCGGAGATCGAGCGCGCGGTGGCGACGGTGAAGGCGATCGGGGCCTCGGTCGGCCTGGAGGTCGAGGAGGCGGTGGTGCTCCACGACTCGAACAAGCTCTCGCTGCGGTTGCTCCCCTGCGATTCGCTGGCGCGGGTCGCGCCGCTGTCGCACCGGATCGCGGCGTTCGAGATCGACCTGGCGCAGCGGCTCGGCGCGGCGGGTTGCCCTGTGGGGGAACTCGATCCGCGGGTGGAGCCGCGCGTGTACGGGCGCGGGGACTTCGACGTGACACTGTGGACGTACTACGAGCCCGTCGGCGGGGAGGTTCCGGCGCCGGAGTACGCCGCGGCGCTGGAGCGGCTCCACGCCGGGATGCGCCGGGTCGGGGCGCCGGTGCCGCACTTCACCGACCGGGTCGAGGAGGCGCAGCGGGTCATCGCCGACCGCGAGGGCTCGCCGGGGCTCGCCGAGGCCGACCGGGAGCTGCTCGGGGACGTGCTGCGGGACCTGCGGGCCTCGATCGCCGGGCGCGGCGCCGAGCAGCTGCTGCACGGCGAACCGCACCCGGGGAACCTGCTCGCGACGAAGGACGGGCCGCGGTTCATCGACTTCGAGACGTGCTGCCGCGGGCCCGTCGAATTCGACCTCGCCCACGCTCCGGACGAGGTCGCCGACCACTACCCGGGCGTGGACCGCGACCTGCTGCGCGAGTGCCGCCTCCTGATGCTGGCGATGATCACGGCGTGGCGCTGGGAGCCCGGGGACCAGCTCCCGGACGGGCGGCGGCTGGCGGAGGAGTGGACCGCGCAGATCCGCGCCGCGATCTAGGACGCGGTCGCAGACCAGTCGTGGCCCTTGTTGCGGCACAGGCAGAACGGGTGTCCGACCGGGTCGGTGTAGACCTGCCAGCCGTAGCCCTCCTCGTTGACGAACTCCTGCCGGAGGGTCGCGCCGAGCGCGGTGACGCGCTCCTGCTCGGGCGCGAACTGGTCGACCTCGAAGTCGAGGTGGAACTGCTTGGGGTGCTCGTTCCCGGGCCAGGTCGGGGGGACGTACTCGTCGACCCGGTAGAAGGCCAGGTCGACCCCGCCGTAGGCGATGGCGGCCCAGAAGTCGGTGCTGTCGGCCTTGAGCGGCCGGCCGGTCACCTCGGCGTAGAACGCGCCCAGTTTCATCGGGTCGGGGCAGTCGATGATGAAATCGGTGAATTTGAGCATGACCCGATATTGCCACAGGTCGGCAACGGGACATTCCTTCTCTTCCCGCGGGACCCCGGCACCGCTAGCATGGCGTGACCGGTTCTCAATAGGAGCGTCATGTCCCCCTCGCACAAGCCCAATGCCGTCAGGATTCTGGCCGCCGCGCTCGGCGCGGGCCTGGTCCTCGTCCCGGCCCTGCCCGCCTCTGCTGATGCGACGTGCCCCGCGCCGGACGAGTACGCGTACTTCGTCTCGGCGTTCGCCGGGCCCGGTGCGCCCGGCTTCCCCGACGACGGCTCGACCTACCTGGAGGCGCCCACCGATGTGGCGGTGGACGCGGCGGGGAACGTGTACATCGCCGACGCGGTCGCGCACACGGTCAAGGTCGTCGATGCGGCAGGCCAGTTCAGGACGGTCGCGGGCAACGGGACCGCGACGCCCTCGGGGTTCGGCGGGCCCGCGGCCGCCGCGGGGATCGGCTCGCCCGCAGGGCTGTCGCTCGACGACGACGGGAACCTCTACATCTCCGACGCCGCCAACGGCGCTGTGTACAAAGTGGATGATCAAGGCACGATCGACGTGTTCGCCGGGACGCCGGGCAGTCCCGGCACCGGCGGCGACGGCGGGCCGGCCACCGCGGCGCAGCTGGACAGCCCGCGCGAGAGCGGCTTCACCCCGGACGGCGTGTTCTACGTGGCCGACCGCGACGGGACGTCGGTGCGCGCCATCGGGACCGACGGCGTCATCTCGACCGTCTTCACGACGAGGCCGGAGCCGTCCGAGCCCACGGGCCTCGCGACGGACGGCGACGGGAACGTCTACTTCACCGACGTGTTCGTGAACGAGGTCCGCGTCATCGACCCCGGCGGGCAGCTCTCCGCCGTCGCGGTCCTGATCGGGGCCCGGGGCCTCGCGACCGATCCGAGCGGGAACCTGTTCGTCGCCAGCGCCGAAGGCGACGTCACCCGCATCGCCGCGGACGACGGCGTCCTCCAGCGGATCGCGGGCGGCGCGCTGGGGCACTCCGGGGACGGCGGGCCCGCGCTCGACGCGGCGATGTCGCCCGCCGGGCTCGCGGTCGGCCTTGATGGCGAGATCTACGCGGCCGAGCCGGAGAACGGGGTCGTCCGGGTGCTGAGCCCGGTCCCGTGCGCGCTGGACCAGGAGCTGTCCGTGGAGTCGGACACGAGGCTCGTCGCCGACGTCATCGGCGACGACGTGGGCTACCGGCTCACCGTCAAGGGCTACTCGCACCCCGAATCGGGGTCCGGCGGGATCAGCGAGGACGGGCAGCTGCGCTTCGACCCGGAGCCCGGGTTCGCCGGCGTGGTCTCGATGAACTACAGCGTGATCGACGCGGTGGGGCAGATGTCCTACGGGACGGTGACCATCACGGTCGGGGATACCGCAAGCGGTGGCGGTGGCGGTGGCGGTGGCGTGCTTCCGGCGACCGGGCCGGGCCTGACGGCCGCGCTGTGGGCGGCGGTGGCGCTCATGGGCGGCGGCGCCGCGATCGTGTTCGTCGCGCGGCGCCGCAGGGTCGTCCGTTGATGTTCGAGTCTGCCGGGCGGCTGCACGGCCCCCCGTAGGGCCGTCCCTCCGCAGCCCGCTCCGGCTGACTCCTCTTAGGAAGCGGAAGGCGCTCCGACCTTGACCGGCTCCACCACTGCCGGTTCGAGCGCGGGTTCGGCGCTGTGGCTCTCGCGCCACCAGCGCATCAGGTTGCGGATGTAGATGACCTGGAGGCCGATGACGAGCGGGGCCAGGCCCCAGACGTCCCAGACCACGATGAACGCGATCCAGGGGATGCCGCCGAGGACGCCGAGGAGCCATCCGAGGTTGTTCTTGTTTCCCGCGAGCCAGTAGGCGACGAGCTGGTTCGCGCTGAGCAGGATTGCGACGGCTTGCCTGATGAAGTCGCCGTCGAAATTGAGTTCCACGTCTAGACCTCCTGGGTCCAGGTGGGGCCGGCGGCGGGTGCCGCGGCGGGGGAGGGCGCCGGGGTTCCGGCGAGGATCCGCCCGGCGGTGCCGGCGGAGGTGTTGGAGTCGGCCGGTCCGCAGACCGGCTCCGGGAGAATATTGGCGGGGACCATGATCGAATCCTATGGAGGATTCCGGAAAGTGAGTGTCGCATTACTCACTACGGGTGATGTCGGATCACGGACTAAAGGCGTACCGCTCTTTTCGGGAACTGATGTGCTTCTGCCGCACGGGATGCCATGGGCCTCAACCGTGACGCGCAGTCCTCCAAAACGGGTTGTCGGATTGCACACGCAACTCGATCAGACTATTCCCCTCGGCGGCCAAAAGCGAGACCGATCCCCGACCTATTTCAGATCGACGCGGAAGAGGCGCTCGACGAGGTCCTGCCAGGCGTCGGCGAGGCGCAGACCCGCTTCGGCCGCAGGCGGTCCGGCGTCGGGCGAGGAGGACATGTACAGCAGCAGCGGGCCTTCGAGGGCGGCCGCGAGCTGGACGGCGAGGCTGTCGGGGTCGCGCATGCCGAGGTCGGCCCGGCGCAGGAGCATCCGCAGGTGGACCAGGGTCATGTCGACCTCGACGGTGGGGGCCCCGAGGCCGCGCTCCATCCCCGCTCGGAAGACGTCGAGGTTGTCGATGAGGAAGCCGGTGCGCACCCGGCCGTAGGCGATGAGGCGCTCGGCCGGGCCGGCGCCGGGGCCGAGGGGCGGCGGGCCGGAGAGCACGGCCTCCTGGAAGCGGTGGGCCTCTTCTTCGATGAGGGCCTTGAAGATCCCGGCGCGGGTGCCGAAGCGGCGGAAGACGGTGCCTTTGCCGAGCCCGGCCCGCTCGGCGAGTGCGTCCATCGTCACACTCTCGGGTCCGCCCTCGGCCAGCATCTCGCGCGCGACGGCCAAGAGTCGCAGGCGGTTGCGCTTGGCGTCGGCGCGTTCGGCGCGGGGCTTGCCCAGGGGCACGACGGGACGGTCCACCGGACCAATCTACCAACCGGAAATATAAGCGGGGTAAAGTCCGTTTAGAAGGCGAAGGGCCCGACGCCGTGCCCCTCCCCGCTCGACCGCCCGCGCGGTCCACCCGCTTCAAGGAGCTTCCGCATGAACCTGTTCCGCCTGGACGCCAGCATCCTGCCCGGCGCCTCCACCAGCGCCGAGATCGCCGACCTCGCCGAGGCCGAGTGGTCCGCCGCCCACCCCGGCGGCACCGTCGTCCGCCGCCACCTGGGCACCGACCCGCTCCCGGCCGACGCGTGGGTCAACGCCACCCTCGGCGCGTTCACGCCCGAGGACGACCGCCAGGACGCGCACCACGCGGCCCTGGGCCTGGCCGCCGAGCTGGCCGAGGAGATCCAGGCCGCCGACGCGGCGATCCTGGCCGTCCCGCTCTACAACTACGGCGTCTCGCAGCACTTCAAGACCTGGGCCGACCTGGTCATCGCCGGCGCCGGCGCGACCACCCCGGTCCTCAAGGGCACGCCCACGGTCCTGGTCACCTCGATCGGCGGCGGCTACGGCCCCGGCGCGCCCCGGGAGGGCTGGGACCACTCCACGCCGTACCTGACGCGCGTCCTCGGCGACCTGTGGGGCGCGGACCTGACCGTGGTCAAGCGCGAGCTCACCCTCGCCGCCACCACGCCCGGCATGGAGGGCCTGCGCGACCTCGCGGCCGAGCAGCACCGCCAGGCGCTCGACGCCGCCCGCGAGGCCGGCCGCGCCATCGCGGGGAACTGAACCGCCGCAACCGCTTCGAAAGGCCCGGGGACTCCCCCGGGCCTTTCGCGTGTCCGCGTGATCTGAGACACGTTGGGGCGCTTGCCGGGAGCACCGAAGGGCCAGCTGAGGGCGAACAGGACGTGAACAGCGTCAAGGGATGTCAAGATTCCGTCAAGACGCGTCGGATTACGCTGTCCCCGTAGCCTCCTCGCCCGCACCCGACTCGGACGGAGACCCCCTTTGACCGACACCGACCACGCGCCCCCCTCGTACACGAGCCCCGACGGCGCCGTCACCGTCGTCGACGGCAACGGCGCGCCCGCCGTGCGCCTCAGCGCCGACGCCGTGCGCCTGCCCGCGCGCGAACTGGCCGAGCTCGTCACCTGGACCGCCCGCGAGGCCGCCGACGCGGCCCGCGACGCCGAGGCGCATGAGAGCCGTTCGGCCGCAGACGCACTCGCCGAGCTCAAGAACCTCCGCGACGGCCTCAACCAGGACGGCCTCGAAGCCGTCATCGAGCGCAAGCGGGCCGACTACGACGCCGAGCAGCCCGACCTCTCGGCCGACGACCCCCGCTCCATGTCGCGCCTCGCCCTCGGCACCGACTTCCCGATGGCCGGCCTCGACATGGCCATCGCCGTGCTCGAACGCTTCGGGCCCGGCGGGAGCGGCGCCGCCGCCATCGAGGACGACGCCGTCGTCGGCCGCGCCGACGGCCCCGAGGAGGCCGTCACCGTCGAGTCCACCGGCCGGTACCCGATCGCCAAGGTGCTCTTGGGCATCCACGCCCGCGAACTCGGACCGGACGCGCTCGCCAAGGAGATCACCGAGACCGCCGCGAAGGCCATAGAGGACCTGCGCGGCAAGCAGCGCGACCGCATCGACGGCCTCGGGCTGCCGCTGACCATGGACCAGGTCGACGGCCTGCCCGCCGAGATGAACGCCTACGGCCGCAAGATCCTCGGCCAGTCCGAGTTCCTGCGCCGCCAGCACGACGAGACCATCCGACGACTGCACTAGTGAGGACGCCATGACCCAGATCGACCCCGCCTCGGTGCGCCAGCTGGGCACCGACATCCAGACCAACGTCACCCCGACCCTGGAGGAGGCCGGCGAGATCCTGCCGAACCTGCGCAGCATCGACCAGACCCTCTACACCTCGGTCGCCCCGGCGCTGGCGCTGGCGTACACGACCGCCGTGAGCTACATGAACGAGATGGTCGAGGGCGCCGCCGAGTGCTTCACGACCATGAACGAGAACCTCGCGAGCTGCGCCACCTCCTGGGAGGACTCCGACCAGGCCTGCGCGAAGACCTTCAGCTGACGACCGAGTCCTCCCGAACCGCAAAGGAACCGCCCCAATGTCAATCGGCGCCCCCGACCCTAAGAGCTTCCAGGGCATGATGGACGCGTTCGCGATCGTCGCACCGACCGCGGCCGTCGAGATCGTCCTGCCCGCCTTCACCTTCGGGCCCTCGTGCACGCAGATCGCGCGCATCGTCTACATGAACCAGTGCAACCCCGGCCAGATCATGATGGTCGGCGCCTACTGGCTCCAGCTGGCCGAGAAGTACATCAAGGCGGGCCAGGGCCTCGACGACGAGGTATCCGCAATGGACTCCGAGATGTGGGAGGGCGAGGACTGCGAGGCGTTCGTCGACCAGTCCGGCCGGGTGACCATGCAGCTGTTCACCATCGGCGCCTTCGCGCTCGAAGTGGGCCTGTCGCTGTTCACCATCGCCGCCCTCCTCGTCGTCATGGTCACCGCCTACGCGGCGCTCGCCACCTGCCTGATGGCCATGGCCCTGGTGTACTGGCCGCTCCAGGCGTTCCCGCTCACCGCCGCCGCGGCCGTCGCCGTCCGCACCGCCGCGATGACCATCGCCGCCACCGGACTCGGCATACTCCAGACGCTCGACACCGCGCTGACCGGGCTCGGCAACGGCCTGGCCGCGTTCATCGGCGGCGGCATGACCGGCTCGTGGGCGGTCCTGGCGACCCAGGGCAACGTCGTCAACCCCGTGGACATGGTCGGCCCGACCGCGTTCAACATGATGAACGGCCTGGCCCAGCTGGCGCTCCGAAACGCGGCCGCGCCCTCGGGCGGCAGGCACGTGGCCGGGGGCCTCGGCCACCTGTTCGTCGGCGGCCAGGGCGCGTACAACCTCGGGCTCAACGCCAACGACATCGCCGGGGACGGCGACCTCAACGGCGCCGAGGACCCGCGCGGCAAGTACGGCATCGACCCCGGCAACCTCGACTTCATCCCGTACGTCGACACCCCCGAGGGCCAGGACGAGCCGACCGGCACCTGGGAGAAGCCCGGCTGGGCCGACGACACGACCGCCGACTGGGGCGGGAAGTAGCGCTCAGCGCATGAGCACCGACGACGCCACCGGACTGGTCCTGGGCCTCCTGGTCATCGCGGTGCTCGTGTCGTGGCCGGCCCTGCCCGGACTGCGGCGGCTCGCCCCGTTCAAGACCTTCCCGCCGTTCCGCGCCTGGACCGCCCGGCCGCATCCCGATGCGGCCGTGGCGGTCCGGGCCGGACGACGCCTCGGACCGAAGGCGGGCGGCGACAGCGCGATCGTCGTAGTCCGCACCGCCTGGGGGAACCAGGACTCGCGGGAGTGGCGGCCCTCGCTGCGCGCCTCGCGGCCGCTGGTGCCGGTGGTCAGCGTCGACGGCGTCCCGGCCTCGTGGGGCTGGGGCACAACGGAACTCACGCTCGCACCCGGCGAGCACCTGATCGCCGTGGCGAGCAGCCACTCGCGCTGCTACCGGCTCGTCAACCTCGGCCGCGGCGAGCGGCTGGACCTCGACCACCTGAGCCTCATCGGCGACGGTGCACACCGGTACGCCTTGGCGGGCAATGAGATCCGGGACCTGACCTACTTCGGCACGCGCAGAGGCGGCTTCAGCTGGTACTACGCCGTCGTCATCGGCGGGCTCGTCCTCGCGGCCGGGCTGACCGCGCTCATGCTCGCGGAACCGGATGCGGCCTCGTACGCACTCATGTACGGCGCCATCGGGATCGGCCTCGGGATCGGCGTCGCCGCCATCGTCTCGTCGCTGGTCAAACAGGCGCGCCTGCGACACGTCGTCACGGCCCCGCCGACCATCGGTGCCGCGCCGATCGTCCTCGACGCCGACGAACCCGCGCGGATGGCCCCCGCGCCCGGCTGGGCCGGACTCGGCCTGCACCTGCGCTACGAGTTCGAGCGGTACGGGCCCGACACCGTCGCGGCGCTCGCGGGTGGGAAGCCGAACCTGTTGCAGCGCTGGCGGACCGTGCGCATCGGCGAGCCTGAGGCGCCCGAGTGCCGACCGTGGATCCCCGCGCCGGAGGTCCTCCTCGACGGCCGTCCGGTGCGGGCGGGCTGGACCCGGTCGTGGATGCAGCTGGCGCCCGGCGAGCACGAGCTGACGGTGCGGGTTCCGGTGCCTCGCAGTCAGATCGGTCCGGACACCGTGGTCGACCTCGGCGAAGAGTACCAAGTGCGCTTCCGGGCCGTGGCGGGCGAGACGGCGGCGGTGGCGCTGTGCGCCGACGTGGCGGCCGTCCCCGCGCCGCAAGGCCCGCACTTGGCGCGCTTCCGGATCCGGCTGCGCTGACGCACGGTAACAGACCGAGCCGATTCACGGTTCGTACAGATGTGCTTGAATACTCCGGTGCCTGGAGTGAAAATCGGAGCGATGATCGGCGCCATCGGCGGCCTGGTCTTCATCCTCGTGAACGCGGGCGGTCTGCCCGGACCGCTGCCGCTGATCGTCAGAATCGCCGGGGCGGTCGCGTTCGCGCTCGTGCTGTGGTCCGTGATCCGCCGCCATGTCCCGGCGGGCGAGCCGCCGTCGCGGAGCGCACTGCGGGTCTACTGGATCTGCGTCGCGGCCGAGGTCGTGGCGATCCCGTTGGGCGCCTCGCTGATCAACAACGTCCTGGGGCAGCCGGACCTGACGGTCTGCTGGGTGGTCCTGGTCCTCGGCGCGCACTTCCTGCCGTTCGCCCGCGCCTTCGAAGCGCCGGTGTTCACGCCGCTCGGGTGGATCCTCATCGGACTGGCCGTGGCCGGCGGCGCGCTGACGCTCGCGACCTCCGCGGTCGCCGCCGCCGCGACGGCGGTGCTCGCCGGGGTCGTGCTGCTCCTGTTCTCCGCGTTCGGCGGCCGGGTCCGCTCCTAGATCGTCGGCAGGACCCTGGTCGTGACCAGGCCCGCGTCTCTCATGAAGCGCTCCAAGGCGATCGCGGCGATGCCGTCCATGCCGCAGCTGCGCGACAGCTCGACCGAGAGATCGACCGCGGCGTCGCCGGGGGCGTCGTCGCGGATGCGGTCGCGGACGATCGGCAGCAGCCGGTCGCTCAGGGGTTCCGTGGTGGTGCCGGTCAAGGCGATCACCTCGGGGTTGACGACGGCGACGAGGTCGGTGAGCGCGGCGCCGAGGTAGTGGGCGGTGCGCTCGATCGTCGCGATCGCGGCCGGGTCGCCGGTTTCGGCCGCGGCCCCCAGCGCCTCGATGAACTCCGGGTGGCCGGCCACTTCGGCGAGGGGATGCCCGGGGGCGGTCTCGTCGAGGGTCAGGCGGATGCCGGGGACGCCGACGTACGCCTCCACGCAGCCCTTGCGGCCGCACAGGCATTGGCGCCCTTCGAAGGCGAGGAGGCTGTGGCCCCACTCCCCCGCCGAGTTCGAGGCGCCGCGCACGACCGCGCCGTCCTGGACGATGCCCGCGCCCACGCCGGTGCCCAGGTTGACGGCGACCACGTTGGCGCTGCGGCGACCGGCGCCGAGCCAGAGTTCGGCGGTCGCGATGGCCTTGAGCGGGTTGTCGACCACGACCGGCAGGCCGAGGCGGTCGCGGAGGCGGTCGAGGTGGAGCCAGATCGCGTCCGGCACGCTCTCGGCCTTCACCGGGCGCTGCATGCCGCCGGGCAGGAGCACGCCGACGCCCAGGACCTCGTCGCGGTTCGATTGCGCGCGTTCGAGGGCGGTGTCGAGGGCGTGCTCGATCAGGTCGATGACCCGGTCGGCGTCCTCGACCGGCTCGTCGGTGACGGTCTCGAAGTCGGCGAGGCGGCCCAGCGCGGCGTCGTAGACGGTCGCTTCGAGGAACCGGTCCTCCAGGTAGACGCCGACGACGCGGCCCCGGTCGGCGTTGAGCCGCAGGCCGGTCGTGGGGCGGCCGATCGTGCCGTTGAGGAGGCCGGTCTCGGCGGCGATGCCGTACTTGAGGAGGTCGCCGACGATCGTGGAGACCGTGGCGGGGCTCAGGCCGGTGTCCTCGGCGAGCTCGTTGCGGGTCGTCTCCTCTGCCGCGAGCAGGGCGCGGACGACGATGAGCCGCGACTCGCTGCGGATGTCGCGGGAGGTTCGCCGGGCGACGGCCATGAGCACTCCAGATCCTCGGTCGACGTGGAATCGTAGCAGCGGACGCGAATCGGGCAACCGCGATCAGGGGCGGCGCAGTGATGTCGTACACGTGTCCGTATGTCCCCGTTCGGGGGACTCCACTTGTGGGCGTTTCACGGGCACCCGGTACAAATAGTGGAACGGATCACCCGTCAGGTGGGGGGAGGCAGGCGCAGTCATGCACGGCATCGGCGATTTCCGGGAGCTGTTCGGCGACGAACGCTACCGGACCCCAGTGCGGCCCACGTACTCGGCGCCGCACCGGCCCCGCAGCGAGTCCGACCCCGAGCCCGAGCGGGACTTCGGGGACTCGGAGACGCGGGCGCGGCGAATCGCGGCGGCGGCGGCCGCGGTGTGGAACCACGACGGGGTCCAGCTCGGGGGCGCGGAATACGCGCACCCGGTGGACCGGTCCTGGGCCATGGAGGCCACCGGGCCGGTGATCGCGGACCTGCTCGCCGTCCTCAAAGAGCACGGGTGCGACGTCGACGACGAGCAGATCCAGGACGCCGCGGGCGCGATCGCGATCCTCGCGGCCCGCACCTCCGACGACTAGCCCGCGATCGCGCGCTTGAGGATCGCGACGCCGCGGTCGATCTCTTCGGGCGTGATGACCAGGGGCGGGGCGATGCGCACCGTCCGGTCGTGGGTCTCCTTGCACAGCAGGCCGAGTCGGGCCGCGCGCTCGCACACCTCGCGGGCGCTCGGGCCCCCTTCGGCGAGGTCGACGCCGGCCCACAGGCCGCACACCCGGACCTCGTCCACGCCTTCGAGTCCGGTGAGCGCGCCTTCGAGGTGCTTGCCGAGTTCGAGGGCGCGGGCCTGCCATTCGCCGGTGGCGAGCATGGCGACGACCTCGGTGGCGACGGCCGCGGCGAGCGGGTTGCCGCCGAAGGTGGAGCCGTGGGTGCCGGGGGTGAAGACGTCCATGACCTCGCGGTCGGCCACGACCGCGGAGATGGGGACGATGCCGCCGCCGAGGGCCTTGCCGAGGAGGTAGAGGTCGGGGACGACGTGCTCGCGGTCGCAGGCGAAGGTGTGGCCGGTGCGGGCGAGCCCGGACTGGATCTCGTCGGCGATCATCAGCACGTCGTTCGCGTCGCAGGTCTCGCGGACGGCGCGCAGGTAGCCCGCGGGCGGGACGACGACGCCGGCCTCGCCTTGGACGGGTTCGATGAGCACGGCCACGGTGTCGGGGCCGATGGCGGCGTTCAGGGCCTCGATGTCGCCGTAGGGGACTGCGTCGAAGCCGCCGTCGTAGGGCCCGAAGCCCTCGTAGGAGCCGGGGTCGGAGGAGAAGCCGACGATGGTGGTGGTGCGGCCGTGGAAGTTCCCGTCGAAGACGACGATGCGGGCCTTGCCGTCCGGGACGCCCTTGCGGGTGTAGCCCCATTTGCGGGCGGCCTTGATGGCGGTCTCGACGGCTTCGGCGCCGGTGTTCATCGGCATGACGGCGTCCTTGCCGCACAGCTCGGCGAGGCCGGACAGGAACGGCCCGAGCGTGTCGGTGTGGAAGGCGCGCGAGGCGAGGGTGAGCCGGTCGAGCTGGGCCTTGGCGGCGGCCACGAGGCGCGGGTGGCGGTGCCCGAAGTTGACCGCCGAGTAGGCCGCGAGCCAGTCGAGGTAGCGGTTGCCCTCGGTGTCGGTGACCCAGGCGCCCTCGCCTTCGGCGAGGACCACCGGCAGCGGGTGGTAGTTGTGGGCGCCGAAGCGGTCTTCGAGTGCGGTCAGGTCGCTCGATCGGTTCATGGACTCCCTCTCATTGCTCGATCCACAGTATGCGCAGGCGCGATTCCCGTTGGAAGCGTTGCGAATGTGGTTTCTTGTGGAATCTTTCGACCCGGGTTGTAAACGTTGTGCGGGCCGCGGGTGCAGCAGCGCGGCGGTGAGGGGCGCGGAGGAGTCGGCGGCGAGGTCCGGGGGCGCCCAGGGCGCGCCGGCCGCGACGAGCATGGAGCCGACGGCGGCGATCATCGCGCCGTTGTCGGTGCACAGGCGCGGGGCGGGGACGCGCAGGGTGATGCCGTGCTCGGCGCAGCGGGCCTCGGCGAGGTCGCGCAGGCGCCGGTTGGCGGCGACGCCTCCGGCGATGACGAGGGTGTCGACGCCGTGGTCGGTGCAGGCGGCGACGGCCTTGGCGGTGAGCACGTCGCAGACGGCCTCCTGGAACGAGGCGGCGATGTCGGCGACCGGGAGCGGGCCTGCGGCGGCCTCGACCCAGCGGGCGACGGCGCTCTTCAAGCCGGAGAAGGAGAACCCGTACTTCCCGACCACGGCCCGCGGGAAGCGGATCGCGGCGGGGTCGCCGTCGAGCGCAGCCTTGGAGAGGGCGGGCCCGCCGGGGTAGCCGAGGCCGAGGAGCCGGGCGACCTTGTCGAAGGCCTCCCCCGCGGCGTCGTCGGCGGTGTCGCCGAGGTGGACGATGGGATCGCGGGCGAGGTCGCCGAGCATGAGCAGCGAGGTGTGGCCGCCGGAGACGACGAGGCCGACGCTGCGTTCGGGGAGCGGCCCGTGGTCGAGGGTGTCGGCGGCGACGTGCCCGGCGAGGTGGTGGACGCCGATGAGCGGGACGCCGAGCGCGAGCGCGTAGGCCTTCGCGGCGGCGATCCCCACGGTGAGCGCGGTCGAGAGGCCGGGCCCGGCGGTCACCGCGACGGCGTCCACATCGGACTTGTCGAGGCCGGAGCGCTCCAGGGCGGTGCGGACGGCGGGGACCATCGACTCCAGGTGGGCCCGGGCGGCGACCTCGGGCACGATCCCGCCGAAGCGCGCGTGCCGGTCCATGCTCGTGGCGGTGCACTCCCCCAGGAGCTTGCCGTCCGCGACCAGGCCGACGCCGGTCTCGTCGCACGACGATTCGATGCCGAGGACGACCGCGCCCCGGCCGAGCGCCCCGTGTTCCACCAGGCCGTCCCTCCGCTTCGATACCGTCCGGTCGAAGCAATCCTACTATTGCAAACTTATTGCAATAAGAGCCGGAGTCGGTCGAGGGCGGCTTCGGCGGCGGGACGCCAGGTCGCCTTGCCGCCGGTCCTGCCCTCTTCCCCGGCGATGCCGATCTGGCGCAGACCGAGTGCGCGCCGCAGGGCCCAGCCGCGGGCGCGGCGCACGGTGTTCTCGTCGGCGTCGTAGTGCTTGAAGAACACGTCCGGGTCGGGCAGGAGCAGCCAGGCCGCGGCGAGGTCGTTCGCCGGGTCGCCCGCGCCGAGCTCGCCGAAGTCGACGACGCCGCTGAGCGCGCCCTCGGCGGTGACGACGTTGGCGACGTGCAGGTCGCCGTGGCACCACACGGCCGGCCCGTCCCATTCGGGGGCGGCGAGCGCGTCGTCCCAGACCTCCCGCAGGGGCCCGGACAGGCCGTCGAGGTCGGCGGCGAAGGCGGCGAGCGGGACGTTGCGGTCGGGGTTCCTCGGGGCGCCGGCGGGCGCGGGCTTGTGGAGGGCGGTGAGGAAGCCCGCCAGCGCCTCGGCCGAGCGGGGCCGGGTGATCGGCGCGAGGTCGGCGGGGGTGCCCTCGACCCAGGTGGTGACGAGCCAGGACTTGGGGAACCGCGCGGTCGGCGCGCCGAGGCGGACCGGGACGGGGACGGGGAGCGGCAGGCCGGCGGCGAAGGTCGGGATCCAGTGGTGCTCGCGTTCAAGGAGCGCCGGGGCGCGCTCGGAGCGGGGCAGGCGCAGGGCGAGGTCCTCGCCGAGGCGCCACATGCGGTTGTCCCAGCCGCCGTCCACGAGCCGCAGTTCGAGGCCGGCGAGGTCGGGGAACCGGTCGCGGAGCAGTGATCGCACGAGCGCTTCGTCGATGGTTGCCAAGTCGTCCAAGGCGAGTCCTCTCTTCGGTGCCCGGTCGAGCCTACTTGCGTAGGCTGGGCGCATGGGTGAGCAGAGCGAGCCGTCGCGGACGGCGGGGACCGAGCATTCGACCGCGGGGGCCTATGTCACGGGCGGGGAGTTCACGCGGGACACGAACTACATCGAGGACCGGATCGTGGCCGACCCGACGGCGGTGCTGTCGGCCGAGACGGAGCCGCATTCGGCGATCGGGGACCCGCGGATCGCGGGTTTGACGGAGGGCTCGCAGGCGTGGCCGGTCGAGCCGGACCGGTACCGGCTCGTGGCGGCGCGGGCGTGCCCGTGGGCGCACCGGTCGATCATCGTGCGGCGGCTCCTCGGTCTGGAGGGGGTCATCTCGCTGGCGACGCCGGGGCCGGTGCACGACGTGCGGTCGTGGACGTTCGACCTCGGGCCGGGCGGGCGGGACGCGGTGCTGGGGACCGAGCGGCTCCAGGAGCACTACTTCAAGCGCTTCCCGGACTATCCGCGCGGGATCACCGTGCCCGCGATCGTGGACGTGCCCTCGGGGCAGGTCGTCACCAACAACTACCCGCAGATCACGTTCGACCTCTCGACCCAGTGGCGGCCGTACCACCGCGACGGCGCCCCGGACCTGGTGCCGGACGGCCTGGTCGAGGACATGCTGCCGGTGGTCAAGCGGGTGTTCACCGAGATCAACAACGGGGTCTACCGGGCCGGGTTCGCCGGTTCGCAGCGCGCGTACGAGCTGGCGTACAAGCGGCTGTTCGCGGCCCTGGACTGGCTGGAGGACCGGCTCGCGACGCAGCGGTACCTGATGGGCGCGCACGTCACCGAGGCCGACGTCAGGCTGTTCACGACGCTGGTGCGGTTCGACCCGGTCTACCACGGCCACTTCAAGTGCAACCGGAACAAGCTCACCGAGATGCCGCACCTGTGGGCGTACGCGCGGGACCTGTTCCAGACGCCCGGGTTCGGGGACACGGTCGACTTCGACCAGATCAAGCGGCACTACTACGTCGTCCACGAGGACATCAACCCGACGCAGGTCGTCCCGGCCGGGCCCGACCTGGCGAACTGGCTGACCGAGCACGGCCGCGAGCGCCTGGGGGGCTCGCCGTTCGGGGACGGGACAGCGCCGGGCCCCGTGGCGGCCGAGGAAAGGCCGCCCGGGGCGAACCCGCTCTACAGCGCTCCCTGAAGACGGCGCCCCTTACGACAGCGACGCGAGGTAGGCCTCAAGCTCGGCGGCGTAGCGGGCCGGGTCCTCGTTCCAGGTCGCGGTGTGGCCGGACGCGGACTCGACGACCGTGGCGAGCCCGGGGTCGAGCTCCTCGGCGAATTCGAGGGTCGGCAGGTGATCGACGGTCTTGTCGGCGGTGTCGACGAACAGGAGGACCGGCATCCCGAACTCGTCGGCGAAGTTGCGTTGGTCGAGGTTCTGCATGCTGATGTCGGCACGGGCCTCGACGATGCGCTTGGCGGCCCAGGTGATCGGGTCGATGACGTTGCGGTTGGCGGCCTGGAGGTCGAGGGTCGAGTCCCAGTCGAGGCACGGGGAGTCGAAGACGATGCCGCGGATGAGGGACTGGTCCTCGATCTTGCGGGCGGCCATGGCGACGGTCGAGCCGCCCATGGAGATGCCGTGGAGGATCACGTCGCTCGCGCCGTTCGCCAGCGCGTAGTCGATCGCGGAGAGGACGTCGGCGGACTCGTACTCGCCGAGGCTCAGCAGGCCGTTCTCGGAGGCGGGGGCGCCCTCGTCGTTGCGGTAGGTGATCGACAGGACCGGGTAGCCGAGCGCGTGGTAGACCTCGGCGGAGCGGAGGGTCTCCTCGCGGGAGGCGTTGCGGCCGTGGACGCCGATGACCCAGGTGTCGTTCTCGGCGGGCATGAGCCAGGCGGGGGCGTCGCCGAGTTCGGTCGGGACCTGGACCTCTTCGAAGTCGACGCCGATCACGGACGGGTCGCCGCGGTAGGCGTAGGTGTCGACGCGGACCATCTCGCCTTCGGCGAGGTCGCCGGAGAGGACGCCTTCGACGGTGCGGGTCACCGAGTCGTCGTCCTCGTCGACGATGTCGCCGATGAGGGCCTGGCCGTCCTCCCAGGAGAGGCCCCAGGTGCCGGGCTTCTCGGTCTCGCCGTCCTCCTCGTCGCGCGGGAGGGTCACGGTCCCGTCGGCGACGGCCTCGACCTGGAACGGGTACTCGTCGGCCGAGTGGTCGGGCCTGAGGAGCTCGTTCGAGAAGTACCAGCCCGCGCCGGCGAGTCCGGCGAGGGCGAGCACCAGGACGGCGGCGACGGCGATGACCGTGCGGCGCAGCCACTTGCGGCGTTTGCGGACGGGGGCGTCGGATGCGGCGGTGGCGGTCACGTGGCTTCCCGGGGGTTCGAAGGGCGCTGGTCGGTCGATCCTAATGCGGCGTCGCCCCCGGCCGCCTCGGGCAGACGGCGGTAGAGGTGGTGCTGCTCGACGACGCCGTAGACGACGAGGCCGGTGAGGGCGACGGCGGTGACGACGGCGGCGCCGGGGATCGTCAGGACGGGCGCGAAGTACGCGGAGCCGACGGCGATCGCCGATGCGATGAGCTTGGCGGCGACGTGTCCGGCGGGGATGCCGCGCTCGCTGACCTCCTCGATCATGAGCGTCGTGACGAGGATGACCGCGACGGCGACGGCCGGGATCAGCGCGACGGTGCGGTCGCCGAGGTGGACGTGGCCGGGGTCGGTGATCCGCTCAACCGCCAGAGCGGTGCCCGCGCCGAGGGCGGCGACGGCCGCGAACACGAAGTAGTGCGAGTACGCCCAGACGTAGACGGTGACGGGCCCGTGCTCGAAGGCGTGGCCGCCGGCGAAGTCGAAGTAGATCCACCACAGGGCGAAGACGATGACGAGCGCGGCGATCGCGAGGGTGAGCAGCGGCGCGGTGTCGAAGTCGAGGCCGGAGTCCACGGCGCCGGAGACGGCGATCGTGGCGGCGGCGACGGCCTCGCCGAGGACGATGATCGTGAACAGGCCGTAGCGTTCGCGGATGTGGCCCCAGTGGCCGCCCAGGCGCGGGTTCCAGCGGGCGAGGACGGGGACGGCCAGGTCGAGGAGGAACCACGCGATCCAGGCCTCGACGCGCCATTCCATGGGCACCAGGAGGAACGCGACCCAGCCGGCCTGGACGACGGTGGTGAGGACGATGATGCGCCCGGCGAGGGTGCGCATGACGGGGTCGCCGCTGCTGCGGTACACGCGGGCCCACTGGGCGACGTACGCCAACCGCATGACCACATAGGACACGACGAAGATGCGGAAGTCGAGGTGCGCGGCCTGCGGGACGCCGGCGGCGAGGCCGAGCGAGCCGGCGATCATGACCATCATGAGGAGCCGGTAGGGCACGTCGTCGGTGTCGAAGAAGTTCGCGAACCACGTGAAGGAGACCCAGATCCACCAGATGGCGGCGAACACGAAGACGTAGCCGAGGAGTCCTTCGCCGAGGTGGCCTTCGGCGGCGGCGTGCTCGAACTGGGAGGCGGCCTGGGCGACGGCGACGACGAACGACAGGTCGAAGAACAGTTCGAGCCAGGTCGCCTGGCGGTGCCCTTCGGTGTGGTCGCGGGTCGCGATCGGCACCCGCCAGCGCTTCGCCTCCACCATGGGTGGCACCGTCCTTTCCGATCACCTTCCGAGGTCAGCGCACAGTATCCTTCGCGCCCAGGGCCCCCGCAACCGGTCCGACACCGTGCGTCGTTCCCGGGGCGGGGCCGTCCGCCTACCGAGAAGGAGCACTCATGGCCACTCCGCACATCCTCCCCGCCGTCCCGGTCGCCTTCGGCGACGACGGCTCGCTCGACCTCGACGGCTCGCGCGCGATCCTGCGCTACACCGCCGCCTCCGGCAACGAGGGCGCGTTCGTGCTCGGCACCACCGGCGAGTTCCCGGCCCTGAACGTCGAGGAGCGCAATCTGCTCGCGAAGGCGAGCGTCGAGGAGCTTGCCGCGCACATGCGGGTCGTCGTCCACGTCGGCGCCCCGAGCCTCCGCGAGGTGCTCCAGCTGATCGAGGGGGCCCGGGCGGCGGGCGCGACCGAGATCGCCGTCATCACGCCGTACTACCTGCCGGCCACGGACGGGGCGCTGCGCGGGTTCTTCCGGGCGGTCTCGGACGCCTCGGACGGCCTCGACGCGTACCTGTACGTCTTCCGCAACCGCACCGGGAACTTCGTGTCCGCCGAGCTCATGGCCGAACTCGCGCTGCTGCCGAACATCAAGGGCGCCAAGGTCAGCGAGGAGCCCCTGGAGGTGATCGCGGCGTACCGGGCGGTCGTGCCCGACGACTTCGTGCTCTACACCGGCGCCGACCGCGACCTGGCCCGGACCGCCGAGTTCGGCGCGCAGGGCGTCGTCTCGGGCGTCAGCTCGGTGTTCCCCAAGCCGTTCCGGGAGCTGGCCGCGGCGGCCGCCTCCGGCGACGAGGAGGCCATCGCGGCAGCGCAGTTCAAAGTCGACGACGTGGTCGCGACCGTGAAGGGCGACATGGGCCGCATCAAGGCCGCGTACGCGATGATGGGCATCCCCGGCGGGACCGTGCGCATGGCGATCGAGGCGCCTTCGGAGCCGGTCCTCGCGGACCTGCGGCGGGCCGTGGACCTGTACGCGTGAGCGCCGCCGAGCGCGGGTGAAATCGAAGTGCCGCCGTTGTCCCCCCGAGGGGCCGGGGCGTGGGACGATGAGGTCGGCCCACCCTTCGGCCCCTTGAGGAATCCGCATGCCCGGCTCCGACATCGAGCGCATCGCCGACCGCGCCAACTGGCGCGACGTCGCGCGCACCGGCGCGGGCGCGATGGTCGCCGCGGGGGCGGTCACCACCGCGGCGCTGAGCACGAGCAACAGCTGGCCGCTCGCGCTCATCGCGGCCGCCGCCGCGTTCGGCTGGCCCGCGAGCCGCTGGCGGAACCTCGCGAAGCGCCAGGTCGTCGCCGAGTTCGACCGGCAGGGGGTGCGGCTGTACCCCGAGACCTCGCAGCGCAACCGCTCGCTGAGCCCCGTGGTCGACCTGCCGTGGGCGGAAGTCCGCGGGATCTACTTCTGGCGCAGGCGGACCGGCCTCTACTGGACCACGATGGTCGGGGTCGAGCCGGTCCACACCGACCCGCGGCAGGCCGCCGACCGGACCGGGGTCCCCGCGCACGTGACGTCCCCGCTCGCGCGGCGCTCGGTCGCGATCAGCGCCTCCGACTGCAGGCGGTTCGAAGCGGTCGCGAGGCGGTTCTCACTGCGCGCCAAGGTGACCGACTACAGGGGCGGCACGTCGGTGAAGCAGCGGAAGGTCTACTGAAGGTCGAGGACCCAGTCCTGGCCGACGAGGTCGTGCCCGAAGCCGCGGAACGGCTCCTCCTTGACGAGGGTGAACCCGTTCGCCTCGTAGATGCGGCGCGCGGAGTGGAGCAGGCTCACCGTCCACAGGACCACCCGCTCGTACCCGGCGGCGCGGGCGAAGTCGAGGCAGTGCGCCACCAGGCGCGAGCCGAGGCCGAGGCCGCGGGCGTCCGCGTCGACGAAGAGGATGCGGAGCCGGGCGGTGCCGGGCTCGTCGGCCGCGACTAGGGCGATGCAGCCGGCGCGCTCGCCGTCGACCTCGGCGATCCAGAGGGCCTCGCGCTCGGGGTCGTGCCCGGCGGCGAAGTCGGCGACGATCCGGGCGACCAGGCCCTCGTACCCGGCGCTCCAGCCCTGCTCGGCGGCGTAGGCCGCGCCTTGGGCCATGACGGTCCAGCCGAGGTCGCCGGGCCGGTCGGCCTTGCGGATGTCGATGTGCGCCATGGTGAGTCCTCCAGGCTCGCGATTCACTGAAACACACGTTTCAGTAGCCTTATGCTAGTCCCATGACCCAGGAGACCGCCAGCCCTTCGGCCCGCCGGACCGAGCTGCTCGAAGCCGCCTACCGGTACGTGCTCGACCACGGCCTCGCCGACCTCTCGCTGCGCCCGCTGGCGGCGGCGATCGGCTCCAGCCCGCGCGTGCTGCTGTTCCTGTTCGGCAGCAAGGACGGCCTCATCCGCGAGCTGCTCGCCCGCGCCCGCGCCGACGAGCTGGCGTTCCTGGGCCGCCTCGACGGGCACATCGGCCTCGCGACCGCCGCCGAGCGGCTGTGGGAGTGGATCGCGGCGCCCGAGCGGCGGCCGCTGGTGCGGCTGTGGATCGAGGCGTACGGGCGCTCGCTGGTCGAACCGGACGGCGCCTGGGCCGGGTTCGCGAAGGCCACGGTCGACGACTGGCTGGCGATGCTCACCGAGTGCGAGCCCGGCGCCGACCCGGCCCGCCGCACGCTCGTCCTCGCGGTGCTGCGCGGCGCGTTCCTCGACCTCATCGCCACCGGCGACGCCGACCGCACCGGCGCGGCGGTCCGCCTGCACCTCGACCTGCTCTAGGCGCGCCCGGCCTGCTCCTTGAGGTGGGCCGCGAGGTCGGCGACCGGGGCCGGAGGGCGGCCGGCTCTCCTGCGCAGCAGGTGCATCGAGACGGTGGTGCCCTCGCCCGCGATGGGGCGGAAGGCGATCAGGCCGCTGCGTTCGAGGGGGTCGCCCTTGACGGCGTAGTCGGGGAGGACCGCGGCGCCCAGGCCCTCGGCGACGAGGAGCTTCCCCATCTCGCCGCCGTCGACCGAATGCCAGGAGGCGGGCGGGCGGTCGGCGAAAAGCCGCACCGCGAAGCGGTGCATGGTCGAGCCGGCCCGCATGCCCACGAACGCCTCGGCGCGGAGGTCGTCGGCGGTGACCTCGGTCCGGGCGGTGAGCGGGTGGGCGCTCGGCAGGACCGCGACCGCGCGGCCGCGGATGAGCTCGGCCCCTTCGAGGTCGGAGTGCACGGCGAGTCCTTCAAGGACGTTCACCAGGCCCAGGTCGAGCGAGCCGCCGGCAAGGCCAGACTCGATCTCACCCTGCTGGAGCGCCCGGACCTCCACGCGCGCACCGGGCCTGCCGCGGCGGAAGGCCCGGATCGCGGGCAGGAGCAGGCTCGCGGCCCCGGCGTTGACGGTCCCGACGCGGACGGCGCGGGCCGCGTTCGCGCCGACCGCGGCCGACTGGAGCCGGTCGACCGCTTCGAGCACGCCCAGCATGTGCTCCAGGAGCTCCTTGCCGCGCACGGTGATCCGGGTGCCGTCGCGGCGCCGCTCCAGGAGCGTGACCCCGAGTTCGCGCTCCAGCTTGCTGATCGCCTCGCTCAGCGCCGGCTGCGAGACGTGCAGGTGCTCGCTCGCTCGCCGCAGCGACCCGTACCGGGTCACCGCGGCCACGTACTCCAGCTGCTCGATCCGCATCCGCCGCCTCCTCAAGGGGCGCCGATGCGCCCGTCATCGGCGCCGCCGATGGGGGTATCGGCCGATCCGATGGTCGGGATCTGTTCGCCGGGCTTATTTCCTAGTAACTTGATAGGAAAAGCCTACTACGAGCGACCGCCTCGGCACAAACCCGAAGGAGCAGCACGTGAGCGACCCCTCCTGTTCCGAGATCCCCGTCCTCGACGCCCCCGTCGCCCTCGCCGCGGCCGCGAGCCTCGCCGGGGAGTTCGCCGCCGGCGCCGCCGAGCGCGACGCCCGCAGATCCCTCCCCTACGCCGAGATCGACCGCCTCGCCGCCTCCGGCCTCCTCGCGATCACCGTCCCCGCCGCCCACGGCGGCGCCGACCTCCCCACCGCGGTCGTCGCGGAGGTGTTCCGGCGCATCGCCTCCGGCGACCCGAACATCGCGCAGATCCCCCACAGCCACTTCGTGTACGTCAACCAGCTGCGCTGGCAGGGGAATCCGGACCAGCAGGCCCGGCTGTTCGCCGAAGTGCTGGCCGGCAGACGGTTCGGCAACGCGCAGACCGAGTTCGGGACCCGGCACGTGCGGGACCACCGCACCGCGCTCACCCCCGACGGGGCCGGGCGCTGGCGCCTGAACGGCACCAAGTTCTACTGCACGGGCGCGCTGTTCGCCGACTGGATCCCGGTGCTCACGCACCTGGGCGTCGACGGGCCGATGCACGTCGCGTGGGTGCGGCGCGAAGCCGAGGGCGTCGAGGTGGTCGACGACTGGGACGGCATCGGCCAGCGCACCACCGCGAGCGGCACGGTGCGGCTGCGGAACGTCGCGGTGACGGACGAGTGGATCACCCCGTACGCGGCCACGTTCGAAGGCCCGCAGACGTACGGCGCGTTCGCCCAAGTGCTCCATGCGGCGATCGACGCCGGGATCGCCAGGGCCGCATTGGAAGAGGCCGCGGAGTTCGTGCGGACCAAGAGCCGCCCGTACCCCGACGCGGGGGTCGAGCGCGCCGGGGACGACCCGCTCACCGTGCACGCCTTCGGGGAGATGGAGTTGGCGCTGCGCGGGGCCGAGGCGCTGCTCGCGCACGCGGCGTCCGCAGTGGACGCGGCGAACGCGGACCTGAACGAGGACTCCACGGCGGAGGCGAGCCTCGCGGTGGCGGCGGCGCGGGCGTCCACGGCGCAGGTCTCCGTCCACGTCGCGAGCCGGATCTTCGAGGCCGCCGGGACGCGGAGCGCCCTGGCGGGCCTGAACCTGGACCGGCACTGGCGCAACGCGCGCATCCACACCCTGCACGACCCGGCGGCCTGGAAGGTGCAGCACCTGGGCCGCTGGGCCCTGGACGGGGCACCGCCGCCCCGGCACGGCCAGCTGTGAACCCGCTTCTCCCCCGACCCTGAAGGAGCCCTGCATGACCGGTTTGACCACGAACCAGGACCTGGACCCGCGGCGGCTGCGGGAGGCGTTCGGCGTCTTCCCGACCGGGGTGGTGGCCGTCGCCGCCGAGGTGGACGGGCGCATCACGGGGCTGGCGGCGAGCTCGTTCACGTCGGTGAGCCTGGAGCCGCCGCTGGTGTCGTTCTCGATCGCGACGGCCTCGAAGACCTGGCCGGACCTGCGGCGGGCCGGGCACCTGGGACTGACGATCCTGGCCGACCACCACGGGGCGGTGTGCCGGCAGCTCGCCGGGGACCCGGAGCGGCGGTTCGCGGGGCTGGCGCTGAGCGCGACGGAGCTGGGGGCGGTGACGCTCGACGACGGGCTGGCGCGGTTCGACTGCTCGGTGTACCGGGAGGTGGAGGCGGGCGACCACGTGATCGTGCTGCTGCGGCTGCACGCGGTGGAGCACGCGGACACGTCGGGGCCGCTGGTGTTCCACCGCAGCGGGTTCAGCCGCCTGGCGGAGTCGTCGTTATTCCGGATGTGAGATACACGAGTATTCCTATCGTTTAAGTTGACATTGCCGTGGGGGTGGCGATACGGTTCGGGATGTGCCACAGTGCACATCCCCCCATATCGTCCCGAAAGGCCCTGCAATGCCCGAGACCGAGGCGCCGAACCGCGGCGCTTTGACGAAGTCCTTCGCCGCGATCGCGGCCGCCCTCACCCTGGCGGTCGCGGGCTGCGGCGGCGGCGACGAGGACCCGACCGGCGTCGGGTTCGAGGACTGCGCCACCGAGCCGACCACCTGCAACTCCGGGGAGCGCGCCGACGGCGGCGACCTGGTGTGGGCCGTGGACGGCAAGTGGGAGGCGTGGGGCCAGGCCGACATCTACGGCTCCAGCCTGGCCACCTCGATCATCAACCAGCCCCTGCGGCCGACGGTGTTCACCTTCGACCAGAACGGCGAGATCCACTACAACGACGGGATCTACGCCGAGGCGCCCGAGCTGCTGGCCGAGGCGCCGCTGACGGTGGCCTACCACCTCAAGGAGGACGCCACCTGGGGCGACGGGGTGCCGATCGGCATCGACGACTTCGTCTGGCACTGGCGCGCGACCTCCGGCGACGAGGCGCAGTGCGCCCAGTGCACGCCGGCGAGCAGCTACGGCGCGAACGTCGCCTCGATCGAGGAGGCCGAGGGCAACACGGTGGTCGTGACGTACGTCGACGGCTACCTGGACGCCGAGTGGCACTCCGCGGGCGTCATCACCCACCCCGCGCACGTCGCCGAGGCCCGCGGGCACGCCGACTGGCGCACCGACCCGGCGGTCATGGCCGCGTCGGTCACCGACTTCTCGGAGAACCCGCCGCTGGACTACAGCGCCGGGCCGTACCGGATGGTCGAGGGCGTGCTCGGCGAGTACGCGAAGTACGAGCCGAACCCGGAGTGGACCGGCTCGCAGCAGGCCACCCTGGACTCGTTGACGCTCAAGTACATCAACGGCGCCGAGGCCATGGTCACCGAGCTGCGCCAGGGCACGATCGACGGGGCCGCGCCCTCCAGCTTCGACCCCGAGGTGCTCGACCAGCTGGCGTCCGAGGACGGCCTGAAATACACGGTCGCGCCGCAGTCGGGCTGGTCCCACGTGGACGCGAACCTGAACAACCCGTTCCTGTCCGACAAGGCGCTGCGCGAGGCGATCTTCACCGCGATCGACGCCGACGACGTCAACGCGCGGGCCTACGGGTCGGCGTACGCCGACATCGAGACGATGCAGAACGTGCTGTTCCGGCCCGACTCGGAGTACTGGACCGACCAGATCGCCGACGACACCCTCGGCTCGGGCGACGTCGAGAAGGCGCGCACGATCCTGGAGGAGGCCGGGTACACCTGGCAGGACGACCAGCTCCTCACCCCGGCCGGGGAGGCCGTGACCCTGCGGTACCGCACCGGCATCGAGGGGAACGCGTTCACGCCGATCATCCAGGACCTGGTCATCACCTACCTCGCCGAGATCGGCATCGAGCTGACGGTGGACCCGATCCCCAACGGCGAGTTGAGCACCGTGCTCGACGAAGGCGACTGGGACCTCATCCAGTTCTCGTGGATCGAGACCCCGCTGTTCGCGTCCTCGGCGGCCGACTACTGGGGCGAGGGCAACCACACCGGGTTCCGCAGCGACGAGGTCGACGCGATCGTGGACGAGCTCGCGACCACTCTGGACCGCGACCGGGCCGCCGAGCTGAACAACCAGGCGGCGCAGATCTCGCTCGACGAGGCCGTGCAGCTGCCGCTGGCGTGGACGCCGGCCCTGGTCATGGTCAACGAGGACGTCGTCAACGTCCGCGACAACTGGGCG
>NZ_QFRW01000037.1:30896-32757 GCF_003265355.1 Glycomyces dulcitolivorans | reverse complement strand
GATGCGGGTCTTCTACAACGTCGGCGAATGGGGCTTTCTCGACGAAAGCGCTTGATAAATGAGAGTGACGGCCGGGTGTGCGAATTCGCACACCCGGCCGCCGCTCGTTCAAGAGTATGCGATCCCCCTGTTCAAGGTGGGGATCAAACCGTCGCATGGGGATTGAACAACCCGTTTTCAAATCCATTGATTAAATCCATGATCATCGATATGTTATTGCTATCGGCCGACGATGGCCTCCAGAGGATCAAGCGCCTCCGGAGCGACCGGCCGCCTCCCAGTGCCCGCTGAGACCGACTCGAAGACCAATCGAGAGGTGGGCAATGATGCCTGCAAACTCAGCCATGCACTCCCCCGCGCGCCGACAGGCAAGGGCGCGCGCGCAACTCACCAGACGACTCTTCCTCACCGGCGTCGGCGCCACCGCCGCGGCCGCCGCCGGCATCGGCGCCGTCGGCCTCGCCGAAGCGCAGACCACGCCGACCCCCGCCAACCGGTTCGGGCGCATGTTCCCGAGCCTCCCGCCGTACGTCCCCGCCGACGAGCGCTGCCGCCAGGCCATGATCTCCATCGGCGCCGTCGGCGGCATCATGGACGCCGACGACGACCTCGCCGCCGGGCCCATCCAGCTCATCCTGGACCCCGCCCTCAGCGCGAACAACCCCGACAACCCCACCCACACCGCCGGGACCACGTTCTTCGGCCAGTTCCTCGACCACGACATGACCTTCGACCAGACCTCCCCGCTCGGCACCCCGACGCGGCCCGAGATCTCACCGAACGACCGCACCCCGGCGCTCGACCTCGACACCGTCTACGGCGGCGGCCCCGCCGTCGACCCCGAGCTGTACGAGACCGACGGACGCCACCTGCGCATCGAGTCGGGCGGCCTGTTCGAGGACGTCCCCCGCACGGGCGGCCGGACCGCGATCATCGGCGACCCCCGCAACGACGAGAACGCCATCCTCTCCGGACTCCACGCCGCATTCATCCTCTTCCACAACGAAGTCGTCGACCGCCTCGTCGGCACCGGCTACGGCGGCAACGTCTTCGCCGAGGCCCGCCGCCTCGTCACCTGGCACTACCAGTGGATCATCGTCCACACGTTCCTGCCGCAGGTCTGCGGCCAGGCCGTCGTCGACGACATCCTCGACAACGGCCGCGACTACTACAAGCCCGAACCGAACCCGGCGTTCATGCCGATCGAGTTCCAGATCGCCTACCGCATGGGCCACAGCATGATCCGCCCGTCCTACCGCCTCAACCTCGCGGGCGACAACGGCGGACCGTTCTTCGGGTTCATCTTCGACCCCGCCGCCCAGTTCGAGGACGACCCCAGCGACATGCGCGGCGGCGTGCGCAAACCCCGCCGCTTCGTCGGCTGGCAGACGTTCTTCGACTTCGGCGACGGGCAAGTCCGGCGCAACAAGCGCCTCGACCCCGTCATCTCCACCCCGCTGTTCCGGCTCCCCCTGGGCACCATCCCCGGCGGCCAGCCCCCCATCTCCCTGGCCCAGCGCAACCTGCTGCGCCACATGACCTGGAGCGTCCCCGCCGGCCAGCGCATCGCGCAGACCATGGGCCACCAGATGCTCATGCTCCAGGACGCCATGGCCCCCTACGGGATCGCCCTGGAGAACCAGACCCCGCTCTGGTTCTACGTCCTCGCCGAGGCCGAGCAGCTCGCCGGCGGCCTGCGCCTGGGCCCCACCGGCGCCCGCCTCATCGCCGAGGTCTTCCTCGGCCTCATCGAACTCGACCCCACCTCCTACCTCGCGGTCGCCCCCACCTGGCGGCCCACCCTCCCCAGCACCACCCCCGGCGGGTTCCTCATGCAGGACCTCCTGCGCTTCGCCGGCGT
>NZ_QFRW01000037.1:0-30848 GCF_003265355.1 Glycomyces dulcitolivorans | reverse complement strand
CGACCCGCGGCCAGTGACCGGACTCCGCTGAACCGGGCCGGGCCGGACCCGGCGATCCCGGGTCCGGCCCGGCGTCCGCTCGCCTAGGCTCCTAAGCGTGAGCGATGCGGGCGAAGTGAAGTCGGAGAGCGTCCTGACCGTGCTCCTGGCGGGACTGATGAACCTCGCCATCGCGGTCGCGAAGCTCGTCGCCGGGGTCCTGTCGGGCTCGGCGGCCATGGTCTCGGAGGCCGCCCACTCGGCGGCCGACACCGTCACCGAGATCATGCTGTACATCGCGCTGCGCAACAGCGTCAAGCGCCCCGACGAGGCGCACCCCTTCGGGTACGGCTCGACGGCGTACATGTGGGCGGCGCTGGCGGCGGCGTTCACGTTCGTCGCGGGCGGCCTGTTCTCCATCACGCACGGCTTCCACTCGCTCCACGCGGACGGCGAGGCCGACTACCTCGTGTCCTACGTGGTCCTGGGGATCTCGTTCGTCCTGGAGGCGGTCTCGTTCGCGCGCACCATCGTGCAGCTGCGCAGCGAGTCGCGGCAGTGGAACGTGCGCCCGCGCCTGTTCCTGCGCCACACCCCGGACACGAGCCTGAAGGCGGTGTTCCTGGAGGACCTGGCCGCCCTCATCGGCCTCCTGCTGGCCGCCACGGGCCTCGCGCTCACCGAGATCACCGGCGACCCGTTCTACGACGGCGGCGCCTCGATCCTCATCGGCGTCCTGCTCCTGGTCGTCGCGGTCCTCCTCGGCCACGCCAACCTCTCGCTCCTCATCGGACGGAGCCTCCCGCCGAGGTTCCGCGAGGCCGTCCGCGCCGAACTCGCCTCGGGCGAGGAGATCACCGCCGTCCAGGAGCTCCTGACCCTCCAGCTCGGCCCCACCTCGGTCCTGGTCGCGGCCCGCATCGACTACCGCGACACCGCCGACGGCGCCGAGATCGAAGCCGCCAGCCGCGACGCCGAGGCCCGCCTGCGCGCGAAGTACCCGCAGATCACCTACGTGTTCCTGAGCCCGTGGGGAGACGCGGAACTCACTCCCCGATGACCTCCTGGGCCGTGGCGAGGTAGCCGCGCATCTCCTCCTGCCAGGCGTACACGTCGTCCTCGATGTCGAGGTAGTAGCGCAGCTGGGCCTGCTGCCAGGCGTGGACGGCGGCGTCGCGGTAGCCGGACTCGTCGCCGCATTCGGCGAGGACGAGGGTCTGCTCGCGTTCGAAGTCGAGCCAGGCCTGGGTGTCGGACTCGTCGGGCACGTCCTCGGGCGGGTCGGGCCAGGCGCCGCCCTCGTCCTCGTACGAGTGGTAGGGGTGCTGGCCCTCACCGGACTCGAACAGGTAGTCGTGGACCGCCAAGTGCCCGTTGTGGAACTCCCAGCCGCCGAAGCCCCGCTCGTCGAGGCAGTCGAGCAGCGGCGCCTCGGCGTCCTCGGTCCGCTCCGTGTACCGCTCGTTCATGGCCTCCCAGTCGCCGCCGGGCTGCTCGGGGCGCCAGACCCAGTCGTTGAACGACTCCTCGGCGTTGTCCTGCTCGTCGGGCTCGCCGTAGACGGCCTCGATCATCTCCAGCTCGCAGCCGCCGGGCGGCGGGTTGACGTAGACCTGTTCGCCGCTGGCGTCGGTCTTGGAGGCGTCGATGCCGACGAGGTAGCCCTGCTGGTACTCGGCCCAGGTCTCGCCGCCGTAGGCGACGTACCAGGCGTACATCTCCTCGGGGGACAGCTCGAAGAACTCGCCGGTGCCGACCCCTTCGGGCGGGGTGTCGCTCATCCCCTGCGCGGCCATGGACTCCTGGTAGGCGGCCCACGGCACGCCGTCCTCGATGGTCTCGGCGCCGTCGAGGTTGACCCACTGGAAGACGCCCCGCAGCCGCGCCTCCTCGACCGTGGGCAGGAAGGTCTCGTAGGGGCCCTCGTCGAGGAAGGTCTCGCGCTCGGCCAGGCCGAAGTACGCGAACTCGTCGGGACTGTGGACGGTGAAGCCCTGCCGCTCAAGGCAGTCCTGCACGATCCGCGCCTCGGCCGCGGTGAGCTCCATGTCGAGGCGGACGCCCTCGTTGTACATGTCGGTGAGCTCGTCGGCGTAGGCGTCGAAGTCGAGGTCCTCCTCCTCGCGTTCGAACAGCGAGCAGCCGGAGGCGGCCAGCGGGAGTGCGAGGATCAAGGCGATTCGCTTGCGCAGCACGACGGGTCCCGTTCTCTCAGGGTTGATGCCGCGTATACGCCGCGGGCGCGCCGGAGCGTTGCACCGGCGCGCCCGGAAAATCACGGCGATCCTAGCCCTGGAGCTCGGCGAGGGCCTTCTGCCACAGCGACTGGTCGCGGGCCTCGCCGGGGAGGTTCATCTCGGCGAAGCGGACGACGCCCTGCTTGTCGATGACGAACGTGCCGCGGTTGGCCATGCCCTTCTCGTCGTTGAAGACGCCGTAGGCCTGGGCGACGGCGCCGTGCGGCCAGAAGTCGCTCAGCAGCGGGAACTCGAAGCCCTCGCGCTGGGCCCACACCTTGTGGGCGAACGGGGAGTCGACCGAGACGGAGAGGACCTGGACGTCGTCGGACTGGTAGGAGTCGAGGTTGTCGCGGATGCCGCACAGCTCGCCCTCGCACACGCCGGTGAAGGCGAACGGGTAGAACACGAGGAGGACGTGCTTCTCGCCGAGGAAGTCGGCGAGCGCGACCTCCTGGTTGTTCTGGTCCTTCAGCGTGAAAGCGGGGGCCTTCGCCCCGGTCTCGATCGGCATGCGCGCTCCTTGCACAGGGCCGCCGCGGGAGCGGGGCCTCGGGTGTTCTGTCGCGCTGAAGGTTAGCGGCGGGCGACGACCATCCGCGACGCGACCCAGTCGGGGGAGGCGTTCAGCGTCTTCGTCGACTTCAGTCCCGCCAGCGCCGAGGCCTCCTCGACGTCGGCCGGCTCGATGTGCCCGGGCTTCCCCGCCTTCGGGGTCAAGAGCCACACCACGCCGTCGTCGGCGAGGGGGTCGCGGGCGTCCAGGAGGAGGTCGACGAGGTCGCCGTCCTCCGCGCGGCACCACAGGAGGACCGCGCCGACGATCTCGTCGGAGTCCTCGTCGAGGAGCTCGCCGACGGCCTCGATGACGGCCGTCCGCAGTGCGGCGTCCACGTCGGTGTCGAATCCGATCTCCATGACCGCCTCGACGCCGTCGAGCCCGAGTCGCTGCACCACGCTCGACACGTCCACCGGGCTGCTCGGAGCGTTCACCTTGTCCCCTCCATAGGTCGGATGCCAGAGCGCGTCGCTCTGTGAACCACAGCATATGGAGTAGAGCATATTCGGTGGGGCATATGGCGGACTCGCGCGCCCGTTCGCGAAGCACCCTCGGCAAACGGTCGCACCGCCGTGACGTGGGGGTGTACTGGAGTGTGGGCGCGGTCGCATCAACCCGGGTGGGCGGACGAGGGTCGCGGTAGATTCGAGGGAGGATGGTAGAACACGATGACACTCTGCTGCCATTGAGAGAAACCCTGCACAGCCGCAGTCTTAGAACGAGGGACCGCCCGTGACCACGGAACAGAACCGGCCGCCCATCAGTGACGGTTTGCCGACCCAAGTGCCGGACACCGACCCCGGGGAGACCAGTGAATGGCTGGAATCCCTGGACGGCCTCCTCGACGGCGGCGGGCGCACCCGTGCCCGCTACGTCATGCAGCGGCTGCTCGAACACGCACGGAAGCGCCAGATCGGCGTGCCGGCGTCCACGAGCACCGACTACGTCAACACGATTCCCGTCGAGGCCGAGCCGCACTACCCCGGCGACGAGGCCGTCGAGCACCGCATCCGCGCGTACGTGCGCTGGAACGCGGCGATGACGGTCCACCGCGCGCAGCGTCCCGGCATCGGCGTCGGCGGCCACATCTCGACGTACGCCTCGGCCGCGAACCTCTACGAGGTCGGCTACAACCACTTCTTCCGCGGCCGCGACCACGAGGGCGGCGGGGACCAGATCTTCTACCAGGGCCACGCCTCCCCCGGCATGTACGCCCGGTCCTTCGTGGAGGGCCGCCTGACCGCGGACCACCTCGACGGCTTCCGCCAGGAGGTGTCGCGCCCGCAGGGCGGCCTGCCCTCCTACCCCCACCCCCGCCTCATGCCGGACTACTGGCAGTTCCCGACCGTGTCGATGGGCCTGGGCCCGATCAACGCGATCTACCAGGCGCTGTTCAACCGGTACATGGAGGACCGCGGCATCCGCGACACCTCGAAGCAGCAGGTGTGGGCGTTCCTCGGGGACGGCGAGATGGACGAGGTCGAGTCGCGGGGCGCGCTCCAGTTCGCGGCCGGAGCCGAGCTCGACAACCTCACGTTCGTCGTCAACTGCAACCTCCAGCGCCTCGACGGGCCGGTGCGCGGCAACGGCAAGATCGTGCAGGAGCTGGAGTCGTACTTCCGCGGCGCGGGCTGGAACGTCATCAAGGTGATGTGGGGCCGCGAGTGGGACCCGCTCCTGGCCGCCGACCACGACGGTGCGCTGGTGAACCTCATGAACACCACCCCCGACGGGGACTTCCAGACGTTCAAGGCCGAGTCCGGGGCGTTCATCCGGGAGCACTTCTTCGGGCGCGACACGCGCACGAAGGCGATGGCGCTGCCGATGACCGACGACGAGATCTGGGACCTGCGCCGCGGCGGCCACGACGACCGCAAGATCTACGCCGCGTACAAGGCCGCGATGGAGCACGAGGGCCAGCCGACGGTGATCCTCGCGCACACCGTCAAGGGCTACAAGCTCGGCTCGACCTTCGAGGGCCGCAACGCGACCCACCAGATGAAGAAGCTCTCGCTCGACGACCTCAAGGGCTTCCGCGACGCGCTCGACATGCCCGTCACCGACGAGCAGCTCGAAGCGAACCCGTACCTGCCGCCGTACATCAAGCCCGAGGAGGGCTCGGCGGAGCACGAGTACCTCCAGGAGCGCCGCCGCATCCTCGGCGGGTCGATCCCCTCGCGCCGCAACACGGTGGTCCCGCTGACCCTGCCGGGCGAGGAGGCCTACAAGTCGGCCAAGCGCGGCTCGGGCAAGCAGAAGGCCGCCACGACGATGGCGCTGGTGCGCCTGCTCAAGGACCTCATGCGGGACAAGGAGACCGGCAAGCGCTGGGTCCCGATCATCCCGGACGAGGCCCGCACCTTCGGCATGGACGCGATGTTCCCGACGGCGAAGATCTACTCGCCGCACGGGCAGCAGTACCTGTCGGTGGACCGCGACCTGTTCCTGTCCTACAAGGAGTCCGAGCAGGGCCAGCTCCTGCACGTGGGCATCAACGAGGCCGGCTCGGTGGCGGCGTTCACCGCGGCGGGCACCGCCGGTGACACGCACGGCGAGCCGATGATCCCGTTCTACATCTTCTACTCGATGTTCGGGTTCCAGCGGACCGCCGACGCCATCTGGGCGGCCTCGGACCAGCTCGCGAACGGCTTCCTCATCGGGGCCACCGCCGGGCGGACCACGCTCAACGGCGAGGGCCTCCAGCACGAGGACGGCCACTCGGTCCTGATCGCGCACACCAACCCCGCGGTCGTCTCGTACGACCCGGCGTTCGGCTACGAGATCGGGCACATCGTGCAGGACGGCCTCAAGCGCATGTACGCCGACGGCGAGCACGTCTTCTACTACCTGACGGTGTACAACGAGCCGATCGTGCAGCCGGCCGAGCCGGAGGGCGTCGACGTCGAGGGCATCCTGCGCGGCATCCACCGGGTGTCGACCTCCGAGGTGTCGGGGCCGCGAGTACAGCTGCTGACCTCCGGGTCGGCGATGTCGTGGGCGCAGAAGGCCGCGCAGCTGCTGGCCGAGGACTGGGGCGTGGCCGCCGACGTGTGGTCGGTGACCTCCTGGTCCGAGCTCAACCGCGACGCGATCGCGGCCGAGCTGCACAACCTGCGCCACCCCGAGGCCGAGAAGCAGGTCCCGTACGTGACCTCGAAGCTCGCGGGCGCCGAGGGCCCGTTCGTGGCGGTCAGCGACTACCAGCGGGCCGTGCCCGACCTGGTCAGCCGCTGGGTGCCGGGCGACTACACCTCGCTGGGCACGGACGGCTTCGGCCACTCCGACACCCGCGGGGCCCTGCGCCGCCACTTCAACGTGGACGCCGAGTCCGTGACGGTGGCGGCCCTCCAGCAGCTCGCCGCCCGCGGCGAGGTCAAGCCGGAGCTGGCCGCGCAGGCGGCCGCGAAGTACGCGATCACCGACCCGACGGCCGCCGAGGCCGGCGAGGCGGGCGGCGACTCCTAAGCCGCACAAGCGAAAAAGGGACCGGGGGCGACCCCGGTCCCTTTTCACGTTCACGCGTCCACGACGAGGCGGCCCCTGGCGCGGCCCACGCACGGGTAGAACAGCGGCGCGCCGTCAGGGGCGGTCTCACCGGGCACCTGCTCGGGGTTGTCGGGGCGGCCCTCCACGACCCGCAGGCGGCACGCGCCGCACACGCCGATCTCGCAGCCCGAGCGGACCGGGACGCCCGCTTCGGCCAGCGCGGCGAGGGCGGAGCGGTCGGCGCCGACGACGACCGCGGCGCCGGTGCGCTTGGCGAGCAGGTCGAAGGGCGCGGGGGCGTCGGCGGGCGGGGTGAACTGCTCGGTGTGGAGTTCGAGCTGGGGTGCGACGCGGCGGGCGGTGTCGGCGAGGGCGTCGGTGAGCGGGGCGGGCCCGCACGCGTAGACGCCGGTGGTGGCGGGGAGCCCGGCGAGTTCGGCGACGAAGTCGGGGCGCCCGAACTTCGAGGTCGGGTAGAGGACGACGTTGCCGGGCCAGGTGGTGGCGAGCTGGTCGGCGAAGGCCATGGTGGAGCGGGCGCGGCCGGTGTAGACGAGGCGCCAGGGGATGCCGGCGCGGGCGACCTGGAGGATCATCGGCATGATCGGGGTGATGCCGATGCCTCCGGCGATGAACAGGTACCCCGAGTGGAGGGCGAGCGGGAACTTGTTGCGGGGCGGGGAGATCCGCACGGTGTCGCCTTCGCGGAGGCGGTGGGTCTCGCGGGAGCCGCCGCGCCCGGCGTCCTCGCGCAGGACCGCGATCCGGTAGGAGAGGCGGTCCCCGGCGTAGGAGCACAGGGAGTAGTGGCGGACCAGGCCCGAGGGCAGTTCGACCTCCAGATGCGCGCCGGGTTCGAACGGCGGGAGCAGGCGGCCCTTGAGGCCGGTGAGCTCGATGGCGTGGACCTTCGCGGCGACGGGGACGACGCGGCGCACGCGCACGGCGAAGCGGCCGTCGGCGATCTTGCGGCGGGCGGCGGCGCGGCCGATGCGCCCCCACGGCCGCAGGTAGGAGACGACGGCGGCGAAGCCGAGGAGGCCGGTGCCGAGGGCGGTCCCGGTGCCGAGGACGGCGTGGTCGGCGCCGGTCCCGGTGCCGCCGGCGAGCGCGGTCAGGGCCGGGCGCAGGAACACCAGGCCCCCGGCGACGGCGAGCGCGGCCGCGGCGGTCTTGGCGGCGACCCACCGGTGCCGGACCAGGCCGCCGGTGACGGCGAGGGCCGCACCGGTGCCGATGACGGCGAAGGAGAGCGCGCCGGTGCCGAGCGCGTTGAACATGCCGGCGACGGCCCAGGCCGAGACGGGAGCGCCCGGGTCCGCGGAGAGCGCGGCCCACAGGCACAGGGCGAGGACGAAGGACATGTACGCGAGCCAGTAGACGGCGAGCACGACGTGGCAGGCGAGGAGGATGCGGCGGAAGGGGAACCCGGGTTCTCGGCGCGCGGCGGCGGGGGTGGTGTCGACCTGCATTGCGAAGCCCCTCTTGGCGTCCGGCCCTGCTGCTGTCCCCAACCGAGGCTCAACGTAGCACGCATTCAGGACGGACAAAAGGGGGCGGGCGCGTATGAAACGCGCCCGCCCCCTGCGGGTCTGCGGGAGGTCGGAGGGGTCTAGGGCCTGTCCTGTGGGTCAGGGCGAGGCGGGATCCGAGTCCATTTGTTCGCTCGCAAGGCGGAGGGGCCTCCCCATACCGGTGTTGTATGGGGAGGCCCCGACAACGCGGCGAGCGGGCAAATGGGCCGGATCCCGACCGTTCTGACCCACAGGACAGGCCCTAGTCCTCCTCGGCCTCTTCCTTCTCGATCTCGGCGCGCACGGCGTCCATGTCGAGCTCCTTGACCTTGCCGATGATCTCCTCCAGCGCGGCCGGCGGCAGGGCGCCCGGCTGGCTGTAGAGGAGGATGCCGTCGCGGAAGGCCATGAGCGTCGGGATCGACTGGATCCCGGCCTCGGCGGAGAGCTCCTGCTGGTCCTCGGTGTCGATCTTGCCGAAGACGACGTCGGCGTGCTGCTCGCTCGCGGACTCGAACGTGGGCGCGAACATCTTGCAGGGTCCGCACCAGTCGGCCCACCAGTCGACCAGCACGATGCCGTTGCCGGTCACGGTCGCTTCGAAGTTGTCCTTGGTCAGTTCAACGGTGGCCATAGGACCGCCTCTCTGTTCTCTGCTGATCTCGTACTCTCGGGCAACATTAGTGGCGCGACGGGTATTCCGTCCGACGTCGGTGCGCGGCGCGCGCCACGTCTGGCAGGCTATAGGGCATGGACCTGGCCACGACCATTCAGAACATCGAACGCTCCTCGTCGGCGCTGACGACCCAGTCGCTCACCCGGATGGACGAACGCCTCCCCTGGTTCCGCGACCTCCCCGCCGAGCAGCGCTCGATGGTGACCCTGGTGGCCCAGGCCGGCGTCCGTCAGTTCCTGGAGTGGCTGCGGTCCTCCGGGGACGACCTCGGCACCTCCGACATGGTGTTCGAAGCCGCGCCGCTCGAACTGGCGCGCGCCATCTCGCTCCAGCACACCGTCGCCCTCATCCAGGTCGTCATCGACGTCGTCGAAGAGCAGGTCCCCGCGCTCGCCGCCGACGGCGAGGAGGCCGAGCTGCGCGAGTCGGTGCTGCGCTTCAGCCGCGAGATCGCGTTCGCGGCCGCACGCGTGTACGCCCGCGCCGCCGAGACCCGCGGCGCGTGGGACGCCCGCCTCCAGGCGATGCTCGTCGACGCGCTCCTGCGCGGGGACAACTCCGACGAGCTCATCAGCCGCGCCGCCGCGCTCGGCTGGTCGGAAACCCAGACGATCACCGTCGTCTGCGGCGCCACCCCCGGCGGCGAGGCGACGCTCGTCCTCCACTCGGTCCAGCGGGCCGCGCGCAGGCTCGGCCTGGACATCCTCGCGGGCGTCCACGGCGCCCGCCTGGTGCTGCTGCTGGGCGGCGTCAAGGAGCCCGTGGAGATCGTCGAGAAGCTCACCGGGCAGTTCGGTGAGGGCCCGATCGTCGTGGGGCCCACCGTGACCGGGCTCGCCGATGCGTCCTCGTCGGCGCTCGCGGCGGTCGCCGGGCACCGCGCCGCCCCCGCCTGGCCCGACGCGCCCCGCCCCGTCACCGCGATGCAGCTGCTCCCCGAGCGCGCCATCGCCGGGGACGAGGCCGCCCGCCAGGGCCTGCGCGAGGGCGTGTTCATGACGCTGCGCCGCGCCGGCGGCGAGCTGCTGGAGACCATGGACGCGTTCATCTCCTCCGGCGGCGTCCTCGAAGGCACCGCGCGCGAGCTGTACGTGCACCCCAACACGGTCCGCTACCGCCTCCGCCGCATCCAGGAGGTGACCGGTTTCTCCCCCACCGATCCGCATGAGGCCTTCGTACTGCGTGTGGGGTTGACCATAGGCCGCCTGGAGAACTCCCCGGTGACCCGGCGTCCTCGCAGCTGACAACGAGTGTTGTAGGGTTCCTACAAGAACCGACCGGGCTTTCAGTCCTCTGACTGCTCCCGTATCCCATGCCGTCGATGCGAAAGTTCTAGTGTGCTTGCCATTCTCGCTCCCGGGCAGGGCTCGCAGAAGCCCGGGTTCCTGACGCCGTGGATCGACGACCGCGCCGCCGCCTCGCGGCTGCGCGAGTGGTCCGATCTCATCGGCCTCGACCTCGTCCGCCTCGGCACCGAAGCGGACCAGGACGAGATCACCGACACCGCGAACACCCAGCCGCTGCTGGTGGCCGCGGGGCTCCTCGCGGCCGAGCGCCTCCTCGCCGACCCCGCCTTCGACGGCGCGGCCGTCGCTGGCCACTCGGTCGGGGAGCTCACCGCGCTCGCCATCGCGGGCGTCCTCACCCCCGAGGCCGCCGTCCGCCTCGCCGCCGTCCGCGGCCGCGAGATGGCCGCGGCGTGCAACATCGAACCCACGACCATGGCCGCGGTCCTCGGCGGCGTCGAGGACGAGGTCCTCGCCGCCATCGAGTCGGCGGGCGCGTGGCCGGCCAACCGCAACGGCGCCGGCCAGATCGTCGCCGCCGGGCCCGTCGCCGCGATCGAGAAGCTCGCGGCGACCCCGCCCGAGAAGGCCCGGATCATCACGCTGAAGGTCGCCGGGGCGTTCCACACCCCGCACATGGCCCCGGCGCAGGAGGCCCTCGAAGCGGTCGCCGCCGACATCGAGACGGCCGACCCGGTCCGCACCCTCCTGTCCAACCGGGACGGGAAGCCCGTGACCACCGGCGCGGCCGCTTTGCAGCAGCTCGTGGCCCAGGTCACCTCACCCGTCCGATGGGACGCCTGCATGAGTACGCTTGGAGAACTGGGCGTCACGGCGGTCGTCGAACTGCCGCCGGCGGGGACGCTCACCGGACTGGCCAAGCGGGCGCTCAAGGGCGTGGAGCGACTCAACGTCAACACCCCCGACGACCTCGCGGCCGCCGCAGAACTCGCAAGCAACGAAGGAGTCGAGTGAGCGTCAACGGAACGCGCGTCGTCAGCGTCGGCCACTACCAGCCGGAGAAGGTCCTCACCAACGACGACCTCGCGAAGATGGTCGACACGAACGACGAGTGGATCGTCTCTCGGGTCGGCATCAAGGAGCGCCGGATCGCGGCCGACGACGAGAAGGTCGCCGACCTCGCGATCGGCGCCGCCCGCCAGGCCCTGGAGAACAGCGGCCTCCAGGCCGCGGACATCGACTACGTCATCGTCGCCACCGTCTCGGCCAAGGACGTCTGCCCCAACACCGCCTGCCGCGTCGCCGAGGCGCTCGGCATCGACGCGCCCGCCGCGATCGACATCAACACCGCCTGCTCGGGCTTCGAGTACGCGCTGGCCCAGGCCGACGCCGCCATTCGCGTCGGCATCGCCAAGCGCGCCCTGGTCATCGGCGCCGAGAAGCTCTCCGCGGTCACCGACTGGGAGGACCGCACCTCGTGCGTGCTCTTCGGCGACGGCGCGGGCGCGCTGATCGTCGAGGGCACCGACGACCCGGAGCTGGCGATCAGCCCGGTCGTGTGGGGCTCCGAGCCGTCGATGAGCGACGTCATCCGCATCGAGGAGGACGTCCCGTTCATCAAGCAGGCCGGCCAGACCGTGTTCCGGTGGGCCACCACCCAGCTCGCGCCGCTCATCGAGCAGGTCGCCGAGCGGGCGGGCCTGAAGGTCAACGAACTCGCCGCCTTCGTGCCGCACCAGGCGAACCTGCGCATCATCCAGGGCATCGCCAAGCGGCTGGACTTCAGCGACGACTGCGTCGTCGCCGAGGACATCGTCTACTCCGGCAACACCTCGGCGGCGTCGGTGCCGCTGGCGTTGTCGAAGTTGGTACAAAGTGGCAAGGTGGCCTCCGGCGCCCCGATCCTCCTGTTCGGATTCGGCGGCGGGCTCACCTACGCCGGGCAGGTCATCCGCTGCCCGTAACTATCGAGAGGAAATAACTCATGGCTCTGTCTCGTGACGAGATCCGCGAAGGTCTGTCGGACATTCTCGAAGAGGTCGCGGGCGTCAACCCCGACGATGTCGCCGACGGCAAGTCCTTCACCGACGACCTGGACGTGGACTCGCTCGCCATGGTCGAGGTCGTCGTTGCCGCCGAAGAGAAGTTCGGTGTGAAGATCCCCGACGACGAGGTCGCCAACCTGAAGACCGTCGGCGACGCCGTCTCCTACATCGAGAAGGGTTAATGTGACTGAGGTAGTCGTGACCGGGCTCGGCGCGACCACTCCCCTCGGCGGGGACGTGGCGTCGACCTGGGAAGCACTCGTGGCCGGACGGTCGGGTGTCCACCTGCTCAAGCACGAGTGGGCGCAGGAACTCCCCTGCCGGATCGCCGCCGAGCTGGCGGTGGAGCCGTCCGAGGTCCTGCCTCGGGTCCGGCTGCGCCGTCTTGACCGCTCCGAGCAGATCGCGCTCGTCGCGGCTCAGCAGGCGTGGGACGACGCGGGGCTGAGCGACGACCTCGACAAGGAACGGCTCGGCGTCGCCTTCGGCTCCGGCATCGGCGGCGCGCTGACGCTGCTCGCCCAGGACGACATCCTGGAGGAGTTCGGCGCCCGCAAGGTCTCCCCGTTCACCGTGCCCATGCTCATGCCCAACGGCCCCGCGGCCGTGGTCGGCATCGAGTTCAAGGCCCGCGCCGGGGTCCACGCCCCGACCAGCGCCTGCGCCACCTCGGCGGAGGCGATCTCGCTGGCCTCCGACATGATCCGCCTCGGCCGCGCCGACGTCGTCATCGCCGGCGGCGCGGAAGCGGTCATCGGCGGCCTGCCGATGGCCGGCTTCTCCTCGATGAAGGCCATGTCCACGCGCAACGACGACCCCGAGCACGCCTCCCGGCCCTGGGACCGCGACCGCGACGGGTTCGTCATGGGCGAGGGCTCCGGCGCCCTGATCCTGGAGCGCCGCGACCACGCCGAAGCGCGCGGGGCGAGGATCTACGCCGTCGTGGCGGGCTCCGGCCTGACCTCCGACGGCTACGACATCGTCCAGCCCGACCCGGAGTGCCGGGGCGGCGGGCGCGCGATGCGGGCGGCCATCAAGCAGGCCGGCATCGACCCGAAGGACATCGGCCACGTCAACGCCCACGCCACGTCGACGCCCGTCGGCGACATGGCGGAGGTCAAGGGCATCAAGCGCGAGGTCGGCGACCACGTGGTGCTCACCGCGACCAAGTCCATGACCGGGCACCTGCTCGGCGGGGCGGGCGCGGTCGAGTCGATCGCGGCGATCCTGGCGATCGTCGAAGGGGTCATCCCCCCGACGATCAACCTGGAGAACCCCGACCCGGCCCTGGACCTGGACGTGGCCGCGAACGAGGCCCGCAAGGTGGAGCTGAACGCCGCGCTCAACACGGCCTTCGGCTTCGGCGGCCACAACGCCGCGCTCTTGTTCACGAAGGCGTAAGCAGTACAAGCGAACAGAAGGGCCCCGTCGCGAAAGCGGCGGGGCTCTGCTGTGTTTCCACGGTTTCGGGAGTGTCCGGGAGCGTCTCGGAGCGCCTACCACAAATCGGACATCAAGAGGGACCCCTGGGTCAAAAATACTCCTGGGGTACGACATCCCGCCGAAGGCGATCCTCCCTCAGGCGGAGGCGGAAAGGTACCGCAGACGGGAGCGCCGTACGGGGGCCAGCACTACCGTGAAATGGACACGATTTTCCTAGACTGAGGAAACGCGGACCCCACCGCGCGCACCGGAAACCAGGAAACCCGTCCGATCCCGAAGGAGCCCGTCGTGACCGCCACCCCCTATGCGACCGCCGACCCGCCCAAGGCCGGCCCGCCCGCGCCGATCACCAAGGCTGAGCGCTCGCTCGCGCCCGACATCGCGCGCGGCGGGATGCTGCTGTTCATCGCGCTCGCCAACGTCCCGATCCACCTGTGGGGCATGGGCCTCGACCGGTACGGCCACAACACCGGCCAGTCGGCCGCCGACCACGTCGCGCTGTTCGTCGAGCAGCTCCTCATCGCCGACCGCTCCCGCCCGATGTTCGCGATCCTCTACGGCTTCGGCATCGCCGTCATGGCCTCGCGCATGTTCGCCCGCGGCATGGAGCCCAAGGCCGTCCGCAAGATCCTGCGCCGCCGCTCCTGGTGGCTCCTCGCGTTCGGCTTCCTGCACGCCGTCCTCCTGTTCTTCGGCGACATCCTCGCCCCGTACGGCGCCATGGGCCTCATCGCCCTGTTCTTCGTCCACCTCTCCGACAAGTCGCTCAAGAAGTGGCTGTGGGGCTCCATCGCGTACGTCGTGGTCGTCGGCAACACGCTGCTGGCGATCCTCTACACCGGCGGCTCCGGCGCGCCTCCCGGCGACGACACCCTGCCCCCCTACCTGGAGCAGGTGATCTCCGGCGCCGTCGCCTCCCCCGTCGGGGTGCTCGCGCTCGTGCTCACCGGCGTGTTCTTCCCGCTCATCATCGCGGGCATGATGCTCCAGCGCGCGGGCTGGCTCAACCACCCCGAGGACCACCTGCCGCAGCTGAAGAAGGTCTTCGTCTCCGGCATGGCCGTGAACGTCCTCAGCTCCCTTCCCGTGGCCCTCATCGCCGTCGGCGCCTGGGAGCCCGACCAGTTCATGTGGAGCAGCGCGGTCTACCTGACGCTCCTCGGCGGCATGTACGCCGGCCTCGGCTACATCTGCGGCTTCGCGCTCCTGGCCCACAAGCTGCGCGGCTACGGCCGCCGCGGCATCCCCGGGGCGCTCGCGGCGGTCGGCGAGCGGTCGCTGACGAGCTACCTGCTCCAGTCGTTCATCATGGCCCCGCTCCTCACCGCCTGGGGCCTCGGCCTCGGCGAGGACCTGGGGTACCTGGGCGCGTTCGGCGTCGCGGCCGCGACCTGGGCGGCCACCATCGTCATCGCGGTGCTCCTGGACAAGGCCGGGAAGCGCGGCCCGTTCGAGGTGCTGCTGCGGCGACTCACCTACGGCAGGAAGCGGTCCTGATACACCGGACGCCCCCGAGTCAAATCCATGACTCGGGGGCGTCCGCGTGTCCGGGCCCGTGGCAGAATACGGCCGTGCGAGTGAGCTGGATTCCCTTCCGACTGCTGCGGGCCGCCGTGTTCGCCGCGGTCGCGGGGTCGGCGTCGCTCCTGCTGCACCTGTGGAGCGGCGGGCACGCGCCCGGCCCGCTCCAGGCCGCGGCCGCGTTCGGGCTCGTCTTGGCCGCCGCGTACGCCGCCGGAGGCCGCCAGCGCGGCTTCCTCGTCCTCGCGCCGCTGTGCCTGGCGGCCCAGTGGGGCCTGCACGAGCTGTTCCAGGCGGGCGCGGTCGAGACCGCGCACGCGCACGGCGCGGGCGTGAGCATGTGGCTGGTCCACATCGCCGCGGCCCTGGCGCAGGCTTCCTGGCTGGCGCGGGGCGAGTCCGCGTTCGCCGCGCTCCTCGATCTCGTCACGCTGTGGTTCGCGCGCATGGTGCGCGTCGCGGGCCTGAACCCGCCCGTCGCGGTTCGGCTGCGGCGGTTCACTTCCCGGACGCGGGCGCCGCGTCCGGTCCCGGTCGTCTCGGCGGCCGTCTCGCGCCGCGGTCCCCCGCGGTTCGCTTTCTGATTCCCGTCCTCCCCCGGCGCCGTTCGGCGCTCCCCCCTGCCCGGTGAACCGGGCCGCTCAGAAAGCGAAGCATGTCCAGACCAAGGTTTTCGGCTGCCCTGCGGCAGCCGCTGCTCCGGCTGCATTTCTACGCCGGCATATTGATCGCCCCGTTCCTGCTGGTCTCGGCCCTGACCGGGCTGGCCTACGCCCTCTCCTACCCATTGGAGGACTTCCTCTACCAGGATCTGAAGACCGTCGAGCCCGGCGGTGAGCCGCTGACGCTCGCGAACCAGGTGAACGCCGTGACCGAGGCGCACCCGGACTGGTCGGTGACGGCGGTGCGGCCCGCCGAGGACGCCGAGTCGTCGACGGCGGTGATCGTGGACGACGGGGTCGTGCGCGAGTCGGGCGCGGTTGCCGTGGTCTACGTGGACCCGTACACCGGTGCGGTGCTCGGGGATTCGACCTCGTACGGGTCCTCGCAGGCCGGTCCGGTCCGCGAGTGGATCTCGACGCTGCACCGGAGCCTGCACCTGGGCGAACCGGGCCGGCTGTACTCGGAGCTGGCGGCGAGCTGGCTGTGGGTGGTCGCGCTCGGCGGCCTCGTCCTGTGGATCGCGCGCAGGCGCAGGAACGGCGGGTTCTGGCGGCCGAAGCCGGAGGGCGCGGGCCGGGCCCGGACCCTCGCCTGGCACGGGCCGGTCGGGGTGTGGCTGGTCCTGGTGCTGCTGTTCCTGTCGGTCACGGGCGTCACGTGGTCGCGGTACGCGGGCGAGAACGTCGCCGACCTGCGGGCGGCCCTGAGCTGGACGACCCCGGCGCTCACCGTCGAGGAGAGTGCGGGCACGGGCGACCACGCCGGGCACGACGCGATGACCGGCGCGGCGACGTCGGCGTTCTCGATCACCTTGCTGGACAGCGTGTATCAGACCGCGCGCGAGGCCGGGATGAGCGATCCGATGCAGATCGCGCTGCCGACCGGGTCGGCGACACAGTACCTGGTGAACGAGCAGCGGCGGTCGATTCCGCTGCGGCAGGACCAGATGGTCGTCGACACCGCCTCGGGGACGCCGCAGGTGGCCGACGAGCTGCGGTTCGCGGACTGGCCGATCATGGCGCAGGCGACGAACGTGCTCATCGCCGCGCACATGGGCCTGCTGTTCGGCCTGGCGAATCAGCTGATCCTCGCTGCCGCGATGGTCGCGCTAATCCTGATGATCGTGTGGGGCTACCGGATGTGGTGGCAGCGGCGCCCCAAGGGCGCCGTCGTGGGCCGGCCGTATCCGCGCGGCGGGCTGCGGCGGCTGCCGTGGCCGGTGATCGGACTGGTCGTGGCGGTCGCGGCCGGGGTGGGCTGGTTCTTCCCACTGCTGGGGATCTCGCTGGCGGCCTTCGTGGTCGTCGACGTGCTGATCGGGTTGTGGCGGCGGTTCCGCAAGCCGCCCAAGGTGAACGAATCGGGCGAGGCGGTGGTGTCGCGGCGGACGGCGCTGGCGACGGCGACGATTTCGGCCGCGGTCGGCGCGGGCGTCGGCATGGCGATCGCTTCGGGTACGCGCGACGACGGAGCGGCCGCCGAGGACGAGGGCCCGGCTACGGAGCCGTTCTACGGGGACCGGCAGGGCGGGATCGAGACGCCGATGCAGACGCACGCGCTGTTCGCGGCCTTCGACCTGGTCGCGACCGATTTCGCGACCGGGGACGCGCTCGATCCCGCCGGGGTCGCGGCGAATCTGCAAGCGCTGCTTCGGGACTGGTCGGCGGCATCAGCGGCGCTGGCGGCCGGTGAGACCCCGCCGAAGGCCGCCGTGGACGGCGCGGACCAGTTCGACGCGGAGGCGGTGGCGGCGGGGCTGGACCCGGCGCGGCTGACGGTGACGTTCGGGATCGGCCCGGCCGCGTTCGCGAAGGCGGGCCTGGAGGCGGCGCGGCCGTCGAAGCTGGCCGAGCTGCCCGAGTTCGACGAGGACAGGTTGAACCCGGCGTGGTCGGGCGGGGACCTGCTGCTCCAGGTGTGCGGGGACGACCAGCAGGTCGTTTCGAACGCGTTCCTGGAGCTGCGCAAGCGGGCCGTGGGCTTCGGTTCGCTGTCGTGGGTGCAGCAGGGGTTCTCGTCGGCGCCGGCCGGGGGCGGGACGCCGCGGAACCTCATGGGGTTCAAGGACGGCAGCGCGAACCCGAAGGCCGGGAGCGAGGAGTTCGACGACCGCGTGTGGGCGGTCGACTCGGAGCCGTCGTGGTTCGAGGGCGGCACGTACCTGGTGTTCCGCAAGATCCGGATGCGCCTGCCGGACTGGTCGATGCTCACGGCCGAGGACCAGAACCTCACCTTCGGGCGCGAGCGCGACTCGGGGGTGCCGCTGAGCGGCGGCGGCGAGTTCGACCACCCGGACTTCGAGGTCCTCGACGCGTCGGGCCTGCCCGCGGTCCCGGCCGACGCGCACATCGCGGTCGTGCACGACGCGGCGATGGTGCGCCGCGGCTTCAACTACGACTACGGGTTCCTGACCCAAGGGGACGTGTCCTCGGACGCGGCGACCGACGGGCACCTCGACGGGCACATGCACGCCGAGCACCCGTACGACGCGGGGCTGCTGTTCGTGTCGTTCCAGGCCGACCCGCAGGTGTTCGTGGACGCGCAGGAGAAGATGGCGGCCTCGGACCGGCTCACGGAGTTCATCACCGCCGAGGGCTCGGGCGTGTTCGCCGTCCCGCCGGGCGCGGCCGAGGGCGGGTTCGTCGCCGAGGCGCTGTTCAAGGGCTAGAACGGGAAACAGGGGCGGGCGCCGTGGCGCCCGCCCCTTGCGCGTTCAGAAACCGGGGACGAGTCCGTGGGCCGCCTCGGGTGCGGGGACGTACTCGGGGACGACGTCCACGGGCTCGCCCGGGAGGCCGGCGACCGGGGCCGTCAGCGCCGTCTGCGGGGTCAGTGGCGGCAGCTGCCGGGCGATCGCGGGCCGGTGCGGCGGTTCGGCGCCGATCTGGGCGTACCACAGGCAGAACACCAGGACCGCCCACACTTTGCGGGCCCGGTCGGTACCGTCGCGGTGCTCGCGCAGGAGGGCGCGCGCGTAGTCGAGGTCGAGCAGGTGCCCGCACTGCGCTTCGGCGAGGATCTGGTCGGTCCACTCGAACATCGGCCCGGCCAGCCACTGCCGGTGCGGGGTCGGGAAGCCGAGCTTCGGGCGCTCGACGATCGCGGGCGGCACGATCCGCGCCAGCGCCCGCCGCAGCGCGACCTTCGTCTGCGGGCCCGAGAGGCGGTGCTCGGCGGGGATGCGGGCGGCGACGTCCCAGACGGCGCGGTCGAGGAACGGGACGCGCAGTTCGAGGCTGTGGGCCATGGACATGCGGTCGGCCTTGACGAGGATGTCGCCGCGCATCCAGGTGCGCAGGTCGAGGTACTGCATGCGCGTGGCCGGGTCGAGGTGCGCCGACTCGTCCCAGATCGGACCGGTGACCTCGCGCGGGTCGGGGCCCTCGCGGCGCAGCAGGCGGGTCTTCGCGTCGCCGGTGAAGATCTTGGCGTTGCCGATGAAGCGCTCCTCGATCTCGGCGGTGCCGCGTTCGAGGAACCCGCGGCCCTTGACGCCTTCGGGGAGGGCCCGGGAGACGCGCTGGAGGAGGTGCTTGGCGGTGCCGGGGAGAACGGTGACGGCCTTGAGGGACTTGGGTTCCCGGTAGATCGTGTACCCGCCGAAGAGCTCGTCGGCGCCTTCGCCGCCGAGGGCGACGGTGACGTGCTCGGCGGCCTTCTTCGCGACGAAGTAGAGCGGGACGAGCGCGGGGTCGGCGACGGGGTCGTCGAGGTGCCACACGATCCGCGGCAGTTCGGCCATGACGTCCTCGGCCGAGACGGGGGCGGGGATGTTGACGACGCCGAGTTCGGCCGCCGACCGGGAGGCGACTTCGAGTTCGTCGTACAGGCCGGGGTCGGTGAACCGGGCGGTGAAGGTGAGCAGCCGCGGGTCGGTCTCGCGGGCGAGCGCGGTGACGGCGGTCGAGTCGATGCCGCTGGACAGGAGCGTCCCGACGGGCACGTCCGAGCGCATGTGCAGGCGCACCGAGTCGCGCAGGGCCGCTTCGATCTCGCGGTGGAGGCGCTCCTCGTCGCTCACCTTCGCGGGGTGGAAGAGCGGCTGGAAGTAGCGGACGGGGCGCGGTTCGGCGCCGGGCCGGAAGAGCGCGGAGTGGCCGGCCTCGAAGCGGTGGACGCCGTGGTGGAGGGTCGCGGGCTCGGGTACGTACTGGAAGGTCGCGTAGTGGGCGAGCGCGTCGGGGTCGACGCCGGCGCGGTCGAGGCCGGGGAGGGCCTTCTTCTCCGAGGCGAGCCAGACGGCGCTCCCGCGGCGGGTCCAGTAGAGGGGCTTGATGCCGAAGGGGTCGCGGGCGGCGAACAGGAGGTCGGCCTCGACGTCGTGGACGACGAACGCGAACATGCCGCGGAGGCGGTGGACGACGTCGGGGCCCCAGTGCCGGTACCCGGCCAGGATCACCTCGGTGTCGCCGCGGGTCTCGAAGACCGCGCCGGCCTCGCGCACGAGCTCGTCGCGCAGTTCGAGGTAGTTGTAGATCTCGCCGTTGAAGACGACGGAGAGGCCGCCGTCGCCGGTGCGCATCGGCTGGTGGGAGTGCTCGGTGTCGATGATCGCGAGCCGCTTGAAGCCCATGCGGACGCGCCGCCCGGGCAGGTCGTACGCGGTCGCGTCGGGGCCGCGGTGGTCGATGAGTTCGAGCAGGGCCGGCAGGTCGCCGCCGGACGGCTCGGCGGGGTCTCCCGCGCAGACGACGAATCCGCACATGGGCGCTCCTCTTTGGGGTGGAACGGGTCAGGTACCCCCATGCTGGTGCGGCCGGGGCCGCGGCGCGCCCGGCGAAGGTCCCGGACCGTCCAGCTGCGGTCCTCCCCGGCGCCGACCCGGGTAGGCGGCGGTTGTCCGACTTTCGGCTGGGTGCCGCCGACCTTCGGCGGGGGCGGGTCCGGACCTTCGGATGCAACCGATCGCGCTGCTCGCGGGGTATTCCCGGCAGACCCCCGGCGTTCCCCCGCGCCGCACATGCCCCATACAGAGGAGAGGAGGCGCATCATGATCCGCGTCCTCATCGTCGACGACGAGGCCCTGATCCGCTCGGGCTTCACGCACATCCTCGGCACCGCCGAGGACATCGAGGTGGTCGACGCCGTCTCCGGCGGCGACGCCTTCGACCGGATCGTCGCGCTCCGGCCCGACGTGGTCCTGCTCGACATCCGCATGCCCGACGTGGACGGGCTCACGATCCTGCGGCGGATGCACGAGCTGTCGCGCCCGCCCGCGGTCGCGGCCCTGACGACGTTCGGCTCCGACGAGTACGTGGACGCGGCCCTGCGCCTGGGCGCCGCGGGCTACCTCCTCAAGGACACGAAGCCGACGCACCTGATCCACCAGGTGCGGGCCCTGGTCACCGAGGGCTCGGCCCTGTCGGGGCAGGTGACGCGCACGATCGTCGCGAAGTACCTCGACGCCGCCCGCACCCACGAGCCGGACCCGCGCCTGGAGCGCCTGACCGACCGCGAGCGGGACATCCTGGTGCTGCTCGCGGAGGGCCGCTCGAACGGGGAGATCTCCGCGGAGCTGTTCCTGGGCATCGGCACCGTCAAGGACCACGTCTCCTCGATCTTCGTGAAACTGGAGGTCGGCAACCGGGTCCAGGCCGCGCTCATCGCCGAACGCTCGGCGCTCCTGGACCCCGGCGGGCGATCTTGAGGATTCCCGAACTCCCCCAATGGGTCTGGGACGTGTGGACCGTCGCGGCGGCGGCGGTGCACCTGCTCCTGGTGATCGACGTCGAGAACCAGCCGGTCGCGACGTTCGCGATCGTCGGCGTCGCGGCCCTGGCGCTGCGCGGACGGTACCCGTTCCTGGTGTTCCTGGTGACGCTCCCGGCCGCGTTCATGGTGTTCGAGAAGGTCGCGTCCATGATCGCCCTGTACACGCTCACGAGCCGGGCCAAGCGCCCGTGGCTGCCGCTGGCCGCGACCGCGATCCTCGCGGTCAGCTTCGTGTTCCACGGGACGCACCTGTTCGACCTGTTCTTCGGCCCGTGGCGCATGCCTTTCGATCAGGCGATAGATATCCTGCCGCAGCACGTCTACCCGGCCGAGGGGTTCATGCGCACCACCGCGTACTACATCGCGATGGCCGCGGTCCCCTCCGTGCTCGGCTACAGCCAGCTGACGCGGCGGCGCCTGGCCGAGCGGTTCGCGGAGATCACCGAGGCCCGCGAGCACGAGCAGCGGCTGCTGACGCAGCAGGCGCTGGCGTCGGAGCGGGCGCAGCTGGCGCGGGAGATGCACGACGTGGTGTCGCACCAGGTGAGCCTGATCGCGGTGCAGGCGGGGGCGCTGGAGCTCCAGGCCCCGGATTCGCGGACGCGCACGACCGCGGAGGCGATCCGGGAGGTGAGCGTGACGACCCTGGAGGAGCTGCGGCAGATGGTGCGGGTGCTGCACGCGAGCGGGCGCCGCGGGGAGGGCCCGGTGCCGCAGCCGTCGATCGCGCAGCTGCGGCGGCTCGTAGAAGGGTCGGGGATCGACGCGGAGCTGGAGATCGGCCCGCTCCCGGTCCTGGACCCGCCCGCGCAGCGGGCGGTGTACCGGACGGTGCAGGAGGCGTTGACGAACGCCCGCAAGCACGCGCCGGGCGCGAAGGCGTCGGTGCGGTTGTCGGCGCAGGGCCGGGCGGTGGTCGTGGAGGTCGCGAACACGGCGGCGACGCGGCCGGTCGTGGAGCTGCCGAGCTCCCGGGTGGGCCTGCTGGGCCTGCGTCAGCGCGCGGAGCTGCTGGACGGCGCGATCGAGTACGGGCCCGACCGGGCGGGCGGCTGGCGGCTGCGACTGACGCTGCCGGCCGAGAGCGCTACCGCCAGCGCCGGCCGGTGAGCAGCTCGTACGCCTCGATGTAGCGGCCCTGAGTGGCTTCGACGATGTCGGCGGGGATCTCGGGGACATCGGGGTCGTTCGGGCGCCAGCCGGTGGACTTGGCCCAGTCGCGCACGAACTGCTTGTCGAAGGACGGCTGGGTCTGGCCGGGCTTCCAGCCCTTCGCGTCCCAGAAGCGGGAGGAGTCGGAGGTGAGGACCTCGTCGGCGAGGGTGAGGACGCCGTCCTCGTCGACGCCGAACTCCAGCTTCGTATCGGCGATGATGATGCCCTTTTCGAGGGCGATCTCGGCGCCGCGGCGGTAGACGTCGAGGGTGAGGTCGCGGACGCGGGCGGCGAGGTCGGGGCCGAGGCGGGCCGCGGTCTGGTCGAACGTCTCGGGTTCGTCGTGGTCGCCGACGTCGGCCTTCGTGGTCGGGGTGTAGACCGGTTCGGGGAGCTTGGAGCCGTCTTCGAGTCCCGCGGGGAGCGCGACGCCGTTGACGGCGCCGGTGGTGCGGTAGTCGTCGAGGACGGAGCCGGTGAGGTAGCCGCGGACGACCGCTTCGACCTTGACCATGTCGAGGCGCTTGACGCGCACGGCGCGGCCACTGAATTCAGCGGGGACGTCGTCGGCGGAGACCACGTGGTTGGGGACGATGTCGGCGAGGCGCTCGAACCACCACAGGCTGAGGGCGGTGAGGAGGGCGCCCTTGCCGGGGATCTCGGTGGGGAGGATGACGTCGAAGACGCTGACGCGGTTGGACGCGACGAGGACGAGGTCGTTCCCGTCGGCGTAGACGTCGCGGACCTTGCCCTGGTGAATGAGTTCCACTGCCGCTCCCGGTCTCGTTCCTGTACCGCGGCCATTACAGCAGCGGGGACGTCATCCTACGATTCGCGCGGCGCGCGGCTGTGCCGAGCGACACCTGCCGGTCGGGGGCGACGCGGCGTAGGCTGGGGCGGTGACTTCCGTACAGCCTGAAGGACGCCGGATGCTGCGCCTCGAAGTGCGCAACGCCCAGACCCCGATCGAGAAGAAACCCTCCTGGATCAAGGTCAAGGCCAAGACCGGACCCGAGTACACCGAGCTGCGGGGCCTCGTCAAGAGCGAGGGGCTGCACACGGTCTGCCAAGAGGCCGGGTGCCCCAACATCTACGAGTGCTGGGAGGACCGCGAGGCCACGTTCCTCATCGGCGGCTCCCAGTGCACGCGCCGGTGCGACTTCTGCCAGATCGACACCGGCAAGCCCGGCCCGCTCGACCGCCTCGAACCGATGAAGGTGGCCGAGTCGGTCAAGACGATGGGCCTGAAGTACGCCACCGTCACCGGCGTCGCCCGCGACGACCTGGACGACGGCGGGGCGTGGCTCTACGCCGAGACCGTCCGCCGGATCCACGAGGCGATCCCGGGCTGCGGCGTCGAGCTGCTCATCCCCGACTTCAACGCGGTCCCCGAGCAGCTCGCCGAGGTGTTCTCCTCGCGTCCCGAGGTGCTCGCGCACAACGTCGAGACGGTGCCGCGCATCTTCAAGCGCATCCGCCCCGCGTTCCGCTACGAGCGGTCCCTCGAAGTAATCACCAAGGCCCGCGAGGACGGCCTGGTCACCAAGTCGAACCTGATCCTCGGCATGGGCGAGACCCGCGAGGAGATCTCGCAGGCCCTGAAGGACCTGCACGCGGCCGGGTGCGAGCTCATCACGATCACGCAGTACCTGCGCCCGACCAAGCGCCACCACCCGGTGGACCGCTGGGTCAAGCCCGAGGAGTTCGTGGAGCTGTCGGCCGAGGCCGAGGAGATCGGCTTCGCGGGCGTCATGAGCGGCCCGCTCGTGCGCTCCTCGTACCGGGCCGGGCGCCTGTACCGACAGGCGATCGAAGCCCGCAGCGAAGCCCTCGCGTAACGCGCCGGTAGACTTGAGGACATGGCAAAGCAGCAGGAAAAAGAGACGTTCGGGTCGCGCCTGAAGACGATCGGGATGGCGATCAAGTTCACCAACCAGCGGGACAAGCTGTTCCTGCCGTTGGAGGCCGCCGCGATCCTGCTGCCGTTCGTCATCGTGACCGCCATCGTGGTGTTCGCGAACCAATCACTCTTCTGGTACGTGTCGGCCGTGTTCGTGGCGCTCCTCGCGGGCCTGATCGTGCTCAACATGCGCACGAGCAAGGTCGTGAACCAGGAGGCCGTGGGCAAGCCGGGCGCGGCGTACGCGCTCATCGACGGCATCCGCGGCTGGACGGTCACGCCCGGCGTCGCGGCCCTGTCGGAGACCCAGATGGTGCACCGCGCGGTCGGCAAGGCCGGCGTGGTCCTCCTCGGCGAGGGCGGCCCGAAGACCCGCAAGCTCCTCGGCCAGGAGAAGAAGCGCATCTCGCGGGTGGTCGGCTCGACCCCCGTGTACACGTTCCTGGTCGGCGAGAACGACAGCGACGACTTCTCGGTGACCGAGGTCCGCAAGCGCCTCATGAAGCTGCCGAAGAACATCGACTCCAAGGCCGCGAACCACATCGCCAAGCGCCTGGACGCGCTCGGCGTCGGCATGGCGATCCCGAAGGGGCCCATCCCGACCAGCGTCAACCAGGGCCGCGCGGCCCGTCGCGCGATGCTCCGCGGGCGCTAAAGCCTTCGAGAACTACACCGTCGCGATTACAAGCGCTGCAACGACATCGGCCCGGCCGGGGGAAACCCCGGCCGGGCCGCGTCGTATGCGTGCGTTCTCGCAGGTCAGAAGATGTCGCCGTTGTCGCGGCGGCGGCGCCAGCGCTCCTCCATGCGGGAGGTGAACCCGCCGGGCTTGGAGCCCTTGGAGCCGCCCGTGGTCCGGGTGGCCTTGCCGTCGACGGCTTTGAGCTTCACGTTCGTGCCCCGCCGCTGCGCCCACAGGCCCAGGATGAGACCGCCGAACATGAGGACCGCGCCGATGGGGGCGCCCCACTTCGCCACGCTTCCGCCAGCGATCACCGTGCCGATGACGGCGGCGATGCCGATGACCGTGACGACCCCGGCCAGGATGAGCCTGCGCCGGGTCACATGCGCCGGATCGTGGGCGCGCACCGCATTGGCGAACTGCGGGTCTTCAGACAAGGACTGCTCGATTTGCTCGAACAGACGTTGCTCGTGGTCGGAGAGCGGCACGACACTCCTCCTGCACTAGTCTCGACGGGGCCACACGAGGCCCCGGTGTTTGTAGTCCAAGTCTACGAGGCTTTCGCCCGAGGCGGAAGGCAGTTCGTCCTTGAATCGGTCCGTTCTGGCCTCGTGATCCCCAGGCGGGGGCACTCGGAGCGGCGGCGCTCACCTGCCGGGGTTCCCCGGGTCGCGGGTGTCTACACGCGAGTCCGGGCGCGCGAGCCGCCCGGCCGACCCGACCGCGCCCTTCCCGAACTTCTCGCGGGCCCGGTCCATCACCGCTTCGATGTCGCGCCAACCGTGTTCGGGCTCGCCGAGCGCGACCTGGCGGCCCACCGCGGCCGACTCCACGAGGTGGTCGAGCTTCACGCCGATGAGCCGCACAGGCGCCGCCGCGGCCGCGTCGGCCATCTCGCGGGCCGCCTCGTAGATCTCCCGGCCGACGTCGGTGGGCGCGGCGAGCATACGGGAGCGCGTGATGGTGCGGAAGTCGCCGAACCGGATCTTCACAGTGACGCCGCGCCCGGCCCAGCCCGCCGCGCGCGCCCGGGAGGCGACCTTGCGGGACAGCTCCAGGAGCACCGGGCCCCACACGGAGCCGTCGGGGGCGTCGTGCCCGAACGTCGTCTCGTTGCTGATGGACTTCTCGACCCGCTCGGGCGCCACCGGCCGCGGGTCGATGTTGCGGGCCAGCGCGTACAGGTGTTCGGCGCTCGCGGTGCCGACTGACGCGGTGAGGCTGTCGACGTCGAGGCGCGCGAGGTCGCCGACCGTGCGCATGCCCAGGCGCGAGAGCTTCTCGGCGGTCTTCTCGCCGATGCCCCACACGGCGCGGATCGGGAGCCGGTGCAGGAATTCGAGTTCGGTCGCCTGTGCGACGACGCCGAGGCCGTCGGGTTTGGACGCCTCGGAGGCGAGCTTCGCCATGAATTTCGTGGAGGCGATCCCGACGGTGCAGGTGATGCCGTGCTCCTCGCGCACGCGCGCGCGGATCGAGCGGGCGATCTCGACGGGCGACCCGATGAGCCGCCGGGCCCCGGCGAGGTCGAGGAACGCCTCGTCGACCGAGATCGGCTGGACGTGCGGGGTGTACTCGCGGAAGAGCGCCATGATCTGGCGCGAGACCTCGCCGTAGGAGGTCGTGGGGGTCATGAACACGCCGTGCGGGCAGCGGCGGCGCGCGATGGCGGTGGGGAGCGCGGAGTGGACGCCGTACTCGCGGGCCTCGTACGAGGCTGCGGAGACGACGCCGCGCGGCCCGAGTCCGGCCACGATCACGGGTTTGCCGCGCAGGGACGGGTCGCGCGCGACCTCGACGGACGCGAAGAACGCGTCCATGTCGACATGCGCGATGTCGGTCCCCGCATCGGGCAGGTCGGGCCCGATGAAGCGATTGAGATCCCCGTTCACACGCGAAGCCTAGCCAGCGGGTCTGACAGTTCGGCGCGCTTACCCGGCCCGGTAGGTCCAGAGCGGGACCGCCATTTCGGCGGCCGTCAGGCCGCCGTGCTGGCCGATCAGGCGGGCCACATGCGGGGGCTCGCCTTCGACGCCGACGATCGCGAAGGTGCCCTTGCAGGCGACGACCAGGTCGCCGATGCGCTCGCGGGCCGCGTCGGTGACCTTGGGGCCGAACCAGCCGCGGTCGACCGCCTCGTCGCGGTCGATGAGCTCCGCCCGCTCCCCCACCGCATCGGACCAGGCCGAGCGCACGTCCTCGACCGCGCCCGGCGCGGCGTACAGGTACCGCATCCGCCCGTCGCCGGCGATCGCGTCGACCCCCTGAAGTAGATCAGGGCGCTGGTCGACGTGCAGGCGGTCGGTGACGTTCACCATCCCGTGGTCGGCGGTCACGAACAGGGCCGCGTCGCGCGGCAGCCCGGTGAGGATGCCGTCGATCGCCTCGCTGACCTCGGCGACCGCTTCGAGCCAGGCCGGGGAGCCGACGCCGTGAAAATGCCCGGCCGTGTCGACGTCCGGCAAGTATGCGTACACCAGGCTCCGGTCCCCGCGCGCGAGCGCGCTGACGGTGCCCTCGGCGACCTCGCGCGGGCTCAGGGCCGGGAGCCAGTCGGCGCCGCGGTAGATCGCGCGGGTCAGGCCGGTGTCGCGGAACGTCCCGTTGGAGACGATCGTGCAGGCCACGCCGTCGGCGCTGGCGCGTTCGAACGCGGTCGGCTCGGGCTGCCAGGTCTCGGGGTCGGGGCTGGAGCCGTCCCAGCGGATGTGGGTGACCAGGTCGCCGGTGTCGGGCACGCGCACGGTGAACCCGATGATCCCGTGGACACCCGGCGGCGCCCCGCAGGCGAGCGAGGCGAGGCTGATCGGCGTCGAGGACGGGACCGTGGCGGTGATGGCGGTGAGGGTGCCGAGTTCGCCGTGGTGGACGGCGCCGACGGTGGCACTGGCCTGGGCGGCCTGGCCGAGGAGGTGGTAGCCGAAGCCGTCGAGGAGGAGGACGGCGATGCGGCGGACGCCGTCGAGTTCGCCGTCCCGCAGGAGCACCGCCGGGCTGTCGGTTCGCTGGGGGACGCCCAGGGCCGCAAGGGCGGTGGGCATGACATCGGCGAGGGTGCCGGTGCCGTAGGCGGGCCGGGCTGCCGCCAGGTACGGGCTCGAAGGCATGGCCCGAGGCTAGCCGGTTTCGTGTCGTTTCGGCCACAAGAGAGGCCGGAGCGGCCTATTCCCCAGGTTTCGGGGCCCGGTCGGGCCCGCCGGCCGGGCCCTCAGGTCTCGGGGATGTCGAGGCCGGAGCGGTAGGCGATGGCGACGAGGCCGGCGCGGTCGCGGGCGCCGAGCTTGGCGAGGAGCTTGCCGACGTGGGTGCGGACGGTGGCGGGGCTGATGAACAGGCGCTCGCCGATCTCGTCGTTGGGCAGGCCGGTGGCGACCCAGCGGAGGATCTCCTGCTCGCGTTCGGTGAGGTCGCCGAGGTTGGGGTGGGGGCGGGCGCCGCCGGTGCCGCGCTCGGCGTACGCGTCGATCACTTTGCGCGTGACGTCGGGGCTGAGGAGGGAGTCGCCGGCGGCGGCGAGGCGGACGGCGCGCAGGAGGTCCTCGGGCGGGGCGTCCTTCATGATGAACCCGGCCGCGCCCCCGGCGAGGGCCTCGAAGATGTACTCGTCGATCTCGAACGTGGTGATCATGACGACGCGGGTGCCCGCGAGCGACGGGTCCTTGCCGATGCGGCGCAGGACTTCGAGGCCGTCGAGGCCGGGCATGCGGATGTCGAGGAGGGCGACGTCGGGCCTGATGCGGCGGATGACCTCCCAGGCCTCGCGGCCGTCCTCGGCCTCGGCGGCGACGTGGATGTCCTCCTCGTCGCGGTAGAGGTTGCGCAGGGCCATGCGGATGAGGCTCTGGTCGTCGGCGATCACGAGTTCGATCATCGCGATTCCTTGCGGTCGTAAGGGATGTGGGCTTTGACGGCGAAACCGCCGCCGGGCCGGGGGGCGGCCGTGAAGTCGCCGCCGCCGGCCTGCACGCGCTCCATCATGCCGGTGACGCCCTGGCCCATCCGGTCGGGGTGGAGCGGCCCGCCGCGGCCGTCGTCGAGCACGGCCACGTGCAGAGCGCCGGGCTCGCAGGCGATCTGCACCGTGGCTTTAGTGGCCTCGGCGTGGCGGATGACGTTGGTGAGGGACTCCTGGACGACCCGGTAGGCGGTCGCGGCGACGTTGACGGGCACGAGGGCCGGGTCGCCGGTGAGCGTGTAGTCGACGGCGAGGCCGCCCTTGCGGACGCCGTCGACGAGCGCGGCGATGTCGGCGACCGCGCCGGTGGGCCGCAGCTCGGGCTGCTGGCCCTTGCGCAGCGGCGCGAGGGTGGCGCGCAGGTCCTGGAGGGCCCGGTTGGAGGCCTCGCGGATGGCCCGCAGGTTCTCCACGACCCCGTCGGGGGTGCCGGGGTGCTTGTCGGCCATGTGGAGGGCGACGCCGGCGTTCATGGAGACCACGGCGAGGCTGTGGCCGACGACGTCGTGGATCTCGCGGGCCATCTCGACGCGCTCCTCGGCGCGGTAGCGCTCGCGTTCGGCCTCGCGCTCGCGGGAGCGGGCGCGGCGGGCCTCGCGGACGATGCGCCCGCCCGCGGTGGGGATGCCGAGCCAGATGAGGGAGACCGTGGCGCTGATCCACAGGTCGCGGCTGGAGTCGAGCGCGTAGGACTGGAAGAGCGTGTTGACGACGAGGACGCCGAGGACGACCGCGAGGACGGTCTTCAGTGGCCGCGTGAAGGAGTAGAAGAACACGGCGACGGCCGGGAGCATGTACACCGGGCCTTCGGGCAGGTCAAGGGAGAGGTACACGTAGAGCGCGGCGAGCGTCCCGGCGAGCGCGGCCTCGGGCGAGAGGCGGCGCACCGCGAGGAATGCGACGGAGAGCCAGATGAGGCCGAACGCGGCGGGCCCGGGGTGGTGGTCGGGGGTCGCGCCGACGGTCGTCGCGGAGGCGAGCAGCCCGAGGAGGGCGGCCAGGCCGATGTCGAAGACGGGGGCCGGGACGCGGGGCCGGGAGGCGGTTGCGGTGCTCACGCGCTCAAGGCTACGGTCCGGGCGGGGCGGCGGCATGGCCCCTGCGACGTAATCGCGTCTACGACCTCCGACGTAGCCGCCGGTCAGCGGGGGTAGGTCACCGCATGGGCTTGCGGGCGAGCAGGTGGATGCTGGTGGCCATGTCGCGGAAGGGGACGCGGGAGGCGGTGGCGAGCTCGAACTCGCGCAGCGACTCGGCCGCGGCGCTCTCGGGGGCCTGGACGAGGTCGCCGACGACGCCGACGCCGTGGACCTGCTCGGTGACGAGGCCGGAGCCGCCGACGAGGGCGGTGAGGGTGGCGGTCTCGAAGCGGCGCTTGAGGGTGTCGCGGCCCTCGGCGACGCCGTCGACGTGGTGGAGGAGGTCGAGGGCGGTGGCGAACTGGCCGGACAGGGCCTTGGCGAGGACGGCGGCGATGCGGTTGGCGACGAGGACGCTGACGGCGCCGCCGGGCGCGCAGACCTTCGCGAGGGCGTCGAGGGCGGTGTCGGGGTAGTCGACCATCTCCAGGACCGAGTGGCACAGGACGAGGTCGGCGGAGCCGGGCTCGGCGACCTCGGGGAGCTCGTCGGCGTCGGCCTGGACGGCGCGGACGCGGTCGGTGACGCCGGCGTCGGCGGCCCGCTGGCGCAGGGAGGCGAGGGCGTTGGCGCTGGGTTCGACGACGGTGACGTCGTGGCCGAGCTCGGCCAGGGGGACCGCGAAGCCGCCGGAGCCGCCGCCGACGTCGAGGATGCGCATGGTCGCGCCGGTCCCGGCGGCGAAGCGCTCGATCTCGGCCGACAGGACGGACCACACGACGGCGATGCGGGGGTGGTGGGGAGCCTTCGTGCTCTCTTTCGGCATGTTGTCGACCATGCGGCACAGCCTAGCGCCGACGGCGCGGACGGGTGAGGCGAGCAGGCCGGTGAAACGTGAACGGAGGGTCTTCGCAAATCGGACATCGGTGGGCCCCCCGGTTTCAACCCTGCCACGGGGGTACGACACCGCCGCCCGGCCTCGTTCGAGGCCGGGC
>NZ_QFRW01000036.1:1964-31817 GCF_003265355.1 Glycomyces dulcitolivorans | reverse complement strand
GTCCGCCGCGCCAGCCGCCGCACCCTCGCGCGCAGCCTGCTCGACGTCGCGGCCGCGCAGACCCCGGTCGAAGCCCTCGCCGCCAGCGGCGGCGACACCGTCGCCCGCATCGAGCGCCTGCTCCACGCCCCGCCCGCCCCCGGCCCCGCGGGCATCGGCACGATCCTCGGCGGCAGCGCCGCGGCGGTCGCCGCACCGATCCTGGTGGTGGCGCTCCCCGTCCTCACCGCGGTCGGCATGGCCTGCTGCTAAAGGGGTGTTGACGGACCGGCATATTCCGAACCCGTTCACTACCCTCCTCAGCATTTGACGATGGGCGCCCCGGGTTTGCCGGGGGCGGTGCGGGGCAGTTTCGGAGGATGAGCGACACCCTTGGCACTACCGGGAAGCAATCGGCCACGATGCCCTCGGACATCGATTCGCAGGTGGGCCGGTTCGACCGGTTCTCCTCGCGCGCTTCGAAACTCACCAGCCGCCCCGGCTACTTCGTGGGCTGCGTGCTGCTGGTGCTGATCTGGGCGCCGACGTTCCTCGTGTTCGACCATCTGACCTGGCACCTCCTGATCGACACCGCCACCACGGTCATCACGTTCCTGATGGTGGCGCTGCTCCAGAACAGCGAGACGCGGAACGACGCGGCGCTCCAGCACAAGCTCAACGCGGTCGCCGCCGGCCTCGCCGACCTCATGGACCGCCTGCCCGACGGCGACAGGCCCGAAGAGCCGAAGCAGCGCCCCTCCGAACTGCGCCGAGCGGTCGGGCTGGAGGACGACGAGAGCGTCTGATCGGCAGCGCCCGTGCGCGCGGTTCGTCGGAACAGAGGGCATCGGCTTTCGAACGTCCCCCACTCGATCGCCGTCAGTCGTCGAGGACCGCGAGTTTGCCCCGGATCTCTGCGGCCCTGACGTGTTCGAGCTCGGAGAGGATCACCAGCGCCTCCTGCCATGCTTCGCGGGCGGCTTGGGGATCGTCGGCGGAGAGGTGGAGGTCGCCCAGGCACGCGAGCGTCTCGCCCTCCTCTGAACGCCGACCGTGCTCGCGGCTGTGGTTGAGGGCCTGTCGATAGTCGAAGCGCGCCTGCTCATGACAGCCGAGCCGGTGGTGGATGAAGCCGAGGCTGTCCCAGATTCCTCCCTCGAAGGCAATGCGGTGACGGTATTCGAGCTCCTGGCAGGCATCCAGTGCCTGCTCGCAGAAGCCGAGCGCTTTGGAGTACTCGCCGAGCTGGGCGAGGAACCAGCCGACGGAGTTCAACCCGCGGGCCACACCGATGCGGCTGCCCGCGGCCTTGAACAGCTCCAGGAAGCGCCGGGAATGGTCGAGCGCCTCGGCATGGCGTCCTTGTCGTCCGGCGAGGTCGGCCAGGCTGTGGTAGGTCGCCGCCTGCCCCACCAGATCACCTGCCGCTTCGTAGAGCTCCAGCGCTTGCAGCAGCTGCGAGTGGCTTTCCTCGAAGTGGCCGAGCCGGGTGTCGCTCCAGGCCAGAATCCGGTGTGTGTGCGCCTGCGCGATCGGCTCGTCCAACCGCTCCGCCGCCCCCAGCGCGGCGCGCCGGAGGGCGGGCTGGCGGCGTACGTAGCCTCGCGCGGAGAAGTAGCCGAACAGCGCCCAAGCGGACTGCCAGACGTGGACGTCGAACGCACCGGGCTTCTGGTTGACCACGGTGGCGGTCATGCCCGGGTGCTCGGCTTCGAACCACCCGATCACCGCCTCCCGATCGGTGAGGGATTCGGGGACGGCGCCGGGGCTCGGTTCACCGAGCGGAATGGCGAGTTCATGCGTGCTCGGTTGCAGCAGAACGGCGGCGGGGTACGCGGTGTGCACGTAGTGGTCGAGCAGCCTTCGCATCGCCTCGCGGCGCTCGGCGGCGGAGTCGGTGCGATCCGCCAGCGCCGCCGCATGGTCGCGAAGGAGGTCATGAAAGGAGAAGCGGTTCCGGGCGACCTCGCTGAGCATGTTGGCCCGCGTCAGCTCCAGCAGGGCGGTCCTGGTGTCGGCGGTTCCCAGTCCGGTGAGGCTGGTCGCCAAGCTGATGGAGACGTCCGGGCCGGGGTGCAGGCCGAGCAGCCGATAGGTTCGCTGAGCGGTGGGAGTGAGATGGCGGTAGGACCAGTCCATGGCCGCTGCGACGGAGGTCGACGGGTCGGTCGGGCCCATGTTCAAGTGGCCGAGCCGGTCTGCGGCCAGGGCTCGGGCGTAGTCGCCGATCGAGGTCGAGTGCGAGTGGTGGGTGAGGTAGTTGGCCGCCGCGATGTGGATCGCGAGGGGGAGGTGGCCGCAGGCCGCGGCGAAGGCGGCGATCTCTGCCTCCTCGGCGCCCCTGGTGGTCAGCCGCCCCAGCAGGCTTCGCAGGAGCGAGCCCGCTTCGGCGGCGGTGAGGGTGTCCAATGCCAGGTTCAGGATGCCGGAGTGGGTGGCGCCCAGGCCGTCGAGCCGATTGCGGCTGGTGATGACCACCAGGCAGTTCTCCCCGGTCGGCAGGAGCGGGCGGACCTGGGGCTCGGCGTGGGCGTTGTCGAGCATGATCAGGAGTTTCTTGCCTTGCAGCGCTTTCTGGTAGCGCGCGGTATAGGCGTCGAGGGTGTCGGGCACGGCCTTGGCGTCGACGCCGAGCTGTTCCAGCAGCAGGGTCAGCGCCTGCTCGGGGCCGGTGGGCGGCACCTCGGCGTAGCCGTTGAGATTGACGTACAGGCACCCGTCGGGGAACGCGACCCTGACGGCCCTGCTGCGGGCCCAGTGGATCGCGAGCGCGGTCTTGCCGACGCCTCCGATCCCGGTGAGCGCGGAGACGACCACCGCCCGGGCCTGATGGTGCTCGCGCAGGAGCCGGTCGAGGCGCCGCAGTTCTTCGTTTCGGCCGGTGAAGGACCGGTCGTCGGCGGGCAGACTCCAGGCGGGCCAGTCGACGGCCGCAGGGGCCGCGTTCAGGGAGGTGCCGGTGAGGCGGCGGCGAACCTCGTCGAGCTGGACGCGCTGGCGCAGGCTCAGGCCCAGGCGGGGGTTGCTCAGGAGCAGGTCGAAGCGGTCGGGCTCGTCCCCGGCCGGGGGCCGGGGGAGGTGCTCGCCTTGAATCCAGTAGTAGACCGTGGCCCGACTGACGTCCTCAGTGGATTCGGCGATCTCCCGGACGGTGCAGCCGGAGTCGGCGATGCGGGCTCGCAGCCAGCCGCCGAGTTTGGCGGGGGTGTCGAGATGGGCGAACTCGCCCTCGTCTTCCATTGTGCGGCCGAGGAGCCAGGAACGGACGGCCACCTCGCTGACCCCGAGTTCGCGGGCGACCTCGGCGACGGACTTGCCGGAGTCGGAGAGGTGGACGGCCAGCCATGAGGAGAGCCTTGCGACGGTGTCGGGACCGGGCGGGCGCGGATTCGCGGTCACGGAAATGCCTCCGCTGGGGGTGGGCGCTGCGGCGCCGAGGACGGGTCCAACGTAGTCCAACGGACTCTTCTCGTCAACGCCTGCAGGGGATTCAATGAGGCGGAAGAACAGATCCGGACTTGAGTGAGGAGGGGCCATGACGAACAGCAACCATGTTCAGAAGGACGTCGGCTGGCGTTAGCATCCTGCTCATCATTGGGTGAGAGAACCGATTTGTCGGCGGCCGGGCCCGATTCGTATTCGGGCCCGGCCCCATGCTTTGAGCGCCTAGGGCTCCCCGCCTGTAATCCGTTGGAGAAATCGGGCGTGCGCCGCAGGAACCGCGCGACCTGACCGCGGTTCAAGCGCGGTCCCCGCCGGTGAAGAGTCCTGCGTAGCGCCGGCGCAGCTCGGCCTTCTGGACCTTTCCCATGACGTTGCGCGGGAGCGAGGGGACGATGCGGATCGCGCGCGGCTGCTTGAAGCGGGCGAGGTCTCCGGCGATGAAGCCCAGGAGGTCCTCGGGTCGCAGCTCCCGGCCGGGCTTGGCGACCACGACGGCCACCACCGTCTCGCCGAAGTCCGGGTGCGGGACGCCGATCACGGCGGACTCCAGGACGTCGGGGGAGGCGTCGATCAGGTCCTCGATCTCCTTGGGGTACACGTTGAGTCCGCCGGAGATGACGAGGTCCTTGTCGCGGCCGACGATGCTGAGGTACCCGTCCTCGTCGATGCGGCCGAGGTCGCCGGTGATGAAGAAGCCGTCGTCGCGGAACTCGGCGGCGGTCTTCTCGGGCATCCGCCAGTAGCCGGTGAAGACGTTGGGGCCGCGGACCTCGATGGCGCCGATCTCGCCGTCGTCCAGCGCCTTGCCGTGCTCGCGGTCCACCACCCGGACCTCGACGCCGGGCAGCGGCCGGCCGACCGTGCCGGGCTTGCGCGGGCCGTCGTAGGGGTTGGTGGTGATCATGCCCGTCTCGGTCATGCCGTAGCGCTCCAGGATGGCGTGCCCGGTGCGCGCCGCGAACGCCGCGTGGTCGCTCGCCGGGAGCGGTGCCGAGCCGGAGACGAAGAGCCGCATCGAGGAGCAGGCCTCGGGGGTGAGCCGGTCGCTCTTGAGCAGTCGCGAATAGAACGTGGGGACGCCCATGAGCACGGTCGCGCGCGGCAGCAGGTCGATGATCCGCTCGGCGTCGAACGCGGGCAGGAAGTCCATCGAAGCGCCCGTCGCCAGGGTCAGGTTCACCGCGACGAAGAGCCCGTGGACGTGGAAGATCGGCAGGGCGTGGATGAGCCGGTCCGCACCGGTGCAACGCCAGGACTCGCGCAGCGCCTCGCAGTTCGAGGCGAGGTTCCCGTGGGTGATCACCGCGCCCTTCGAGCGCCCGGTGGTCCCGGAGGTGTAGACGATCGCCGCCGGGTCGCCGGCCGCGGCGTCGTGGACCCCGTCATGGAGTTCCCCGCCCTCCATGAGCGTCCCGTCTCCGTTGCGGCCCAAGGTCTCCACGACCACGCTGTCGCGGTGCCGGCCTTCGGGTCCGCAGACCAGGACCCGGGGCTCGGCGTCCCCGATGAAGTAGTCCATCTCCGTGTCCGTGTACGCGGTGTTGAGCGGCAGGAAGACGCCGCCGATCCGCAGGGTCGCCAGGTACAGCGCGATGGCCTCCGGCGACTTCTCGACCTGCGCCGCCACCCGGTCGCCTGGGCGCACGCCGTCGGCGACGAGCCGCGCGGCGATGCGCCGCACGGCCTCGTCGGTCTCGCCGTAAGTGAGACGCCGCCCCTCGGGCAGCTCGAAGAGCACGCGGTCCGGTCGGCGCTCAACCTGTTCCGCGAAGGATCGGACGATCGTCCTCACTGCGCCGGGCCCAGGTCGGCGATGGCGATGACCGGGCCGCCGCCCGACGGGCCCTGGTGCCAGGCCGCGACGGAGACGAACACGGCCGGGTCGCCGGTCACCGCCGCGACGACGCCGCCCACGCAGGACTTGATCTGGCGGTGCCAGTGCACGTCCGAGTCGTCCAGCATGATGTTGCGGCGGCCCCGCACGCGCCCGGTCGGGTCGGCCTCGCACTTGCAGAACACGCCGACGAGCCGACCGTCCAGGTCGCTCGACCGCGGCCGCTCGGGCAGGTCGATCCCGGCGTCGGCGATCGCCTCCCACACGCCGTCGGCGTCCAAGGCGTCCTTCATGACCGAGTGCCCCGCGCGGTAGCGGCCCCCGGCCCCGCGCACGTTGCCGACCACCACGATCTGCGCCCGGTCGAGCTCCACACCGGACGAACACGAGGCGACCGACGAGTACAGGCTCATGTCCTTGCAGATCTGCTCGGCCGCAGGCATCTCGCACTCGCCGAGCGCGACCGCGATCCCGAGCGCGGTGGTGCCGTTGGAGACGTCCATCGACAGGCCCGTCTCCTCGGTGAAGACCTCCTGCCCGCGCGACTTGGCCTCCTCGATCGTCGACAGCGTCAGCAGCGGCGTCTTCGTCTGCACGTAGTGGACGTCGGCCGGATCGTCGATCCCGGCGGTCTTCATCGCCTCCAGCACCCCGGCGGCCACCTTCTCGACCATCGCGGGCCGCCCGATGTCCTCGGGGAGGATCACCTCGCTCATCGCGATGCCCACGGCCAGCCGCGACTCGGCCGGGTCCCCGGCCGGGGCGTCCACCTCGGCGAAGACCACCGCGTGCGGACTGATCACCCCGTCGGTGCCGCCCGACCAGACCAGCGGCACCTCCCCGACCTCCTCGATCGTGCGGGTCCCCTTGGCCGCCAGGACCTCCCGGAAGGCCCGGTCGGCCAGGATGCGCGTGTAGTCGTTCACGCCGCCGTTGCCCTCGGTCTTGCCGATCACCGCCAGGACCCGGTCCGCCTCGAACACCCCGTCGTCGATCAACGCCGCCAGCCCGGACGCGTCAGTGACGCTCTCGATCGCGACCTTGCGCACTTCAATGGCCATCAGATTCCCTCCACAGTGGTTCTACTCATTCCGGTCGGACGACGTCGACATCGGCGTGGTCCTTCCCGCCCGACAACCCCGGGAAACCCGGGCCCCGGTCGAAGAACGGCGCCTCGCCGCGCTCGGCCCGCAGGCGCTCGCGCAGCGCATCGGTCGCGGCCTCATCGACCAAGCCGGAAGCGAGCACGACACCGTAGTCGGCCCGCGCCCCCTCAACCGACACCTTGCCGTCGCGCACATCGTCGGCGACCCGGCCCGGCTCGCGGTCGAGCGGATCGCCCCACCCGCCGCCCCCGGTCGTCCGGATGCGGATCACCTCGCCCTCGCGCACCGGCTCGGCATCGGTCAGCCCGCCCACGAGCCTGCCCTCGATGTCCACCGTGAACGGCCGACCCGCCGCGCCGCCGTTCACGCCCCAGCAGGCCAGCAGGTTCCGGTCGGCGATCGACATGAAGCGCGCGTCTTCGAGCATCCGCACGTGCTTGTCATACCCCAGACCGCCCCGGAACCGCCCCGGCCCGCCCGAATCCACCGCCAGACCGAGCCGCTCCACCCTGATCGGCCAGCGCGACTCGGCGAACTCGACCGGGATGTTCCGCGAGTCGGGGACGACGTGGATGGTGTCCTCCCCGTCCGCGTACCAGCGCCCGCCCGAGCCCCCGCCGAGGACCTCGCGCATGAGGTAGCCCTCGCCGTAGACGCCGGTGTAGCGGATCGTCTCCTGGTCGGCGGGCATCCGGCCGCCGGTCGCCTTCGCGAGCACCCCGGACAGGACGCCGAGGAGCCGCAGGATCACGAAGGTGCGCGCGTTCGTCGGCGCCGGGAACACCGGCGTCAGCAGCGTCCCCTTGTCGGGGAAGCGCATCTCGATGAGCGGCACGACCCCTTCGTTGACGTCGAGCTCGGCGGCCCGCTCGGGCGAGTCCGCGAGGTTGCGCAGGATCGGCGCCAGCCACTTCTTGAGGAACACGCCGTCGGCGTAGTCCCCGGCGTGGTTGATGGGGCCCTTGGCCTGCGGCCCGGTGCCGGTGAAGTCGATGATCAGCCGGTCGGGGAGCTTGGTGAGGGTGATGCGCTGGCGGTGCAGGCGCGGGGCGTCGACGCCGTCGTGCTCGGCGTAGTCCTCCCACACCCAGGTGCCCTCGGGGATCTTGGCCAGGATCTCGCGCCGGTAGGTCTCGGTGGTGTTGTCGATGATGGCGTCGAAGCACGCCTCGACCTCGCTGCGGCCGTACCGTTCGAAGAGTTCGGAGAGCCGCTCGGCGCCCATGGTGCAGGCCGAGCACTCGGCTTCGAGGTCGCCTTCGAGCGAGTCGGGGGTGCGGGAGTTGCGGACCATGATGCGCAGGGCGGCCTCGTTCACGAACCCCTTGTCGCGCAGCTTGATCGGCGGGACCATGAGCCCCTCCTCGTACACCGAGCGCGCCCCGGACGGCATCGAGCCGGGGACGGCGCCGCCGATGTCGTCGTGGTGGCCGAAGGCCTGCACGAAGGCGACCACCTCGCCCTCGTGGAAGACCGGGACGGTGACGCACAGGTCGGGCAGGTGCCCGATGCCGCCTTCGGAGAGGTAGACGTCGTTGTGGAAGTACACGTCCCCGGGGTTCATGGTCGCGACGGGGAAGTCGCGGACGACCGGCTGCACGAGGGCCGAGTAGGAGCGACCGGTGAGCTTGCGCAGCTTGAGGTCGTGGATGCCGGCGCGGAAGTCGTGGGCGTCGCGGATCATCGGGGAGCGGGCGGTGCGCCCGATCGCGGTCTCGACCTCGCGCTCGATCGAGGCGAGGGTCCCGGCGACGATCTCCACCAGGACGGGGTCGGGGCTCGTCATCGGGTCACCACCAGGCTGCCGAGGGCGTCGACCCGTGCGGTGAAGCCGGGCTCGATGGGGGTCGTGGAGCCGAACTCCTCGACGATCGCGGGGCCTTCGACCAGGTCGCCCGCTCCGAGGTCCTCACGCCGGTAGATCGCGGCCTCCTGCCAGGTTCCGAAGTGGACGTTGCGGGTCGCGAAGGGCATGGCCCCCTCGCCCGGGTCCTGCGCTGGCAGGGCGGGTTTGGGGATGGCGCCGACGCCGGTCACGCGCACGTTGACCCACTCGGGCGCCTTGTCGGGCGTGGCGTACCCGTAGAGGCGCTGGTGCGCTTCGTGGAAGGCCGTCTCCACCGCGGCAGGGTTGAAGGAGGCGCTGTCGAGGTCGCCGGCGGGGGCCGGGACGCGGACCTCGTAGGACTGGCCGGGGTAGCGCAGGTCGGCCGAGCGGTGCAGCGAGCGGGCCGAGGGCGCGATGCGCTCGCGGTCGAGCCCGGCCACCGCCAGCGCTTCGAGCTCGGCGTAGAGGTCGCCCGGGTCGCCTCCGGTGCAGGTGCGCACGTAGTCGTTGCGCACGTCCACCGTGAGCAGGCCGAAGGCCGAGAGGCTGCCGGGGTCGCGGGGGATGATCGCGGCGCGCATGCCGAGGAGGTCGATGAGGCGGCAGGCGAGGAGCGGGCCGGAGCCGCCGAACGCGACGAGCGGGAGGGTCCGCACGTCGATGCCGCGCTGGACGGTGACCTGGCGGATCGCGTTGGCCTGGTTCCAGGCCGAGATCTCCAGGATCCCTTCGGCGGTGCGTTCGAGGCCGAGCCCGAGGCGCGTGGCGAGGCCGCCGATCCCGGCCGCGGCAGTGTCGGGGTCGAGTTTGATCTCGCCGCCGAGGAGCGCGGGAGGGATGCGGCCCAGCAGGACGTGCGCATCGGTTACCGTGGGTTCGCTGCCGCCCTTGGGGTAGCACATGGGGCCGGGGTCGGCTCCGGCCGAGCGGGGCCCGACTTTCAGGGTCCCTTCGGGGGAGGTCCAAGCGATCGAGCCGCCCCCGGCGCCGACGGTGACCACGTCGATCATGGGGATCTTCGACGGGTAGCGCCCGACCGTGCCCTCCGTGGTCAAAGCCGGTTCGCCGCCTTGGACGACCGCGACGTCGGTCGAGGTCCCGCCGCCGTCGAGGGTGACGGCGTCGGCGGCGATGAGGGTCGCGCCGAGCACGCCCGCCGCCGGTCCTGAGAGGACGGTGGCGATGGGCTGCTCGACGACCTCGGCGGCTGAGAGGACGCCGCCGTTCGACTTCATGATGTAGAAGGCGTCGGCGCGCTCCTCAAGGCGCGCGGCGATGCGGGCGATGTAGCGGCGCACGGTCGGCTTGACGGCAGCGTCCACCAGCGTGGTGACGCTGCGCTCGTATTCGCGGTACTCGCGCAGGACCTCGCTGGAGACCGACACGCACGCCCCGGGGTGCTCCTCGGCGAGGATCTCCCGCATCCGCCGCTCGTGACCGGGGTTCGCGTAGGCGTGCAGGAAGCACACGCCGATCGTCTCGATCCCGTTGTCGCGCATCCACACCGCGGCGGCGCGGGCGCCGTCCTCGTCGAAGGGCCGGACTTCGGTACCCCTGTGGTCGAGCCGGCCGCCGACGGTCTTGACCCGGTGGGCGGGCACGATCCGGGGCGGCTTGACCCAGAAGTAGGAGTTCCCGTAGCCGTCCGGAACGGACTGGCGGGCGATCTCCAGTATGGACTCGAAGCCTTCGGTGGTGATGAACCCGAGGTCGCCCACGCGGTCTTCGAGGAGCTGGTTGGTGGCGACGGTGGTGCCGTGGGCGACCGCCGCGGCCCGCTGCCCCGCGGGCAGGATCCGGTCGAGCCCGGCGGCGAAGCCCCGCGAGGGGTCGTCGGGGGTCGAGGGCGTCTTGGTGGCGCGCAGGGTCCCGGTGGCCTCGTCGAAGGCGACCACGTCGGTGAAGGTGCCGCCGGTGTCCACGCCGATGCGGATCGCCATTCAGTTGCCTTCCGGCTGGAACCTAGGTGCTCCAGCGCCCGGAAGAACGCGGGGCGATTGCTTTGTTGCACTCCCGCTGCGCGAGACTGCAACAAAGTGAACATGCGGGCGTGTCGCGTCAGGGAGTGATCGCATCGGTGTCCTAAAGCCGCAGGTGTGAAGCAGGTCGTGGTGGTGAAACTGGTTCCGGACGCAGGATCGCGTGCGGCGCTGGCTGAAACCCTGTCCACCTGTAACACGGAGGCGAACCGGATCGCGGGTGTCGCGTTCGCGCACCGGGGCGCGGTGACCGGTCGTGTGGAGCGCGAATACGCGTTGCGCGGCCGGGTGTACGCCGAGGCGAAGGGGACCGGGATCGGTTCGCAACTTGCTCAGCTCGCGGTCAAGAAGGTCCGCGACGCCTACACCGTGGTCGAAGCGCAGGTCCGGTCTGGGATGTTGCGTGGTGCGCGGGCCGCGAAGGCGTTGGGCAAACCGGTGGTCTTCCGATCTGGTGCGGCGCAGCCGTTCGACGACCGGTGCCTGTCTTGGAACCTCGACGCCCGGACGGTCTCGGTCCGCACTGTCGTGGGTCGGGTCAGAGGGATCGGTTTCGCTTGCTCGAAGCGGGACCTGGCAATGCTGCGGGCGCACCGTAAGGGCGAGTCTGATCTGTTCGAACGTGGCGGTGAGTTGTATCTGGCCGCGACGGTTGAGGTTCCGGTGGCCGAGGAGCGCGAGCCGGTCGACTTCATCGGGGTGGACCGGGGGATTGTGAACCTCGCGACGACCTCCGACGGCGTGAACTTCCAGGGCCAGGATCTGGAGCGGTACCGGCGGCGTATGGCGCGGGCTCGGGCCGAGTTGCAGGCGAAGGCCACTAAGGCCGCGAAGAAGAAATTGGCGCAGCGTTCGCGGCGGGAGTCCCGGCATGCGGCGCATGTGAATCACAAGATAGCGAAAGAGATCGTGTCGGCGGCCGAACGCACCGGTCGCGGTATCGCCCTTGAGGATCTCGAGGGCATCCGCGAGCGGGTACGGCTCACCCGGTCCCAGCGCGGCAGGATCTCGCATTGGCCGTTCTACCAGTTGGCACAGCACATCGGCTACAAGGCCCGCCGAGCGGGCGTGCCGGTCATTGCGGTCGACGCCCGGCACACCAGCCAGATGTGCCCGTTGTGCCACCATACGGAGCGCGCCAATCGAAGATCGAGAGATGAGTTTTGTTGTCGTGGGTGCGGTCTCGCTGGACCGGCCGACGTCATAGCCGCCGTCAACGTCCGAAGACGTGGACGGATGGCTTGGGCCGTTTGTCAAGGGTCCGGAAGGCCCGCCTGACTGCGGGTCCGATCTACCCGCCACGCCGCAGCCAGCGACGATGGACGAGGTACAACCTCCGACTTCAACCGGAGGCACTTGACTCCGCCTTCCGTTCGCCGAGCAGGTCGTCCGCGTAGCGGCGGATGAGGTCGAGGTTGCGGTCGGCGACGTGGTCGAAGCCCTGGGCCACACTGGAACCCGGGGTGAGCGGCCCGGCCGCGCCCTCCCGGTCGATGCGGGCCGAGACCCACGACTCGTGGCTGGCGGCGCGGGCGGTGACCTCGGCGATGGGGGAGACGATCATGGAGTTCCCGAAGTAGAGGACCCCGGCCGGGTCGGCCCCGGTGGCGTTCGCGCCGATCACCCACGTGTGGTTGTCGTAGGCGCGGGCCCGGTTGGTCAGCTCCCACAGGTCCGCCGAGCGCAGCAGCGCCGAAGGACGGCAGATCACTTGCGCCCCTTGGACGGCCATGATCCGCCACAGTTCGGGGTAGTCCCCGTCGAAGCAGATCGCCATGCCGATCCTGCCGAGGGCGGTGTCGGCGACGCACACTTCGGTCCCCGCGGTGACCCAGCCGCCGCGCGCCGCGTCCTCGCCCGGGAACGGCTGGCTCTTGCGGTAGACGCCGAGGACCTCGCCGTCCGGGCCCGCGAGGACGGCCGTGTTGAAGACCGTGTCCGCATCGCGCCGTTCATAAGTGCCGAAGCACAAGTGCATGCCGAGCCGGGAGGCGGCCTCCTGGAGCGGGGCGGTGGTCGCGCCGCCGATCTCGGACACCAGCCCGGCGAGTTCGGGGGCCGCCAGGCCCGTGGTGAACCCGGTCGTGCAGGACTCGGGCAGCACCACTAGGCTCGCGCCGGTCGCGGCCACGCAACGTTCGACGTAGTCGACGCACTTGTCGGTGTTGGCCTTGATCGAGGCGGCGGTCAGCGGCCCGGGGACGGGCGCGACCTGGATCGCGGCGGCCGTGTACGGCGTGAACGTCATCAGAGCCTCCCGACCAGGACGCCGAGCAGCGCGGTCACCGCGCCGAGGGCGAACGCGGCGAAGATCCAGCCGAGGCCCGGACGCGCACCAGCCGGGGCGGCCGCGCGCGTGAAGACCTGCGGAGCGTCGCCGGCGGCCACCGGCTCTGAGGCGACGATCGTCGGCCCCTCCACCAGGTCCTTCTCGACGGCCGCAAAGAACTCCCCGGCCGTCTTCTTGCCCACCGAGGTCAGCATCCGCTGCCCGACCCCGCCGATCATGCCGCCCACGACGGCGTCCGCGTCGTAGTCGATCCGGGTCGCCCCCGCCTCATCGGTGAGCGAGACGAGCACGGTCGCGCTCACGGTGCCCGGGGCGCCCTTCCCCGACGACTTCAGCACGATCCGCTCCTGCGGCTCGGGGTCGCACAGCTCGACCACGCCGTCGAACAGTCCCTTGATGGACGCGACCCCGGCCTCCACAGTGGCCTTGTAGTGGTCGGGTCCGGTCTGCTCCAGGGTCTTGCAGCCGGGGATGGTGCGCACCAGCACCGCCGGGTCCTGGAGGGCGTCCCAGACCGTGCCCCTCGGGGCGTTGATCAGGGCGGTTCCGGAGACTTTCATCGGGCGGCTCCTCGGAGATGGTGCAGTTGCGAGGGGGAGATGGGCATGGCGTCGATCGCGAAGCCCTCGGCGTCCTCGATCGCGGAGGCGATCACCGCCGAGACCGGGATGACCCCGGCCTCGCCCGCGCCCTTGACGCCCAAGGGGTTGAGCGGCGAGGGCGTCTCCAGGTGGTCGGTGTCGATCGCGGGGACCTCGGTGGCGTACGGCATCAGGAAGTCCATGAAGGACGCGTTCAGGAGCTGGCCGTGCTCGTCGTAGGCCATCCGCTCGTAGAGCGCCCCGGCGATGCCCTGGGCCACGCCGCCGTGGACCTGGCCCTCGACCAGCTGCGGGTTGATCATGCGCCCGCAGTCGTGGACCACCGCGTAGTCGAGCACGGTGATCTCGGCGGTCTCGGGGTCGCACTCGACCACGGCCGCATGCATGCCGGAGGCGAACGTGGACCGGATCGGCGAGTAGTAGCCGGTCGCTTCGAGGCCCGGCTCGCCCTCCAGCGGCGGCGTGTCCGGGTCGGGGACGCCCGCGAACTGCCCAGCCCGCGCCGACTCCTCGTCGAAGGAGTAGCGCAGCGGGTTGGAGAGCACCGCGAGCGTGCCGAGGCCGATCGCGGCCGAGCCGTCCCTGGCGCGGACCTCGCCGCCCGCGCATTCGAGCGAGCCCGGATCGGCCCCGAGGACCTTGGCGGCCAAGGCGATCGCCTTCTCTTTGACCTTCCCGGCGGCGACGGCCACGGCGTTGCCGCTCATGACGGCCGCGCGGGAGGCGAAGGTGCCCACCGAGTACCCGAAGCGGCGGGTGTCCCCTGTGGTCACGGTGATCTGCTCGGTGCCGATGCCGAGCTCGGCGGCGGCGACCTGCGCGAGCACGGTCTGATGTCCCTGGCCCTGGCTGGTCAGGCCGGTGGCGACGTAGACGTGCCCGTTCGACACGACCTGGACGTGCGCGCCCTCGTAGGGGCCGACGCCGGTCCCCTCCACGTAGCAGCCCAGGCCGATCCCGATGCGGCGGCCCTCGGCCGCGGCGGCCTCGCGGCGGGCCGCGAAGCCGTCCCAGCCGATGAGCGCCTTGATCTTCTCCAGGCTCTGCGGATAGTCGCCCGAGTCGTAGATCAGCGGGCGCCCGTCCTGGAAGGTGAGCCCGTGGTCGTAGGGGAACTCGTCGGGCTCGATGAAGTTCCGCCGCCGCACGACGGCCCGGTCGAGGTCCAGGTGGGCGGCGATCTTGTCCATGGTGCGCTCGGCGCAGAAGACCCCCTGCGGGCGCCCCGCTCCCCGGTAGGGGGTGACGATCACCGCGTTCGTGTAGAGCGAGTCCACTGTGGCGTGGTAGCTCGGGATCTTGTAGGGGCCCAGCAGCTGCGTCGAGGTGACGATCGGGAGGATGATCCCGTACGGGGTGTACGCGCCGTGGTCGTGGAGAATGCGCACGTCCAGGCCCAGTACGCGCCCGTCGTCGTCGAAGCCGACCTCGACGTGGTGGATCTGCGCCCGCTCGTGCGCCGAGGAGATGAAGTGCTCGCGGCGGTCCTCGGCCCATTTGACCTCGCGGCCGAGGGTCATCGCGGCCCAGGGGACGAGGACCTCCTCGGGCCAGGGGTGCATGATCTTCACCCCGAAGCCGCCGCCGACGTCCGGTGCGATCACCTCGATGTGCGGCAGCGGCACCCCGAGCTTGGCCGACAGGGCCATCCGCACCGAGGTCGTGGTCTGGGTCGAGGAGTACACGCGCAGGTCCTCCCCGTCCCACCGGGCGTAGACCCCCTTGCCCTCCAAGGGCATCGAGGCCGAACGCTCGATGTCGAGCCGGAACGCGAGCCGGTGCGGGGCCGCCGCGATGGCGGCGGCCGCGTCCCCGACGGACTGCTCCAGGCGCGCGCCGAGGTTCCCCGGGACGTCCGCGTGGACCAGGTGTTCGGCGGCCGCGGCGGTCTCGATGCCGACGACCGGTCGCAGCACTTCGTAGTCCACGTCGATGCGCGCGGCGGCGTCCTCGGCGAGGTAGCGGTCCGCGGCGATCACCATCGCGACCGGCTCCCCGACGTGGCGCACGAACTCGCGGGCCAGCGCGTACGGGGTGCGGCCGTGGGTGAGCGACGGATGGGGGATGAGCAGCGGCAGCGGGTCGCGGACCCCGGCGGGCAGGTCCTCCCACGTGTAGACGGCGACCAGGCCCTCCACGGCGAGCGCGCCGGCGACGTCGATGTCCCTGATGCGGGCGTGGGCGTGGGGGCTGCGCACGAACGCGGCGCACAGCGCGCCCCGGCCGAGGTCGTCGAGGAAGCGGCCGCGGCCGGTGAGGAGTCGGTGGTCCTCCTTGCGGGACAGCGCGACGTCGGTCATGACTCCATCAGCTCCGAGGCGCGCCGCACGGCCTTGACGATGTTCTGGTAACCGGTGCACCGGCACAGGTTGCCCGAGACGGCGTCGAGGATCTCCTCGTCGGTGGGCTTGGGATGCGCTTCGAGGAACGCGGTGACGGTGGTGAGGAAGCCGGGGGTGCAGAAGCCGCACTGGAGGCCGTGGCATTCGCCGAACGCCTGCTGGACGGGAGAGAGGGCCGCCTCTTCCGCCAGTCCCTCCACAGTGGTCACATGGTGGCCGTCGGCGGTGGCGGCGAGCATGAGGCACGAGCGCACGGGCCGGTCGTCGAGGAGGACGGTGCAGGCCCCGCAGACGCCGTGCTCGCAGCCGACGTGGGTGCCGGGGAGGCCGAGTTCGCCGCGCAGGAAGTCCGACAGGAGCACCCGCGGCTCGGCCTCGGCCGAGCGCGGGACGCCGTTGACGTGCAAGGTGATCCTCATGCGCGGGCCTCCGCGTTGGCGGCGGCCTCGCTGAGGGCGCGGGCGGCGAGGACCCCGGCGAGGTGGCGCCGGTAGTCGGCCGTCGCATGGATGTCGTCCTCGGGCTCGATGCGCTCCCGCACGGCCTCGGCGGCGGCCGACCAGTCCGAAGTAGACAGCCAGCCCCGGCAGAGCCCCGAGAGGTCGATGACCTCGGGGACCGCGCCGGTGCCGACGCAGACGAGCCGGGCCGCGGTGCAGGCGAGGTCGGCGTCCAAGGTGACCAGCGCGGCGGCCCCGGCCATGGCGAAGTCGCCCTTGCGGCGGGCGAGTTCGTGGAACGCGGTGCCGCTGCGCTCGGGCAGGGCCGGGAAGAACACCTCGCGGGCGATCTCGGCGGGTCCGATCGCCGACTCCATGGGGCCCAGGAAGAACTCCTCGGCGCTCAGGGCCCGCTCGCCCTCCCGTCCCCGGAGAGTCACCGTGCCGCCGGTGAGCGCGAGGACGGCGGGCAGTTCGGCGGCCGGGTCGGCGTGCACGATGCTGCCGACCACGGTGCCGCGGTTGCGGATCGCGGGGTGGGCGACGTGGCGCAGCGCCTGCCGCAGCAGCGGCTGCACCGCGGCGGCCTCGTCGGACTCCAGGGCCTGGAAGTGCCGGGCCAGCGCACCGACGCGCACGCCGTCAGCCTGCGCCGCAACGGCATCGAGCGCCGGGATGCGGTTGATGTCGACCAGGTGCCCGGGGTCGGCCAGGCGCATGTTCAGCAGCGGGATGAGGCTCTGACCCCCGGCCAGGACCTTCCCGCCCGTCGCGGCCAGCGCCTCCAGGGCCTCGTCGAGGTCGGCGGCGGCCGTGTACCCGAACTGCGGCGGCTTCACGACTCCTCCGCCGGCGCGCGCTTGCGGTCCGCCGCCTCGACGCGTTTCGCCAAGGGCCGCAGCAGGTGGTAGCCGAGGAGGACGACGGCCGTGCCGAGCGCGATGCCGGACAGGGAGAAGTCCCCGGTGATCGGCTGGGCGACCGGGCCGATCGCGAGCAGGATGCCGGCGCCGATGGGGACCATGTTGAGCGGCTTGGCGAAGTCCACCTTGTGCTCGACCCAGATCTTGGCGCCCAGCAGGCCGATCATGCCGTAGAGGATGACGCCGATGCCGCCGAGGACCGCGCTCGGCGTGGCGGCGATGAGCGCGCCGAACTTGGGCACGAACCCGAAGGCGATCGCGATCGCGGCGGCGATGTAGTACGCGAGGGTCGAGTAGACGCGCGTGGCCGCCATGACGCCGATGTTCTCGGCGTACGTGGTCGTCGGCGAACCGCCGACCGATGTGGACAAAGCGGTGGCGATGCCGTCGGCGGCGACCGCGCGGCCCACGTACGGCTTGAGGTCGGTGCGGGTCATCTCGCCGACGGCCTGGACGTGGCCGATGTTCTCGGCGATGAGCGCGATGACGGCCGGCAGCACCAGGACGATCGCCGAGCCGCTGAACGCCGGGCCGTGGAACTCGGGCAGGCCGAACCAGGCCGCGTCCCCGACCGCCGAGAAGTCGACGCGGTCGGCGCTCGTCCCGTCGGCGCCGGTGCGGGGGCCGAAGACCAGGTCGACGACCCACGAGAGCGCGAACCCGGCGATCAGGCCGAGCAGGATGCCGATGCGGCCCAGGAACCCCTTGAGCCCCACCACGAGGACCGCGGTGATCGCCATGGTCGCCAAGGCCATCCAGGGGTCGACGGGCCAGTAGACGTCGGCGACCACGAACGCCAGACCGAAGCCGATGAGCATGACGACCGCGCCGGTCACCACCGGTGGGAAGACCTTGTCGATGATCGACGCGCCGAGGAAGTGGATCGCCAGGCCGCACGCGGCCAGGACCAGGCCGGCGACGAGGATCGCCCCGGTGACGGTGGCCGAGTCGCCTCCCGCGGCGCGGATCGCGACGACCCCGCCCACGAACGAGGCGCTGGTCCCCAGATAGGACGGGACCTTGTTCTTGACCAGCAGGAGGAACAGGATCGTGGCGACGCCGCTCATCATGATCGCGACGTTGGGGTCGAGCCCCATCACCAGGGGGAACACGAAGGTCGCGCCGAACATGGCGACCACGTGCTGGGCCCCCAGCCCCGCCATGCGGGGCCAGGACAGCCGCTCGTCGGGCTTGACCGCTTCACCGGGCCGCGGGCTGCGGCCGTCTCCGTGCAGTTTCCACATGGGCTTGAACTCTCGATTTCGAAACGATGGGAGGAGTTTTCGAAGATTGAACCAAGGCCACGACTGTTCCCGAGACTTGTTTCCGATAAATAAACGGCATATCAAGAGAAATCTCGTTGTGACCGCGGTACAAAGATCATTTTCGCTGGCCAGCGGATTCACGTCAACCTCTTGTCAATTCCTACAAGCGCTCCCGAATTCCGGGAGCCGCTGGCGCTCGCCGCCGTACGGTTGCTATACCTGTGCCTCTCGTCGAGTGCGAAGGCCCCGTCCTTCCGGTGGTTCGAGAAAGGAGCGCACATCGTCCCCCTTCCCGCAGCGGCCTCGATCGCGCTCCGCCCCGTCCTGCAAGGGCCCGAACGCCGGGGCGCGGTCATCGCGGCCTATCCCGTGGGCTGCTACATCGCCGTGGACGCCGCACCGGGCGTCCTGGCCCTTACCGGCACGGCCGCCTCAAGGCTCCCGAACGCGGCCGTGGTCGCCGCCCCTGAGCTGCCCTTCCGCGTCCGCCCGGGCGACGCCGTGCGCGTCGGCAACGGGACGATCGGCCTGTACGGCAACGTGATCCGCATCCAGCGCTGGTTCGATCCGTCCCCCGCACTCGGCCGGGTCGATCCCGCGAGGCTCGCCCGCGGACTGGAGGCACTGGAGTCGATCCCACTGTCGGGCGGGATCGACGACCACCCGGCCGTCGCCCGCCTGAGCGCCGCCTGCCGCACCGGCGACCCGGACCGCATCGCCGAGGCCGGACCGCCCCTGGTCGGGCTCGGCCCCGGGCTCACGCCGAGTGGAGACGACCTCCTCGCCGGAGTCCTGTTCGGACTCAGAGCGCTCGGGTCGCTGCAAGCCGTCGGCGCCCTCGCCGCCCCGGTCCTGGCCGCCGCCGCACGGACCACCCCCATATCCGCGGCCCTCCTGCACTGCGCCGCAGCAGGTCTGCCGTGCGGCGAGGCCGCCGACCTCCTCCTCGCCGTCGCCGCCGACGGCGACGTCCCCGAGGCCGCGGAGCGGGTGCGGCGGCTCGGACACACCTCCGGCGCCGATCTCGCCCGCGGCCTGATCCTCGCCTGCCGCACCGTTCTGGAAGGAGCCACCGCATGGCCGAACTCGTCGTCGTGAGGCCCGGGGCGTACCACGACTCCGTGACCCTCATGCGCGCCAGCCGCGCCCTCGCCGCCGCATCCGGCGTCGAGCGCGCCCACGTCGCCATGGCGACCCCGCTCAACCTCGGCCTTGCCGAGGAGATGGGCTTCGACGTCCCGGCCGGGGCCGGACCGACCGACCTGCTCATCGCGGTGAGCGCCGCCGATCCCGATGCGGCCCTTGCCGAACTCGACCGGCTGCTCACCGCCCGCACCGCATCCACAGCAGAGTCGGGCCGGGCCCTGCCTCGGACCACGGCCGCCGCGATCCGGTCCCGGCCGGACGCGAACCTGGCGCTCATCTCCTGCCCCGGCGAGCACGCCTTCGCCGAAGCGCTCGACGCCGTCGACGCCGGACTCTCGGTGATGATCTTCAGCGACAACGTGTCCCTCGCACAGGAAGTCGCGCTCAAGGAACGCGCCGAGGGCCTGGTCATGGGCCCGGACTGCGGGACCGCGATCGTCTCCGGGATCGGCCTGGGCTTCGCGAACGCCGCCCGGCGCGGCCCGGTCGGGATCGTGGCCGCCTCCGGGACCGGGGCGCAGCAGGTGACGTGCCTGCTCGACGCCGCCGGCGTCGGGGTCAGCCACGTGCTCGGGACCGGCGGCAGGGACCTCTCGGCCGAGGTCGGCGCCCGCTCCACGCTGAAGGCCATGGCGATGCTCGACGCCGACCCCGGCACCGAACTCGTCATCGTGCTCTCCAAGACCCCCGATCCTCTAGTGGCGCAAGCGGTCGAAGCGGCCGCGGCCGCGATGGCGACCCCGGTCGAGATCGGCTTCCTCGGCGCGGACTGCCCCGACCTGACCGCGATCACCGAACAGACCCTCGCCCGCCTCGGCGTCGAAATTCCAGAGTGGACGTCCTGGGTCGCTCCCGCGAGTCCCGCCGCTCCCCGCCGCGGACGACTGCACGGCCTCTACTCGGGCGGCACGCTCTGCCAGGAGGCCGCCTACCTCGCGTCCGGGCTCGACGCCGAGTTCACCGACTTCGGCGACGACCGGTACACCCGCGGGCGCGCCCACCCCATGATCGACCCGACCCTGCGCCTGGCCCGACTGTCCGAACTGGTCAAAGACCCCGCGGCGGGCGCGATCCTCCTCGACGTGGTCCTCGGCCACGGCGCCGATCCCGACCCGGCCGCCGCGATCGGTCCGGCCCTGGACGAGGCCGCGGCCGCCGGACTGCGCGTCACCGTGGCGCTCATCGGCACCGGCGACGACCCGCAGGGCTTGGACCGCCAGGCCCTGGCGCTGCAGCGGGCGGGCGCGGCCGTCTTCACGTCCAACGCGGCGGCCGTCCGCCACGCCCGAACCCTCATGGAGGCCTAGATGCTCCGCAGCGAACCCGTCATCGTCACCGCCGGAGCCGCGGCCCTCGCGCAGGCCCTCACCGACCAGGCCGCCCGAACAGTCGAAGTGGACTGGCGGCCCCCGGTGCCCGGCACCGAAGCGGCCCTTGCCAAGGTGCTCGCCGACCCCCGCCGCGAGGCCGCCAACGCCCTCGCGCTCGAACGCTTGACGGCGACTCGCCCGCAGGTCGTCACCGCCGCCCCGGCCGCCGAACTCCTCGGCCTGGAGCTCGGCGCCTTCCTCCATGCCGGGCCCCCGATCACCTGGGACCGGGCCTCGGGCCCCCTGCGCGGCGCGCTCATCGGCGCGGCGCTCTTCGAAGGCCTGGTCGCCACCCCTGAGGAAGCCGAAGCCCGCTTCGCCGCCGGCGAGTACACGCTCGAACCGTGCCACCACCGCGGCGCCGTCGGCCCCATGGCCGGAGTCGTGTCCCCGTCCATGTGGATGTGGGTCGTCGAGGACGGCGGCCGCCGCGCGGTCTGCTCCCTCAACGAGGGCCTCGGCAAGGTGCTCCGCATGGGCGCCTTCGGACCCGAGGTCATCGCACGTCTTAAGTGGATGTCCGCGGTGCTCGGCCCCGCGCTCCGCGACGCCCTCGCCGACTTCGGCCCCCTCGACGCCCGCGCCCACATGGCCCAGGCCCTCCAGATGGGCGACGAACTCCACAACCGCAACCGCGCCGCCACCTCACTGCTCACCCGCGTCCTCGGCGCCAGCCTCGCCAAGGGCCCCGACGCGTCCGAGATCTTCGCGTTCATCGACACGAACGACCACTTCTTCCTCAACATCGGCATGGCCTCCGCGAAGCTCTCCTGCGACGCCGCCCGCGACATCCCCGGCTCCTCCATCGTCACCGCCATGGCCCGCAACGGCACCGACTTCGGCATCCAGGTTTCCGGCTGCGGCCCATGCTGGTTCACCGGCCCGGCCGGCGTCCCCGACGGCCTCTACATGGGCGACTACGGGCCCGAGGACGCCAACCCCGACATCGGCGACTCGACGATCATGGAGACCGCCGGCCTCGGCGGCTTCGCGATGGCCGCCGCCCCCGCGATCGTCCGCTTCATCGGCGGCACCGTCGACCAGGCAATCCCCGCCACCCTCTCGATGTACGAGATCACCGCAGGCGAGCACCCGTCATACGCCCTGCCGTCCTTGGAGTTCCGCGGCTCCCCGGTCGGCATCGACGTCGCCCTCATCGCCCGCACCGGCATCCTCCCGGTCGTCAACACCGGCATCGCCGGCAAAGTCGCCGGCACCGGCCAGGTCGGCGCCGGCCTGGTCCGCCCCCCGGCGAATGTCTTCACCGACGCCTTGACCGCACTCGCCGCCTGACCCGGCGGACGTGAACGGGGCCCGCCGCTCGGCGGGCCCCGTCGTATCAATGCGCTACTGCGTCACGAGCTCGGAAGTCAGGTGCAGCGGGGCTTCGACGACACCCGTTCCGTCCTCCGAGACCACCGTGTCTCCGGCAGGGCTCGGGCCGAATTCCGGTGCCCCGCCGAGGACGACGGTCACCGGCTTCCCGTCCGCGTCGAGCACTTCGGCGCCCGAGGCGTCGAGGACACCGACCTCGTCACCGGCCGCGGGGACCTCGGCGGGGGCCTGAGCCGAAGCCAGGGAGTGGTCCGGCAGCCAGTGATGCCCGGACCACAACTGGCCGCCCTTCCAGTCCTTGGTCGCGGGGTTCCAGACGTAGCCGTGGCCCATGGTCCCGTAGTACCCGTCGCCGCACCAGGGGTGCCCGTGCATCCACGATTCGAGGATGAGCTGCCACCCGACGTAGTCGTTGTAGAGCCAGGAGGACTCGGCGCACACGTACCAGGCGCTGCCGTTCCACGCCATCACCACGACCTTCGAGGCGATGTGCCCGGGGGGCTTCGCCAACGCCAGCGCGCACGGGAAGGTCCCGCCCGGCGCCACGTACGTCGTCGCGGAGGTGTCGACGCGGGAGTACCCGCCGCCGTCGCCGTGCGAGATCTCGGAGCGCTCGTGGACGCAGAGGTCGTTGGTGCGGTAGAGGTGGCCTTCCTGGTACACGTAGTGCGCGGCCGCGGGCGTCGCGCCGAGCAGGACGAAGGCCATCGCGCCCGCGGCCGCCGTGATCAGCGACCGCAGGAGGCGGGCTCGAAGTCGAGTGCTCATCGGTCTTCCTTTCCCCAGAGGAGTCAGGGGGTCTCGCGCACCTCTGGTCACCCGATCCTTCGCTTTCACGGGCGTTTGCGGCGGTTTCCGAACGCATCCGAACGGCCGCCCGGTCGCCGAGTGAGGAAACAGGACGGTGTGGTGGGCGCGGGCTACCATCCGAAAGCGGCCTACCGGCCGATCGATCTGGGAGGCGCTGTGGCACAGCGGGCATCGGATACGCGAACCATCCAGACCCTCGACGACCTGGCCGCCTTCCTGCGCGGCCTGCGGTCGTCGGCCGGGAACATGCCGTTCCGGCGGATCCAGGCCGGGATCCGCTCGATCCACCGTGAACAGTCCATTCCGGACGGTGTGCCGTCGCTCGCGACCGTCCACGGCTGCTTCCAGAACGGCCGCACGCGCATGAACCCCGCCACGGTGCTCGACATCGCACGCGTCCTCGGACTCGGCGACGCGGGGATCCGGACCCTCGAACACGCCTGCCACCGGGTGCTCGACCGCGTCAACCGCTCCCTCATCGTCGCCACCCACGCCGCGATCCCCGCGCCCGCCGCCGCCTTCACCGGGCGCCGCGCCGAACGCGAGCGGATCACCGCGCTCGCCGCAGCCGCCCTGGCCGACGGCAGGCCGGCCGTCATCGTCATCGAGGGCATGGCCGGGATCGGGAAGACCGAGCTCGCCCACCGCGCCGCACTCGACCTCGTCGACGCGGGGCTGGTGGGCGACACGCACCTCCTCGCCGACCTGCGCGGCTACGACCGCGCGGAGCCCCCGGCCGCCGCCGACGCCGTCGCCCGGGGCTTCCTCGGCCACCTCGACGCCCCCGGCCGCAGGATCGACGCCCTGAGCCCGGCGTCCCGCGTGGCGCTCCTGCACCGGGAACTGGCGTCCCGCAGGGCGCTCGTCGTGCTCGACGACGCCGCCGACGAAGCGCAACTGGAGCCCCTGCTGCCGACCGGTCCCGGGAGCGTGGTCCTGGTGACCAGCCGCCGCAGGCTCACCGGTCTGGGCGTCGCCTCCCGCGTCCCGCTCGACGGCATCACCACCTGCGAGGCCCTGGACCTGCTGCGCCACCACGATCCCGCCGGCCGCCTCGACGCGGCGCCGACCGCCGCCGCGGCCCTGGTCGAGCTGTGCCGGAACCTGCCGCTGGAACTGGCGGCCGTCGGCCGCCAGCTGGAAGGCAGGCCCGACTGGCAGATCGACGACCACGTCCGGCGCCTGCAGTGGCTGCCGCCCGACGAGCACAGCGGACCGGTCCTCGACCTGTCCTACCGCGGTCTTCCCGCACCCGCCCAGAACCTGTTCCGGCTCTTGGCCGTCCATCCTGGACGCCGGTTCCGCGCCGACGACGTCGGCGCCCTCGCCGGAGTCCCGGCGGACGAAGCGGCGGCGGCGCTCGCCCTGCTCTACGACGAGCACTTGCTCGTGCGGCGGGCCGAGGGCTGCTACGAGTTCCACGACTCGGTCCGGGCCCTCGCGACCGGGCTCGCCCACCGCGAGGACCCCGCGAGCCGGCAGCACACCGCGGTCGGCGAACTGCTGCGCCACTACCGCCGGCGCCTGGAGGCGTCCGGCGACACCCGGACCGCCTGGCTCAGCGCCGATCGCGCGAGCCTCCTCGCGTCCCTGCACGCGGCCGACCACGACGAGGACGTCGCCGCCCTGACCGTCCCGCTCAACCGCACGCTGCGGCTGCTCGGCCACTACGACGAGGCCCGGATCTGCAATCAGCAGCTGCTGCGGATCGCGCACCGGGCGGGCAATCCCGCCTGGGAGGCCGACGCGTACGCCGGCATCGCCGAGATCGACCGGTTGACCGGCCGGTTCCACGCCGCCCGCGAGGGGTTCGACCAGGCGCTGCGGCTGCGCCTGAGCCTCGGCGACCGCGCCGGGCAGGCCGCCGCGCTGCGCGGCCTCGCCCAGACCGCGTCCAACGACGACTACCCGCTTGCGCGGCAGCGATACGAGGCCGCGCTGGAGATCCACCGGCAACTCGGGAACGCGGTCGGCGAAGCCGAAGTGCGATGGGGCCTGGCCGAGATCGCCCTGTCCGCGGGCGGCTACGACACGGCCGCGGCCCACGCCGCCGAAGTCACCGCGATCTGCCACCGGATCGGCAACCGCATCGGCGAGGCGTACGGCCTGCGCCTCCTCGGCGACGTCGCCGCCGAACAAGGCGACCGGGACGCGGCGGTGCGGCGGTACCGGCAGTCGCTGGCCAAATTCCGGCGCATCGGCAACCGCCGCGGCGCCGCCTACGCGCTTCGAGGCCTCGCGGGCGCCGCCCTGCGCCGCGGCGACCTCGACCGCTCCGAGAAGCTCCACCGCCGCGTCCTCGACAGCTGCAGCCGCATCGGCGACATCACCGGCGAGGCCGACGCGCTGCGCGGCCTCGCCGAGACCGCCCTGGCCCGCGGCGACATCGACACGGCCGCAATGGGTTTCACCAGGGCGCTGTCGATCTACCGGGAGACCCGGGACCGCTCCGGCGAGGCGCACACCCTCACCGGCCTGGGCCGCGCCTCCTGGCTCGGGCAGCGGCGGGCACGCGCCCGCCGGTACTGGCAGCAGGCCCTCGACCTGGCCGACGGCGCCGGGCTGCCGCTGGCGGGCACTCTGCGGGGGCTGCTCGACCGCACGCACCGCGAACTTGAACCGGGCTCATAAGGTTGCCCCCATGCCGATGCACTTCGCCGCCCACGGGACCGGGACCCCCGTCCTCGCGATCCACGGATGGACCCCCGACCACCGCCTCATGACCGGATTCCTGGAGCCGTTCTTCGCCCGCCGCACCGCCGCGCACCCCGGCGGGCGCTCCTACCGGCGCTTCTACCCCGACCTTCCCGGCATGGGGCAGACGGAGATCACCGAGAAGTACCAGGGCTCGGACGACATGCTCGACGCCGTCCAGGGCTTCGTCGACCACCTGATCGGCGACGCGCCGTTCATCGTCGTCGGCGAATCCTACGGCGGCTACCTCGCCCGCGCCGTCGCAGGCTCCCGCCCCGGACAGGTGCTCGGCCTCGGCCTGGTGTGCCCCATCGGAAAAGAGGCCCGCCACTCCAAGCGGACCCTCCCGCCCCACACCGTCATCGCACCCGACCCCGCGCTCATGGCCGGACTGCCCCCGGCCGACGCCGCCTCCTACGGCGACCTCGCGGTCGTGCAGTCCCCGGAGACGTTCCGCCGCTTCCGCGAGGAGATCGCGCCGGGACTGGCGCTGGCCGACGACAAGGCGCTGGCGCGGGTGGCACGTCGCTACGAGCTGAGCACCGCCCCCGAGTCCGGCGCGCCGTTCGAGCGGCCGACGCTGATCGTGACCGGCCGCCAGGACGACAACACCGGCTACGCCGACGTCTATGCGCTGCTTGAGCACTACCCGCGAGCGACCTTCGCCGTCCTCGACCGCGCCGGCCACAACCTCCAGATCGAGCAGCCGGCCCTCCTCGACGCCTTCCTGGACGAATGGCTGAACCGCGTCGAGGAGGCCGCGGCGAACTGATCGACCCCCTCGCCGCGGTCAGGGGTCGAGGCGCCGGGACTCCATGCCGTGGCGGAGGAGGCCGAGGAGGCGGCGCGCGTCGTCGGTCCCGCCGGCCGCGCCTGCGGCGGCACTGGTCAGTGCCAGCGCGTCGGTGACGGTGACGCCGTCGCGGATGGCGCCTTGGGCGCGGGCGCGGTCGAACAGCCGCTCCGCGGTGGCGCGGATCGAGGCGTGCCAGCGGTCGAACAGGGCCGTGCGCCGATCCGCGTGGGCCTCGGTGCCGGTGAACGCCAAGGCGCCCTTGGACTCGATGTGGACCGCCAGGGACTCCAGCCAGCCGAACAGCGCCTCGGCCGGATCGGGGGCGGAGGCCAGCGCCGCGCCGGCGGCGCACAGGTCGGCGACCTCGTCCTCGTAGACGGCGATGAGCAGGTCGGCGCGGGTGGGGAAATGCCGGTAGAGCGTGGCGTTGCCGACCCCGGCCCGGCGCGCGATCCGGTCGAGCGCGACCTCGGGGCCGTGTTCGCTCAGCAGCTCCCTGGCCGCTGCCAGCAGCAGCTCGGCGTTGCGTGCGGCGTCGGTTCGCCGGGCCATTCCGCCCCTCCCTTGCTGTAAACGGGGACTTCCCCGTATATTGTAGGAGCCTTGAAACGGGGAGCTCCCCGGTAAGCCGGCGGAGCGCTGCCCCGCTCCTTCGAACGCCTTGAACCGAGGACCCGATGACCATCACCCCCGAGGACCGCGCGTCCATCACCGAACTGCTCGCCATGCACGGCCACCTCGTCGACGCCGGCGAACTGGAGCGGCTCGACGAGGTCCTCACCGCCGACGTCGTCTACGACGTCACCGACCTCGGCGCACCCGCCCTCGAAGGCATCGAGGCGATCTGCGCGGCGTCACTGGCCCTCGGCGAGGGCAACCCGGTGGGCCACCTGGTCACCAACATCGTCCTTTCCGAAGTCGACGACGGGAGCGTCCGCGCCCGCTCCAAGGGGATCGGCGTCAACGCCGACGGCACCACCGGCACCGTGACCTACCTGGACACCGTCATCCGGACCGAACGGGGCTGGCGGATCGCCCACCGCAAGCTCATCGCCCACCCGGCCCCGCTCGGCGGCAGGGCGAGCGCGCCGGCCGCCGACTGACCCGCCCGGCACTCCCCGCAGTCCGGTCCGCCGTTCGAGCGACTGCCGCTCATGTGCTCGCAATGTGCTTGTCACCCTTTAGGTTGCTTTCGTGTGAGTTGATTCACAACACTAACCGGATGGTTGCTCACGGAGGGTGCGCTTCCTATGCTGAACGTGTACATCGCACTCCCCACACTTCACTTCCCAATGGCGCCAGCCGATTCGGAACGCAGTGCGAATCGGTGCCCCCATGCATCACGCCGTCGCAGCGTCGCACGGATTCCCCCGTTCCCCGACCGTCCGAAGACGATCGAGTTTCGATCTTCAGTGTCACCCCGCACCGATCTGGAGAACCGCCATGTCTGCAACCGTCCTGCTCGTCACCGAACTCCCCGTCGCCGCCGAACAGCGCGACCGGGCCGTCGAGGCGTGGAGCGAGCACCTGCTCGCCAGTCCCGGCAAGGACCGGGTCCTCTACCGCTGCCTGGAGGCCGACACCCTCCTGGAGCTGCGGGTCCTCGACGGACTCGGCGCGATCGACGCCGCCGAGGCCGACTTCGACCTGCTGTGGTCCGCCGTCGGGCCGTACGCCGCCGGGGACTTCCGCCGCCAGGTCGTGCGGTTCGTGGAGGCCCCCAAGGACCCCGGCACCGACCTGCCGCAGACCCCGTACGTGCAGCTGCGCTACGTCGAGGTCAAACCGCCCATGTACGAGGCGTACCGCGCCTGGCGCGAGGAGACCATCTTCGCGGTGGTCCGCGAGTCCGACGAGGTCGAGTCCTTCAGCGCGTACCACACCGTGGTGAGCACCCAGCCCGGCGTCCTCTTCGTCTCCGGCTTCTCCGTCCCCGTCGCGGAATACATGGCGCCCTTTACGAACGAGCGCTACAAGGAGATCGTGGCCCAGGCCGGCGACCGGTACATCACCGGCGGCCCCGGCGGGCTCTACACCCGCTGCTACGAGCGGGTCTGAGGGGCGCCGCCGTGACGAGCACAGTCCTCGACCTCTCGGTCACCACGCAAGGACCGGCTTACCCGCCCAGCGAGATCATGGACAAGGACGGCAACTTCGTCACCATCGGCCGCATCACGCGCGCCGGCGACGACGGAACGGTCACCGCCGCTTGGGGATCGGAGCTGGTGGCCGCCTACAGCGAGCTGCCGCCGTTCGGCGAGTTCACCCCGTACCGCATCCTGCGCCCGCTGACCGCCGCCGACGACGGCATGGAGCTGTACACCCTGCCGCTCCCGCTGCCGTGCACCAACTACCCGATGCTGTTCGCCCCCGAGCAGCGGCCCGACGCGCACGAGGTCGTGCGCCCGAGCTACCCGCTGCACGAGGTCCCCATCCCGGACCTGCGCGAGGCCGACGGCCCCCGCCGCCGCGACCCGATCACGCTCGGGCAGTGGCGGCGCGCCCGCGGCCAGCTCGAAGTGACGGTGACCGGCGAGGGCCGGGCCGCCGCGTTCGAGTTCTGGTTCACCGGGCTCATCCCCGACAGCGTCTACACCGTCATGTCGCTGCGGCAGCGGGACCTCGACCCCGCCGGGCCCACCAGGCCCGGACCGCTCGGCGTGCCGAACGTGTTCGTCGCCGACCGCGGCGGCGCGGCCCACTACCGCGCCGAGCTCCCCGACCCGTTCCCGGACCCCGGCCTGCCCGGCGCCAACCGCGTCGTCAACGTCGTGGTCCTGTGGATGAGCTACCAGCAGAACTACGGCGGCGCGATCGGCCACTTCGGACTCGGCGCGGACATCCACGCCCAGCTCAAGCTGACCGGACCGTCCTTCCACGAGTTCCGCACGAGCGCATGAGCAAAGCGCTAGGGCGCCTTCGCCACCGAGGCGATGCTCGCGCGCCCCAGCGCGTTGAGCGAGTCCCGCAGGGACTCCACAGTGGTCAACCCGGGGCGGTGGGCCTCGTACAGGAGCCGCCGCTGCTGGGGGACCACGAACGGCCAGGACGCGATCGCGATCAGCTCGATGAGCAGCGCCGCCAGCACCGGCGGGTCGACCACGCCGATCGCCTTGCGGAGCATGTCGAGCTTGGCCTCGTAGAACGTCCGCCGCTCCTCGGCCCACGGGAGGGGCGCCTGGCCGTAGGTCAGGCCCTCCCAGGCCAGGAGCCGCACCACCGAGGGGTCGCGGTAGTGGAAGTCGAAGACCTTGCCCACGTACTCGTCCAGTTCCGACCGGTCGGACGGGAGCGGGACCTCCAGCGCCAGCTGCCGGTGGGCCTCCCGCATGACCTCGCCGAAGAGGTTCTCCTTGCTCTTGAAGTACGCGTAGATCCGCTGCTTGTTGCACCCCGCCCGGTCCGCGATCCGGTCCACCCGGGCACCGGCCGGACCGTACTGGGTGAACTCCGCGTACGCCGCGTGCAGCAGCGCGTCGCGGGTGCGCTGCCCGGTCGGGCGGGCTGTGGAACCAGTGGGCATCGCGGAAGTGTACCGCGCACAACTCAGCGGACGACCGACAAGTTGGACGGCACCTGCCCGTCCCCGGACCCGAACGGAGCATCATGACCACTACAGAGACCCTTGAGATCGCCCTGGTCAGCGGCGCGACGGGAGGCGTCGGCGGCG
>NZ_QFRW01000036.1:0-1907 GCF_003265355.1 Glycomyces dulcitolivorans | reverse complement strand
GTCTCCGCCCGCCTCGCCCGCGACGGCGCGCACGTCGTCATGCTCGGCCGCGACCAGGCCCGCCTCGACGCCGCCCGCGAGCGCCTCGCCGCCGACCTCGCCCCCGAAGCCGCTGAACGCCTCGCCGTCCTCCGCCTCGACATCAACGACAGCGCCGACGTCGACGCCGGCGTCGCGGCCGTCCTCGCCGAGCACGGCCGGATCGACGTCCTCGTCAACTCCGCCGGCGACGGCCCCGTCGGGCCCCTCGCCGACGCGACGGACGCCGCCTGGGAGGCCACCATCAACGGCAAGCTCCTCGGCGCGATGCGCCTGACCAGGGCCGTCGCCCCCGGCATGGCCGCGCGCGGCGCGGGCCGCATCGTGTTCGTCAACGGCGTCTTCCGCCTCGAACCCAGCCCGCTCCTCGTCGTCAACGCCGTCGTCAACGCCGGCCTCGGCGGCCTTGCCAAGGCCGTCTCGAAAGACCTGGGCCCCAAAGGCATCCGCGTGAACACCGTCGACCCCGGCGCCACCGACACCGCCCTGTGGGCCGAGATCCTCGACGACATGGGCGCACTCCTGGGCGCCTCGCCCGACGACGTCCAGAAGGAGGTCCTCGCCGGCGTCCCCCTCGGCCGCCTCGTCGACCCCGCCGAGGTCGCGGCCGCCGTCGCCTTCCTCGTCTCCCCGGAGGCCGCGATGGTCAACGGCGCGTTCATCACCGTCGACGGCGGCGCACGGGTCACGGGGTGACCGCATGAGCGTCCGAGCCCTGCCCGCAGCCGAAGCGCGCACCGCCGCCCCCTGGGCGGCCGCCGCCACCGCGTCCGTCGTGACCTGCCTCGCCGTCGCCTCGGTGTACCTGACGCAGCCGATCTTCCCCGAGATCGCCGCCCACTTCGGCGTCGCCGCCCAGGACGCCCGGTTCGCGTTCACCGCCGCGAGCCTCGCCTACGCCCTGTCCTTCTTCCTCTTCGGCCCCCTCACCGACCGGCTCCCACTGCGCGCCATGGGATCCGCCGGAGCCGCCGGACTCGCCGTCCTGCTGCTCCTGGCCGCGTTCGCCCCCGGCTTCGGCCTGTTCGTGGCCCTGCTGTCCCTCGCCGGAGTCGTCGCCGCGGCCGTGCCCTCGGCCATGATCGCGCTCATGCCGCGCCTGGCCCCGCCCCACATGAAAGGCATGTTCTTCGGCCTCGTCATCGGCGCGTCGGTCGCCGGCATCACCATGGGCCGCTCGCTCACCGGCGTCGTCACCGACGCCACCGACTGGCGCACCGCCGTCCTCGGCGTCGCCGCCCTGAACGTCCTGTCCGCGGCCGCGACCCTGACCCTCCCCGACCTCACCGCCCCGTCGGCGGCCGGCTCCGCGGCACGGGCGTACGCGGCGGTCCTCGGGCTGTTCCGCGGCGCCGCCACGGCCCGGCTCCTGGCCCTCGGCGTATGCCTGTTCTTCGGGTACCTCGGCGTGGCGACCTTCCTGACCTACCGCCTCCAAGAAGCCCCGTTCGAGTACGGCGCCGCCGAGATCGGCCTGGTCAACCTCGCCGGGCTCGTCGGCGTGGTCGGCGCCCCGCTCGCCGGACGCCTGGTGCCCCGCATCGGCGCCCCGGCCGTCGCCCTCACCGGGCTCGGCACAGTGCTCGCCGGAATCGTCCTCCTCGGCGTCGCCGCCCACCCCGCGGTGCTCCTGGCCGGCGTCCTCGCCCTGTTCGCCGGGGTCTTCGCCTGCCAGCCCGCCGTCCTCGTCCTGCTCGCCGCCGCCGCACCCGCCGGCAGCCAAGGCGGCGCGTCCTCGCTGTACATGCTCGTCTGCCTGCTCGCGGGCTCCGCCGCCAGCGCCGCCCTCGGCCCGGTGTGGACCGCCTGGGGCTGGGCGGGCGTGACCGTCGCGGGAGCGGCGGCCGTCGCGGCGGCGGCGCTGCTCG